>NZ_CAWOOJ010000025.1:0-67577 GCF_963883145.1 Escherichia sp. E4385
CATTCACCCTCCTGACCCGACAAACGCTCTACGAACTGCGATTCCGGGACGGTGATAAGGAGGTAGCGGCTCTCATGGCCTGTCAGTCCAGGTAAGGGCCTGCGCGGGGAGCATTCCCCGCGCATCTGATTGACGAGTTCATTTTCTCATGGCGCCCCTTATTCATACCTCAACTGGAAGCTCGCTCGCATTGAGTCTTGCAGCGAGTGTTCTCTGATAACGATTTACCGGAAGCCGTCACGCAATTTCGTGAAGTGATTATTTCGATGGTAAGTATAATTTCATAGGATGTTTGCGGGCGCCTGAGACTTTCTGTTTTCAGGCTTACCGGGAATCAGAAAGACGAAGGCCCCGACCGATATTTCTATCAACCGAGGCCAACGAATGAACCTAGCAATTCAGATGTTAGCCTCTTACCTGCCATCCGGCAAGGAGAAAAGGCTATGAAGCGCAACCCCCTGGTGGTGTGTCTGCTCATTATCTGTATCACGATTCTGGCATTCACCCTCCTGACCCGACAAACGCTCTACGAACTGCGATTCCGGGACGGTGATAAGGAGGTAGCGGCTCTCATGGCCTGTCAGTCCAGGTAAGGGCCTGCGCGGGGAGAATTCCCCGCGCATCAGGTTGACGAGTTCATTTTCTCATGGCGCCCCTTTTAGTTAGTGCATGTTTTTTTCGATGCGCTGATAGAACCATCATTACAGACAAATTTACCGCCAGCTGTACAGTGAGAGATCCCCCCTTTCGCACCAGAACAGGGTTTGCGCCCGGCATCAACATAAAAAGACATCAGTAATCCCATCAGTAAAATAAAGAGCAACTTTTTCATACAACCTCCATGGCTTGCCGAATCTTATGTTCGGTATAAAAGTTATACGCTGTGCGGTCTTTATTTCACTTAGGGAGATCAAAGATTGGAGAAATTGAATTTCAATCTTAACAGTAGATATATTGATTAAATATCAACCCGTTGAACATATAAACTCGGATTATGGTTTTATTTGTCATACAAATAAATATAATAGGCGCTTCCGATGTAGGCCCGTATTCTTCGCCTGTACCACGGGTCTGGTTTAGTACAGGCGCTTTCTTCTAATACCTTCAGGAGCGCTTACGCGGCATCATGCGCAAAAGCGTGTTGTCTTTCCATAAATAGTGGTGTGCCAGAGCAGCAGCCGCATGAAGCCCGATAACGTAATATCCCAGATTGGCCAACGTTTCATGCCACCACTTTAATCTATCCACCAGGTCAAAATTGGCCTCTGACGCGTAAGGCATTGTCAGACCAAACGCAAACCACGGATTACCCCGGTTATACATCATCACCAAACCAATCACTGGCAATACAATAAACAGGAGATAGATCACCAAATGTCCCAAATGAGCGAGTCCCGTCATCATGGGCCTGGGTTTCGGTACAATGGGCGGCGTTGGGTATTTCAATCTGAGTAACAAACGAACCACCATCAGCACGAGAATTGAGATGCCACATGAAACGTGGATCATGTTGATCACCGGACGATCGCTACGCGGGAAAAATCCACGAAACTCCATCGCACAATAGGCTGCAATAACCAGCAAAAAGACCAGCCAGTGAATGCCAATTTGTAACCTTGAATATCTCATTCCCATAACATTTCCTGCTTTAACACAATTTGTCGTTAACATAACGAGCTTTTCTTAAAATTTCATTAAATATTGTTCACTCGTTTTCAGTACGTTACGTTTCATGGCAAAAAGGTAGATTGCCCATCCTGTCATCCTGGTCTAAGCCTGGAAAGGACTAATTTTTACCCACAAGTTCTTGACTGGAGAAAACCATGAGCAAAGTTGGCATTAACGGTTTTGGTCGTATCGGCCGGCTGGTATTACGTCGGCTACTTGAGATTAAAAGTAACATTGACGTTGTCGCCATTAATGATCTTACGTCTCCGAAAATTCTCGCCTACCTACTAAAGCACGATTCAAACTACGGTCCTTTCCCCTGGAGCGTCGATTTCACAGAGGATTCACTTATTGTTGATGGAAAAAGTATTGCGGTTTACGCCGAAAAAGACGCGAAAAATATCCCCTGGAAAGTAAAAGGGGCTGAAATTGTCATTGAATGTACCGGTTTTTATACTTCCGCAGAAAAATCCCAGGCGCATCTGGACGCTGGCGCGAAGAAGGTGTTGATTTCCGCACCGGCAGGAGAAATGAAAACCATCGTTTATAACGTCAATGATGGCACTCTGGATGGCAACGACACCATTATTTCTGTGGCGTCATGCACAACCAACTGTCTTGCGCCGATGGCCAAAGCATTGCATGACAGTTTTGGGATAGACGTTGGCACAATGACAACGATTCATGCCTATACCGGCACCCAGTCTCTGGTGGATGGTCCGCGTGGTAAAGATTTACGTGCATCGCGGGCAGCGGCGGAAAATATCATCCCCCATACTACCGGTGCGGCAAAAGCCATTGGTCTGGTGATCCCGGAACTTAGCGGCAAACTTAAAGGCCATGCGCAACGCGTGCCAGTGAAAACAGGTTCAGTGACCGAGCTGGTGTCTATCCTTGGGAAAAAAGTGACTGCTGAAGAGGTGAATAACGCACTTAAAAAAGCAACGACCAATAACGAGTCATTTGGTTATACCGACGAAGAGATTGTCTCTTCCGATATCATTGGCAGCCATTTTGGTTCGGTGTTTGATGCGACCCAAACGGAAATCACCGCAGTGGGCGATTTACAACTGGTGAAGACCGTCGCCTGGTACGATAACGAGTATGGTTTTGTCACTCAACTCATTCGTACTCTGGAAAAATTCGCCAAACTCTGACCAGCACTGGCGGAGGAAAAACCTCCGCCTCTTTCATATCTTACGACTGCAAATAGACCACCTGAGTCTGTAGATACTCATGCAAACCATGTTTGCCATCTGCGCCGCCAATACCCGACTTACGCCATCCTGCATGGAAACCTTGCATAGCTTCGAAGTTTTCTCGGTTGATGTAGGTTTCGCCAAACTTGAGTCCTTTGATGGCTTTCATCGCCACGTTAAGATTCTCGGTATATATCGATGACGTCAGGCCATAATCGCTGTCGTTGGCCATGGAGATAGCCTGTTCCAGCGTGTCAAAAGCAACTACCGGCAGCACTGGCCCAAAGGTTTCTTCGTGCATAATGGACATTTCCTGGCGGACATCCAAAAGCAACGTTGGCGGATAATAATAACCTTTCCCTTCTACAGCCTTACCACCCAACGCGATTCTCGCGCCCTCTTCTACTGCCCGCGCTACCTTTTGTTCCACCCTTTCCAGAGCCGCAGCGTTAATCAGCGGCCCCATCGCAATGTCGTTACGTTCGGCGGGGTTACCAAATTGAACCGCCTGCATTGCCTCGCCCAGTCGATTAACAAAGCGATCGTAAATACCTTTCTGCACATAGACACGTTCCGCACAGTTACACACCTGCCCGGTATTTATCACGCGTGAATCAACAATGGCTTTGACGGCCAATTCAAGATCGGCGTCATCCATCACGATAGCAGGGGCTTTGCCCCCCAGCTCCAGACACACTTTGGTGATATTTTTCGCCGCGGTCGCCATGATTTTTTCTCCGGCAGCGACGCTGCCTGTCATGCTGACCATAGCGACTTTTGGATTACCTGCCAACTCCTGACCTACCGTTTCACCGCGTCCTAACACAAGGTTAAACACGCCGCGTGGTAGGCCAATTTCGTCGACGATTTTAGCAAATGCGATCGCATTGTTTGGCGTAAATTCGCTCGGTTTGATGACGATGGTATTGCCTGTGAGAAGAGCTGGCGCCATTTTGCGAGCGATCAGGAAAAACGGGAAGTTCCACGGTAGGATACCGGTCGTTACGCCCAACGCACGTTTAAACAGCAGGATGTTTTCCCCAGGACGATCACTTTGAATAATCTCGCCCTCGTAGCGACGAGCCCATTCCGCCATGTAATCGATATAGTCAGCAGTAAAAGCGACTTCGACTTCGGCCAGCTGTTGAATTTTGCCACCTTCCTCGACGATCAATGAGCTAATTTCACTGGCGCGTTCGCGGATCCCCGCAGAGATTTTCCGTAACCAGTTCGCTCGTTCAATCGCGGGTAATGCTTCCCATTCTGGCTGCGCTCGCTCTGCCGCATCGATTGCTTTGCGAGCATCTTCAGCCTGGCCATCAGGAATGCGGGAAATCACTGCCTCTGTTGCGGGGTTAACCACATCAATCCATGCGTCGCCGCGCCAGGTGATAAACTGTCCATCGATATACATAGGATGTTGAACGGGTACAGACATGGGCTACTCCTGCGATTGATATGTTTATGTTTTGTAACTCACATGTTAATTAACATCAATCACAGCAGAGAAGGCATCGTGGATGTGCAATTTTGTGAAAGGCTTCATAAAAAGAGATACGACGGGAATAAAGAGAGGAAGAAAAAGATCAGATTATTACCCGTTTGCAATCATTTGTTCACAAACGGGCAATTATTAGCGCAGTGAGCGACTCTCCATTGCCTCAATAAGCACAGCGTCATGCTGTAATAGCTGCCATGCCTGCGTAACTTCTGACGGAAAATCGACGTGAACGATAAAATCGCGTCCGCGCGGTCCATAGCCATCGCTGTCATCGCGCAAGCGTGGCAGCTCGCCAGTAAGTAGGGACAAATATCGCTCAACTGGCCATAGTCCTGTCAGCGGATTAGCAAACGTCACGCTGCCTGCATCATTTCCCAACTGTGGTACAAATCCCGGATAACTTAGCCAGCGAGGCGCATCAGGATTATCTCCGGTAATACGACGGAACGTCGCCATGGTTCGGCGTTGCATAGTGGGATCCTGGACGACAATCGTGGTATGGACTCGCTCTGCTAACTGATTCAATAATGCGATACTGAAACGGGCATTTTCTCCACAGTTAGTTGACTGATCTTCAATCCAGATTTTTTCCTGCGGAATATGCCAAAACTGATGGGCGATATCCGCAAGGATGGTAGCTTCTGCCCTGCCTGTGGTGCGGATAGTGTTGTAGTGCGGATGCTGTGCGATGGTGCTATACAAAAAAGTTGTCGAGTGACCTATACCACCACTAATCAGTAAAGGAATTTGCTGATCTCTTGCAATCTTACAAGCGGCATTGATAGTGGGAATGACAGCATTGCCTGCAAGTATCACGCAATCGGCCTGATACGGAGCTTCACCGGAGAAATCATCCTGCGCCAGCCATCGACCGATAACGTTTATAGCATCAATGGTTGACGCTGAAAGTGTCGGAAACGGGTTAATATTCATGGTCCCTCCTTATCGTTCCCTTAAGAATACTGCGTGAGATAATAATGAGAAGCGGAGCACTCTGAAAGGAGGAAGCCGTATTTCCTTAACCACCTCTCCGCAAGCCTGACATATCTTTTACGGAAAAACTGTAGATAAACATTATTCATCTTGCAGCAGAGAATTGTATTTTTCTGAATTCCCCAATTTTTGCCTTTACCGTTTTTAGAATTAATAAAAAACCCGGCGCTAAATGCTTACCGGGTTTTAGATTTATCAGGCAAATAGCAGGGTTAACCGCTAATCTGCTCCATCGCCTGCAAAATACGCTTATCTGAAATCGGATAAGGTGTCCCCAACTGTTGAGCGAAGTAACTAACGCGCAGCTCTTCTATCATCCAGCGGATCTCTTTCACGTCTTCATCCTCACGACGTGCGGGCGGCAGTTTGTTGATCCATTGCTGCCACGCCTGCTGGACGTTTTCGACTTTCAGCATCTGCACACGGTCGCGATGTGGATCAATCGCCAGTTTTTCCAGTCGTTTTTCAATCGCCTGCAAATATCGCAGCGTGTCGCCCAGCCGTTTGAAGCCGTTACCAGTAACAAAACCGCGATAAACCAGCCCGCCCATCTGCGCTTTGATATCCGACAATCCCAGCGCCATCGTCATATCCACCCGACCTTTCAGGCGTTTGTTGATATTGAACACTGCAGTGAGGATTTGCTCGACCTGCTTCGCAATATCCACCACCGTGTCGTTCAGTTCAGCGCGGACTTTTTCATGCAGTGCAGCAAAGCCTTCTTCCGTCCAGACCGGTCCACCATTGGCGTCGATCAGTTGATCCACACCGCAGGAAATACAGTCGTCAATCAGCTCCAGCACTTTACCATACGGGTTAAAGTACAGCCCCAGCTTAGCTTTGTTTGGTAACTTCTCATGCAAATACTTGATCGGCGATGGAATATTCAGCAGCAGTAGACGGCGAAGACCGTTCCACATTGCCTGCTTTTGCTCCAGCGGGTTATCAAACAGTTTGATCGCCACACTGTCGCGCTCATCCACCAGCGCCGGCCACGCTTTCACTTTGTAGTTGCCACGCTTCTGTTCGTAGCTTTCCGGCAATTGACCAAAACTCCAGATATGCAGACCGCTCTGCTCAATACCGTCATCCGCCACCGCAGACAGCGTTTCCTGCACTTTGCCTTTCAGGGCATCTTTCAGATCTTGTAGCGAGCGTCCTTCTTTTAGCTTCTTGTTTTTGTCATCCACCACGCGGAAGGTGATTTTCAGGTGATCAGGCACCTGATCCCAGTGCCAGTCTTCGCGGTCAACGGTAACGCCGGTCATCCGCCGTAGCTCGCGCTCAAGGCTGTCGAGCAACGGTAACTCCAGCGGTGTGACGCGGCCTAAAAACGCTTCGGCATAGTTTGGCGCGGGCACAAAATTACGGCGTACCGGTTTCGGCAACGATTTAATCAGAGCAATCACCAGTTCGCGGCGCAGGCCGGGGATCTGCCACTCAAACCCACTCTCCTCAACCTGGTTAAGTAACGGCAGCGGAATATGTACGGTCACACCGTCAGCATCTGCGCCGGGCTCAAACTGATAGCTCAAACGCAGTTTGAGATTGCCCTGATGCCAGAAGTTCGGGTAATCCAGCTTGCTGATTTTTTCTGCCCCTTCTTTGATCAACATGCTCTTTTCAAAGTTGAGCAAATCAGGCGTTTCGCGGCTGACTTTTTTCCACCAGCTGTCGAAGTGGCGTGCAGAGATCACATCGTGGCTGATGCGCTGGTCGTAGAACTCAAACAACGTTTCGTCATCGACCAGAATATCGCGGCGACGTGATTTGTGTTCCAGTTCTTCCACTTCAGCCCGCAGTTTCAGGTTTTCACGGAAGAATGCGTGACGCGTCTGCCAGTCACCTTCCACCAGCGCGTGGCGAATAAAGAGTTCACGACATAACGCCGGATCGATCTGGCTGTAGTTGACCTTACGCGCGGCAACAATCGGCAAACCATAAACGGTGACTTTTTCTGTTGCCATCACCGCGCCCTGCGCCCGTTCCCAGTGCGGTTCGCTGTAGGTGCGTTTAATCAAATGCTGAGCAACGGGTTCCACCCATTCCGGATCGATGCGTGCCGCAATGCGCCCCCACAGGCGGCTGGTTTCTACCAGTTCCGCCACCATCACCCATTTCGGCGGCTTTTTGAATAAACCGGAACCGGGGAAGATGGAAAAACGCGCGTTACGTGCGCCGGTATATTCCTGTTTATCGGCATCTTTCATACCAATATGGGAAAGCAAACCAGTCAGCAACGCAATGTGAATTTCACGATACTGCGCCGGTTCGCTGTTCACCGGAATGCCGAGTTCTTTAACTACCTGGCGCAACTGGGTATAGATATCCTGCCATTCGCGCACGCGCAGATAGTTGAGATAATCGGTACGACACAGACGACGGAAGGCGTTTGAAGAAAGCGCCTTTTGCTGCTCGCCAAGATAATTCCACAGATTTACAAACGCGAGGAAATCGGATTCTTTGTCGTGGAAGCGACGATGTTTTTCGTCCGATGCCTGCTGTTTATCCATTGGTCGTTCGCGCGGATCCTGAATGGAGAGCGCAGACGTGATAATCATCGCCTCACGCACGCAGCCATGTTTCTGCGCTTCCAGCACCATACGCGCCAGACGTGGGTCGACCGGCAGCTGCGAGAGCTGGCGACCGAGCGGCGTTAGTTTATAGGCGCTGGCCTGTTCATCAGTGGTGATCGCGCCCAGCTCTTCGAGCAGACGCACACCATCCTGAATATTGCGTTTATCTGGCGCTTCGACAAACGGGAACGCAGCGATATCGCCCAGCCCCAGCGCGGTCATCTGCAAAATAACCGATGCCAGGTTAGTACGCAGAATTTCCGGGTCGGTAAACTCCGGGCGCGAGAGGAAATCGTCTTCCGAATAGAGACGAATACAGATCCCTTCTGACACACGACCACAGCGGCCTTTACGCTGGTTGGCAGACGCCTGGGAAATGGGCTCAATCGGCAAACGCTGCACTTTGGTACGATAGCTGTAGCGGCTGATACGCGCCGTACCTGGGTCGATAACGTACTTAATACCCGGTACGGTCAGCGAGGTTTCTGCAACGTTGGTCGCCAGCACAATGCGCCGTCCGCTGTGCGACTGGAACACCCTATTTTGTTCGCTGTTCGAAAGCCGCGCATAAAGCGGCAAGATTTCCGTATGGCGTAAGTTCAACTTGTTCAGCGCATCGGCGGTATCGCGAATTTCCCGCTCACCACTCATAAAGATCAGAATGTCGCCGGGGCTTTCCTGACTCAGTTCGTCTACGGCATCAAAAATCGCCTGCAACTGGTCGCGTTCGGTGTCATCGGCCTCTTCAACAATCGGGCGATAGCGCACTTCTACCGGATAAGTGCGACCGGAAACTTCGATAATCGGCGCATTATTAAAGTGGCGCGAAAAGCGTTCCGGGTCGATAGTCGCGGAAGTGATAATGATTTTTAGGTCAGGACGCCGCGGCAGCAACTCTTTCAAATAGCCGAGCAGAAAATCAATGTTCAGGCTACGTTCGTGCGCTTCGTCGATGATGATGGTGTCGTACTGCATCAACAGGCGATCTTGCTGGATTTCCGCCAGCAAGATACCGTCGGTCATCAGCTTGACCATCGTGTTATCACTTACGTGATCGCTGAAACGCACTTTGTAACCGATGCAACCGCCCAGCTCCGTTTTCAGCTCTTCCGCAATACGGTTCGCCACCGTTCTTGCCGCCAGGCGACGCGGCTGGGTATGGCCGATCAGCCCTTTAATCCCGCGCCCCAGCTCCATACAGATTTTCGGTAGCTGAGTCGTTTTACCAGAACCCGTTTCCCCGGCGACGATCACCACCTGGTGATCACGAATTGCTTCGAGAATGTCCTGTTTTTTCTGACTAACCGGCAAATTGTCCGGGTAAGTAATTTCCGGTCGTGCCGCTTCACGCAGCAGGACTTTCCCTGCCGCCTGGTCAATTTCTTTCGCCATCTCCTGGAAAATGGCCTGTTGTGCATCAGGATTTTTAACCTTCTTCACACCGTGCAGACGGCGAGAAAAACGCAGTCTGTCACGCAGCATCAGCGAATCCAGCCGTTGCTGTAAGGCGTTAAAGGTCAATTTTTGTTGTTCTGTCATAACGTTAGTGGGCAGTAGGCTGCCTGATTAATTTTCTTTTAAATGATAGATATAGAGTACCACATCGTAGCTTTCTATGCGTTGTTCAATAAATTCGAACATAGGCTTCGATTTATTGCGCTATCTCTGTGGCAGGATTGTGAATAAAGTGTCAACAAGCAACGGGGCATCGCCCATTCAAACATCTATAAGGAAACACCATGAGCAAGGTATTAGTTCTTAAATCCAGCATCCTGGCAGGGTACTCTCAGTCTAATCAGTTGTCCGATTATTTCGTTGAACAATGGCGCGAAAAGCACTCCGCTGATGAAATCACCGTTCGCGACCTGGCTGCAAATCCGATTCCGGTCCTGGATGGTAAACTGGTTGGCGCTCTGCGTCCGAGCGATGCGCCGCTGACTCCGCGTCAGCAGGAGGCTTTAGCGCTTTCCGATGAGCTAATTGCCGAGTTGAAAGCCCACGACGTTATCGTTATTGCGGCACCGATGTACAACTTCAACATCTCGACTCAGTTGAAAAACTATTTTGACCTGGTTGCACGTGCAGGCGTTACTTTCCGCTATACCGAGAACGGTCCGGAAGGTCTGGTAACGGGTAAAAAAGCCGTTGTTATTACCAGCCGCGGCGGTATCCATAAAGATGGACCAACTGACCTGGTGACGCCGTATCTGTCCACGTTCCTGGGCTTTATCGGCATTACTGATGTGAAATTTGTTTTCGCCGAAGGGATTGCCTACGGTCCGGAAATGGCAGCAAAAGCACAGTCTGACGCGAAAGCAGCCATTGACAGCATTGTTGCTGCATAACCGGACACGATCTTGATGTGGACTGTAGATATTCAGTCCACATCTCAATCCACTTACCTGTTTTCCCACAATCTCAGCATCGCTTTGTGCTCTTCCTTCAGCACAATCTGCGAGCGTCTGGCTCGAATATAGCTAATCGCTTCATCAACGGTTTTACAGTGTCCGTAACATAACAACCATGCCGCCACCACCAGAGCACTGCGCGATAATCCCAATGCGCAATGGACCAGAACGCTGCCTTGCTCTTCGCGTAATGTTTCCAGCATCGCCACGGCCTGCCGAAGCTCCCCCTCTTCCGGAACCACCAGATCCAGCATCGGCACACAGAAATAGAGTCGATCTTTTGTCGCTCGTCCACGAGGGAATTCAAAGGTGACATCCAGAACCGCATTCTGTGCCGGAATATGTCGTGGAAACGCCCCTAAATAAACACCAGTAGTAATTTTGCTCACCGACTCCAGGCGAAGACAAAACCAACGCATAGACAGCCACATCCCGATGCGCCAGGGCAATGTGAGCCAGTAAACAGCGGGCGGGAGTTTCCCCTGACTATCTTTCCCTGTTGTTATCGCGCCAAGCCCACCGTACCCACGGCCAATAATGAGTAGCGATAATACTGGCCAACATAACCAGAGTGACCACCGTAACTCCATCATCGTCATGAGTGTCATCAATACAATGCACGCGCACGCACCTACGACATATGGCTGTGCCATTTTGATTCGACTTTGATCAGGTATCTGGTAATTCCAACGATGGTCGACGGGTATCATCCAGTCAATCAACATACCTACCGCCAGCCCTGTGATGACATCAATAAAATGATGCTGCCATGTCGTCAGCGTAGAAATGGCGATGAGTAAAAACCATCCGCAACAGACTTTACGCCACCTCACAGAAAGATGCTGACGAAAGTGACGCCAGAGTAGCCAGCAGAGAATAATATGCAGCGAAGGAGACTGGTTATAAGGCAGATCAAACAGTTCAAGTTGCGAAAATAGCCATCCTGTCACCCCACTCACTTCAGGACGGATAAAACTAAACTTCAGCGGATAGAGCAAAAAACCGCAGCAGGCCATTACCGTTGCCAGAATAAGCCGGTGGACCAGTCGGCGCTGTTCGAATGTCGTGCTACAAACGAACAGCGATAATCCATACAAAAGATCCAGACTCCAGTAAGGAACGATAGTCCAGGGTAGAAAAGGGATCGCCGTTTCCCAACCGAACACCTGACTGCCGATATCATGGCTGTTAAGGTCCCGAAACGCGGTGAACTGATTAAGAGATCCATAGGTGAAGAAGAAAAGCGGGGCCAGCAACAATAACCAGAAGGCTCCCTGGATCAATACGCTCCGGTGTTCAGTGGTCACGACGCACCGCCATCGAAACCGTAAAAATCCCCCATTCATCAATCCGTTGTGTACATTTATCAAATCCGACATCACGCACGAGCGAATCCATTTCCCCTTGCGAACGCACGCGCATAACCCACGGTTTACCGTCTTTATGACTGGTTAACACCCCGGCAATCAGCTCCAGTTGTGGGTGCCACGGCTGTCCGGTATAGATAAGAATGCCGCCAGGTTCGATGGCACTAGCAAGACCGGCGAGTGAGTTTTTCACCTGCGCATTTTCGGGAAAAAGCTCATACAGGCCAGAAACAATCGCCAGCGTAGGCCGGGGAGTTAACGCGCTGAGTTCTGCCGGGTTAAACGCATCGCCCTGTTCAAAACGCACGCGTCCCGCCATTCCCCGTTGAGCAATCATTTCTTGCCCTTGTGCAACATTTAACTCACTGTAATCACGTAACAAAATATCGGTTACGGCAGGCTCGTTCTCCAGTGCATCCAGTACATAGCGCCCATGCCCTGCGGCAATGTCAACCACACGGACGGGTAAACCTTTGGCGTGGAGATCGGCAACGGCTTGTTTAATCAGCATCTGTAAATGTGTTTTGCGCTGGCGAATACCGCGCCAGCCGACGCTGTTCAGGTAGATTTTGTCGATTAAGCGCCCGAATGCGTTACTGCCTTGCGGTCGATTTTGATAGACATAATCCAGTGAACTGCCTGAATCAAAGCCAGTGCTCATTCCAAGCTGTACGCCAACAGACTGCTCACCCAACACGTTCATTGCTTTACGCATCACACGGTATTGCAGGTCAGCAGCAGATAGCGGCACAGGGCCACCAGAAAGCAGTCGCCAGCGATCCGCCGATGGTCCTGTACGGTCCTCATGTTGATAATCAAACGTCTGTGGCTCATTTGCGTACAAGCGTCTAATAAAACGGCTTATCTTCTCAAACGCCTGCCCCCTGTTCTCTTCGCCCAGCGTATCGTGATAAAAGCCTGGCAGCAGATGCAGCTCTTTCAGTGGACTACGTAAACGCAGATAAAAGTCGATCTGTGGTTGACGATGCACAACATAGTCATCGCCTGATATCAGAAGTTGCGTGGGGAGCGTAATCGCCGCCGCATCGTTGACAATACGGTCAGACGTTTTATAGAGATCGAGCAAGATATTGACGGCAATCGCCCGTGTGATCAGCGGATCGTTATTGAAACTCGCTACCCGTTGCCGATCGTGGGTCAAATAGTGTCCTTTCACATAGGAATTAATAAAAAACAGACCACGCAGACGATGCCATAACGCCAGCGCAGGACGTGCCAGCGGCACATACAATTTAACCTTAAAGGCCGGAGAAGCCAGCACCAGCCCGCGAATAGCAGGCGCATAATCATGAACCCATGTAGCAACCATCACTGCGCCGACGCTTTGCGCGATCACAACCACTTCTTCCAGTCCGACTTGGCTGTCGCTGGCAGCAAAACGGACAAATTCATCGACATCCTGCACTGAACGCGCTAGAGATGGGCTATAACCACGCGGCCCCGAAGTTTGTCCATGCCCTCGGGCATCCCACGCATAAAAAGCAGTATCTGGCATCGCCAGTTCATCAACGATATGTTGTAGACGACCAGAATGTTCATGACCGCGATGAAATAAGACGATGACCTTTTTCACCCCTGGCTGTAAAGTGGGCCAGTGCCGATAAAACAACGCTGTATTATCACTGGTGGTAAAAAAATGTTCCCCAGGGATGCGTGAATTTTCCATTTTCTCTATTTTCCTTCAGTAACAGCAGTAGCGAATAAAATAAAAAAATACCGGAGCGGTGAAAATTAATGAGTCAATCCTGTCAAGGAGTCCGCCATGTCCTGGTAATAGTTTTCCGCTATCTTTAACACCCACATCTCGTTTGACGGCTGACATCACTACATCGCCGCAAAAACCACTAATACCAATTAACAAACCCGCTAATAATGCCTGTAATGTATTTAGCGGTGTCAGTAACGGTCCGATAATCAGTGACGCAATCATGGTGGTGATTACGCCGCCCATCAGACCTTCCAGTGTTTTTCCCGGGCTGACTTTGGGGACCACTTTTCTTCTGCCGCAGGATTTCCCCCATAAATACTGTGCAATATCGTTTGACTCGGTTAATGCCAAAAGAAATAACACCAGTAACGCCCCGCCCTGGATATTTGTGGTTGGCAACATTAATAACCAGGCGGCATGACTCAAGGCGAAAACGGTCATTATCCAGCCCCAAAAAATGGCGCTCACGGTATGCAGAAAACCGGAGATATCACCTACTAAAACTCGCCAGGTGGCTAATATCAGAAACCCAGCCAAAGGTATAAATAACAGAAACAGTTCAAAGCAATTAAAACCGATAAGCAAATAGTTAAGAGGAATAACCCAATATAACCAACGCGGAAAATTTACGGATATAAGCGTACAATATTCTTTCAATGCCAGAAAACTTATCAGCGCAAAAAACGTCAACGTTATCCAGCGTGGACCTGAAATCACCAGTGTAAAACAAATGACGATGCCCCACCAAGTACGAATACGTAATGTAACTTCACCCCCTTTTCTCTCCGGTAACCGCCATACCAGAAAACGGTTTATCAGCGTTGCTAAGATTAACAACGCGAAAAGTGTTGCCAGAGATTTTTCCAGCATTATCTTTCAGCACTCATAAAAAGCACACTCCGACAACGATTAATCGCAGTCCAGAGAAGCAGAATTGAAGCAATGCTCCATAAAAGATTATTCCATTGCATCCACTGTGGATAAATGGCAACGGCTAGCCCCCACAGACCAAATATTAACGCACGATCGCTTTTGCCGAATGGACCGGCATAACTGCGAATACCGTTAATCGTCTGCGCGAGTAAACCGCAAAACTCAGTCAATATGGTGCAAAATAACATGAGTATTACGAGTGATGCGTTACTTTCCGGTAAAAATAAAAACGGTAAATAGAGCGCAATATCGGAAATAACATCGCCAGTTTCATTCAAAATCGCCCCCAGACGTGTTTGCTGATTGCACTCACGCGCCAACATGCCATCCAGCGCGTTAAGCGCCATACGGACAAACAAAACGACGGGCAGTAGCAGAAACAACATCGGCTGTGGCAGTAGCGTTAACAGCAATCCGGTAAGAAGAGAAAGTGCCAGTGCAGCAAGAGTAATATGATTTGCTGTGACATGACGCTTATGAAGCCAAAACATTACCGGTCTTAACAACGACTGGAAAAGCGGTTTAACCTGATAGAGCGTCATTATCAATCCTTGTTTTAAACATATGCACTCCATGCTGTAAAAAAGGGAACCGGAATGTTCCCCCCTGTTGTTTGTTAAATACTATCCAACGTAGACAACACTTCCTCAGAAAGATGCAATTTTTCAGCAGCCATATTCTCCCGTAAATGCATGACGGAAGACGTCCCTGGGATAAGCAAAATATTCGGTGAACGCTGTAACAGCCATGCCAGCGCCACCTGCATCGGTGTCGCATTAAGGCTTGCTGCCACATCCGAAAGCGTGGAGGATTGCAGCGGCGTGAAACCACCGAGCGGAAAGAACGGTACGTATGCAATGCCATCGCGGGCCAAAGCATCAATCATTGCGTCATCAGCACGGTGCGCGATGTTGTATTCGTTCTGTACACAGACGATTTCGGCAATCTTACGCGCCTCTGCAACCTGCGTCGGTGTGACGTTACTCAGACCAATATGTTTTACCAGCCCTTGTTGTTGCATCTCCGCCAGCACGGTCAGGCTGGCTTCAATCGATCCTTCCGCTGGGCCATGACCATCGCCAAACATAACGCGCAGGTTAACCACATCCAGTACGTCCAGGCCGAGATTACGTAGATTATCGTGCACCGCTTTTTGCAGCTCTGCCGGAGAAAAAGCGGGCAACCAGGAAGCATCCTCACCACGCCGCGCGCCAATTTTAGTGACAATTGTCAGGTCGTCAGAGTAAGGATAAAGCGCTTCACGGATAATCTGATTGGTGACATGCGGACCATAAAAGTCGCTGGTGTCAATGTGATTGACACCCGATGCCAGTGCCTCACGCAGCACGGTTATAGCAACGTGGCGATCTTTCGGAGGGCCGAAAACGCCAGGCCCAGCCAGTTGCATTGCACCGTAACCAAGACGATTAACGGATTTTGTACCGAGAGTAAATGTGTTGCTGCTCATAACACCCTGCCCTGTAATAAAACGGAATACGAAAAATCAGTATAGAAATGAAAAACGAAAAAAAATGCGAAGACGTAAACAAGATTGCCGGATGTACTGCACATACCGGCGCAGGGAAAAGCAGCAAACCGTTGGCTGGATAAGACACGCCAGGCGTCGCATCTAGCAATAAAAAACCGCAACCTGAATCAGCGTTGCGGTTTTCTTCACGACCTAATCATTAGAACGTTTTCTTAAAGTTCAGCATTACGCCTTTATCGCTGATGCTGTCCTCTTTCCAGTGGTAAGCATCCAGATTCAGCGAACTTTCTTTACTGCTGTACTTCACGCCAACGCTTGCAAGATTGTTAATACCGCCGCCTTTCTGACCGTCATCAACATTAAAGTGCTGACTGCCTGCGCCGGCAAGGCTTGCAGTACGCTGGCTCTTCGCATAACTCAGGTTTGGCCCACCTTCCAGTGTCGCGTTCGCGCTCCAGCCGTCTTTGCCTGCGTAGTCCAGTTTCAACCCGACGATACTGTCTACTGCCGTTTCGCTTCCGCTGTTCATACTCAGGTTAAAGTCTCCGGCATTGCGTTCCTGATAGCCACCTTCCAGTGTGTGACGCAGTTTTATGCCCGCATATGGTGTGAGCTTCAGCCCCTCGCTCGGCTCGAAGGTCTTCGCTCCTTCGCTACGGAACTCAAGGTACTGCTGTTTCACATCGGTATCTGCCGTTTTGCTCGTGTTGCTAAATGCAATTGAACGACTGCTGTCGAGGTTATGCACGTCATAACGCAATGCGTTATTCCAGCTCATGCCATTCTCGAAGGACATCTGATGTTTCAGGCCAAAGAACTGGCTGTAGCCGCCAGTCACCCCGTTATCACCCGCTTTCTGTGCACCATCGCCATCGAGACGAGCGATCCCGTACTCCAGACTCATCGTCTGGCTTTCACTCAGGTCAATGGTTTTACGCAATGCCAGCATGTCGTACTCGGTGTTGTTGCCCAACTCGGCACGCGGATCGCCTTTTGCGACTACATTGAACGCCAGACCGTTACCCACCTTCGGTGCCGCATCCGCCAGCATACTGAAGCGATTACTTAACACGCGCGCTTCACGGAACACTGTCGTGGCCTGGCTGCCGCTGATTTGCTTAAGTGCGCTATTCAATTCTGCCGTAGTACCAACGTTAAGGCTGGTGTACAGCTCGTTGTTGGTATAACTCGCATCCAGTGCTTTCGCGACGTCATTCACCGAAGCATCAGTTGCCACCTCGGTGTAGGCGTTTTTACTCATGGTGACGTCAACGTTGCCATTGACATCGGTGCTGCCTTTAGCGTTCCAGACAACTGAGGAGGAAGTAATATTCTCCACGCCGCTGATATTTTCACCTTTGAAAACATCATCAATCACTACGCTGGTATCAGCAGTACCGGCACTGAAGCCGGTATTGACCGTGACGTTGTCACTTATGACCAGATTATTGGCTCTCAACGTGCCGGAACTTCCGTCACTGTTGGTACCAATGGTGTAATTGGTGAGTTTTTGCTGGGTAACTGACTCAACAGGCGCAGCAGGTACATTGCCTTGTCCTGGTGTCGCAGAAGCATTCGGTACGGTGATATCAGTAGTACCATCATGATCATTTCTCGTCCCTGTTGTATTTGGTGCATAAATATCGCAACCAATATTACACAGCAGGTTGATAATACCGTTATTGACGATCGCTTTAGTGGAACCACCAAACGCCCATGAATTATCTGCGTAAAGATTAATAACGCCGTCTTTAGTGTTATTAATCGTCGTTGCAGAACCATTACCTTTAATGCCAATCAGGCCTTCACCGTTGCTTCCATCAGCTTTGCCCTGTTCAGTACCCACGTTAATCGTGCCACTGTTCACCAACTGGATTGTGTAACTGGTAGCTCCTCCACTAATGGCAACTGCACCATCACCCTGAATATTGATTGTTCCGGCATTTGCGAAATTATATCCACGGCCTAAATCAATCAATGGCGCAGTTGGATTAATACCATTAATAACGCCAGTTTCCGTATTCCAGATCCACTTACCATTACTATTTGAACCGGTATTAGCGGTTTTAATCGCGCTGTAACCATTAGTCGCGGTAATAGTACCGCGGTTAACCTGGGCAAGTGAATCACCAGTACGAGTCACATTAACGATAGCATTTTCCCCTCCCGCAATAGCATTGCCGCTATTTGTGAGCGTCGAACCTGCTTCATTATAAAGCAAGAAACTACCGTTTATTAAAGAGCTACCATCAGCAGTTACTGTCATATCACCAGTGTTAACAATATTTTGTTTATAACTAGTTCCATTAATAACACCGCTGAAAATACCTTCATTATAGAAGTTTATTCCACCATTCAACGTTAACATATCGGTTGTGATACTTCCCGAAGCACGATTATAAATACTGATACTAGAATTGATGGTGTCGGACTCCAGCACTCCTTTATTTTCCAATCCTTTTATGATATCCAACTTACCATTAACCGTCAGACTGGCATTTTCTTCATTGTACAACCAGTTTGATGCTTTTAAATCACCATTCAACGTTTCATTACCATTATTAACTAATGGCGCAGTAATGATAAATCCATCCTTAGTGGATGTCTTGGTAACTGATTCACCACTCTTGCTCAGCTCTCTTAATAGATCTTTGTTTTCTGTTGTAGCCCCCATATGTGGATCAGCTTCATCCATAGGAACACCAAACAGATTAATAGCACCATAATTAAGGATTGTACCTGTGCCATCGTTATAAAACGCCTGACCGGTATCAACATTAATATTAATAATACCTGTCTGGTCGTTGATAGCAGTACCATAGTTATAAACAGCCATCCCTACCAGGGTGTTTGCTGCCAGGTTTGCATCATAATGACTATTTTTCTCAAGATTAATCGTCCCCTGGTTTATGACGATATTGCTCGCACCATAAGCAGCCATCCCTGCACCGGCGTTATAGACAGTGATGACCCCGCCTTGCTGGTTGGTTGCAACTGCGTTTTCTTTTGGGCTACTACCTGTATCGGTACCCACAGCCATACCTACGCCAAAATCTCTGGCGTCAGCGGAGCCAATGTTATTATTCAACGTAGTTGTGTCGTTTACATCAACCCACAACGAATCCAGACTGATTTTCCCCGCATTATCTGCAGTGGAATTATCAATGGCCAGCATACCGATCGTGCCGCGTCCATACAAATCAATAATTCCGTCTACAGTATTGACCACTGAGCCATTGATGAACGACTCCATCCCTGTAGTGCCAGATGCTCTATTATAGAACGCAGCTGGGGTTGTACTTCCAAGGTCAGAATAGATATTCATCACACTCTGTTGCTGCATTATTTTTGCGGTAATTGTCCCATTATTTGTTGCATTACCATCTTGTGTCGCAAAGAATCCAGCACCAGCAGTTTGTACTTGCCCATAAAAATATTGTTCCAATGTAATGGAACCATTGTTAATACCGGTAGAGTCAGCGTTTGATACTGTTGCAAATCCAATGTTTCTTAGTGCTATGTCACCATTATTTATTGCACTCGCTCCTGAATTAACACCTATGAGTCTTGATTCTGGCGTGTTGTAATGATCATAAGAAGTAATATCACCCATACTTAGTGTGGCACCAACATCGACCTCAAGTATAGCTTTATTATTTAACTGAATGATACTTTCATAACCTAATGGGAAATCACCACTTATTGTTGAATCCCCTTTAAGATGAACAGTGGATTGGCCATCAACACTAATGACCTGAACATCGCCATATCCCTTGCGCTGCGCAGCTATAGCAGAACCATCGGTTAATTGATTAGCCTCACCTACCAGATGAATGCCACTATTTAAATTAATTGTATTGTCATCACCTGTCACTACCAAACCAGAGATATTCTCCTGACTACCATCATATTTTAAATATGACTGGGTAGTCGTTTCACTATCGGCAACAACTGTCAATTTACCATCGACATTTGTATTGTTATTATTGCCTTTAATACTAATGCCAGTTGAAGTATCGTAAAATTTTTCAGCACCATTATCCGCTAACTGATCTTTATCGACCTTGATGTTGCCAGTGATATCAACGTTATTACCATCACCATTAACATTAACCCCAGTGGCCGATTGCCCGGTTACATTCAGATCGGTCGTTGCCAATGTTAATTTGTTGTCGTCACCATTGAGCACAAGCCCCGTGGAGAAATCACCAATCTGCATATCGCCAGCCAGTGAGACATCCCCATTATTAGTAGTGATGCTAAACCCGGTAGCTGAATTCGTAACATCAACCTTGCCGGTATTCGAAAAGGTCGCGTTCTCACCTTCGATCTGAATACCGATCGAACCCTCATCTGTAACGGTTATGGTGCCCTTGTTATTCACCGTCGCACTGTCACCGGTGATATCCATTCCATGTGCCCCGCCACTTACATTCAGATCACCGTTCTGATTGACTGTCGCATTATTTCCAGCGATTTCCGTGCCAGTGGCATCTTTGCCATCAACGGTGGTTTTGCCGCTGTTATTCGCCGTGGCGTCGTCACCGTTAATCTGCGTGCCGGTGCCGCCGTTGCTGATGGTGCTGTCGCCTTCGTTATTAACAACCGCCTGGTCGCCGTCGATCTGAATGCCGATGGACTCCGGATCGGTGACGGTCATGGTGCCGTTATTGTCCACCGTCGCGCTGTCGCCGGTGATATCAATCCCGTGACCGCCGCCGCTGACGTCCAGATCGCCGTCCTGAATAACGGTGCCGTTATTACCGTTGATTTCCGTGCCAGTGGCATCTTTGCCATCAACGGTGGTTTTGCCGCTGTTATTTGCCGTGGCGTCGTCACCGTTAATTATGAGTTCACCATTGTGATTATATTGCCACGTTATTGCGCCATCTGGGCTCACCCCTTCAAGGGCTACGGTATTATTTGCTTCATCAATCTGCCAAAGATTAATCGTTGCCTTACGCCCATTGCTATCTTGCAGAGAAATAGTCCCGTCAGCATTTTCGCTGTAAGTAAAAACGGTATCGCGAATCGTTAACGTTTTTGCTGTTTTATCGAAGATAACGTCATTATTGAACGAAATGGGTTTGGGGGGCGTAGGGGGATCATCTTGACCATCGTCCGGGATTATATCATCTCCGCCAGGCGTTGGGGGCACTGGAGTATCGCCTGAATCATCATCGGGTGGTGTCGGCGGTACAGGGGCATTGTTGCGATGATGATGATTACCATCGTCGTTTAGTTCGACGACCGCCAGCGCGGTGATTAACGCAAAGGCACCAGAGGCAACCCACGGCATAAGGTTTTGTTGTACTTGTGGAGAACATTCGGGAGGGATTTGTTTTAACGCTTCCGGAGTCAGCTTGTCAGGGTCTGCCGGACAAGTCACATTGGTATTTTTCTTTTCGCCTGTGGCCGTTTCTGTCTCTGTAATATCAGCCGCCCAACCCTGACCACTCAGAGCTAATGCAATACAGGCTGATAATAGGGTTTTCCTTTGCATAATAAATCCTTCTGACAAATATAAAGAATGCCAGGATTTATAAAAATTGTTGAAATCAACAACCTTTACAAATACCTGACCATGAAACATTCAAAAAACATATGCAAGGCATTCTATATTGCTATTTGAACATTATTCAATCTATTTTGTCAGTATCGACTAATTATAGTTTCAATGAATATTTAAATCATAAAAAGATAATTTTTATATATAATTAAAAACCATCTCAATGATGATAAAGATTTCGATATTAAATTCACAAAAAGAATATTATAAGCTTTCAATATTGATTGAGATGATTTATTTAATGGGAAGCAATTCACTATAGTTGCGAACGCATCTCCTTTAAGACATTCATCTTTTTCTCAGGAATGTCGGTGTAATCGATGTTCTCCTTTGCAGCGACACAGTGCACTATGATCTTGTGAACTAATACCCTATTTTTCACCGACTACTACCAAATGGTGTTTGAACTACCGTTGTATGTTATTTCCGTACCCACATACCATTTATGCCCTGCACGTATTCACCGTGTTTTGCCTTTTCCACCAGCTTCGTCCCTGCCAGATTCGCCACTTCCTCCAATGGGATATTATGGCTTTCAGCAAGCTTCTGATAACTCTCTTTCCGTGCCTGGTTGATATTTGCTACCAGCTCGCGTGTTTCCGGATCAGTGCTTATAGCCGCAAGGTAGCCATTATGCCTTTCACCTACCCGCCCCTGACTTCTGGCTTCATTCAGGGTTAATGCCATCGCACTACTGCTCAGCAGACCAATAATCCATACCGCTATGAGTAATGTTCTATTCATCATTACCTCAAAAAAGATCGCTACGGGTTTTGAGCAAATCTTCAACATCTTTGTCCGCCTTGATGATGATCTCGTGCTCAATTTTAACGTTCATATTAATGGTGATTGGCTCTTTCGGTGCAGCCACTTCAATGCGCGGCGTACAGCCAACCAACATAAAAGAGGACGCGAACGCGGCTATCACTATTTTCATTGTTTTTCCTCACACTCTTTTCCTGATGGGCAGCCAGTTTCCGGGAGTCGGGCATTCTGTTCCAGCCATGCCTGGAGATTATCGCCAAAGCGTAAACTGCGCCACAGCGTGAAAATATTCTCTTCATGGCTGTAATTGAGATTTACCGTACCGGTTTTACCATCGACGCGACTATTACCACTGATCGTCGCCTGCATGGTTAACACGCCGAGATTATCTAAATTAATTTTTGTCGATGAACGGCTAATTTCCATATAGCGCAACCAGTTGATGGCAGTTCCTGCGGTCATATTGTCTTTTGCCACTGCATCGGCGGTGTCTTTATCCAGGCGCAAAGTCATGGGACCTGCGTTTGCCAGCCAGCCATCTTTCACAATCCATTTTTCATTGTTAAGCCATAGCGGCAATGCGCCACTAAATGCCCCTGACATCGCGAATTGCTTCGGATTGACGGCGCTAACCAGTTCACTGGAAGAGAGATTATTCAGTCGCAACAGCGCCGGATCGTGTTGCGGCATACGTAATTGTTTCATCAGCACGTTACCGCCCAAAACATCAACACTCACATCGGTCAGTAACAAGGGTTCGTCTTCGGTCCACGGATAACGGCCCTGAAGATCGGCAGTGATATTTTTTGCCGTCACCAGGTTAACCACCTCAGCAATACGTAATGACACAGGCCGCCGCGTTCCCAGGTGCCACGCACCGTCGGCAAAACGAAATGGCAAAACAAAGTCGACACCGTTGACCTGGTTGTCTGGCATCCACGCGCTGCCACCTTTCAACACGCCATGCCCACCCGCACGGAAGCCCTGCTCAGGCGCAGCAGAAAATGCCACCTGGGCATACAACTCGCCATCGCGTAAGTTCATCTTCCAGTCTGGTGGCACCAGCGGCTGGAATACGGTCAGTGATTGTTTAGGCCACCAGGCGTTGCCGCGCAGGCGAATACCGTCCCAGCGACCATTCACCCGTACCGGACCAATCTCACCAGCATGTAAATCCCCTTTGAAGAGGAAATACGTCGGATCGCGCCCATCGACACTAAATTTTAATGTTGATGGCGGTAACACACTACCGCCCGTGAAAAGTGTTTGTCCTGCATCCAGCGAAAGCGCGCCACTAAAAGACGGATTCTGGGCGTCGCGCACCCAGACAACGGGTTTATCAAGAATTAAGCGCGGTGTTTCCACTGTCATCGTGCCATATTGCAACTGATCGAACCCGGTTGAGAGATCGGTCAGCGTAATCGTGCTGTCCTGCCACTCACCTTTCCCTGCAACATCCCAGGTGGCGTGCATTGGGGTAAAACTGCCCTTGCCCCAGTAACGCCACTGCCAGCGGCCTGCGTCAGGGAGAAAATCATTCGCCAGCCCATCCATATGAAGCACAAAGTCGCCCAATTCATTTTCATGAGCCTGCAAAATGGCCTGCAAGCGACCGTCCACACCACGTTGCGTCACTTTAACACCTGCTAACGGCCAGCGGATTTCGTCAATGTCCAGCGAATCAATGACTCTCCCTTTAGAGCGTAATAATGCGCCCGGTTCAAAGGCCAGCGTTGGGTCAGCCAGACTTCCGCTTAAGTGAGCAGGTAAGCGAGCATATAAAATGAGATCTGCCTGCTTCGCTTCACCGGTCAGTTGCAGCGGCATCTGACTGTTATCCATGCTTAATTTTCCTGGGCCGAAATTAAGCACAGCGTTACCCTTACCCGCTTGCCCCTGGGTCAGCACACTCAGTCGACCACTAACCAACGCGTTATCAAGCCCTGCCTGCCAGTTGTCGACTTTGATACCCAGCCGCCCACTCAGGGGAAAACCTTCATACGGCCAGCTCCAGCGACCATCGCTAACGGTCAACTGTTGACGGGTAATTTCCCACGGCAAATCGAGCAACGGATCGCCGTTATCTCGAGCCATTACAATCAATTGCCCACTATTTTCCTGCCACTCCAGCTCGGCATCCACCAGTGACGGTTCCTGCGGCAGGTTCAACGTTGCTGTAGCATGACCACTTACCGGAAGCCCATCCGGCACAAGCGGCATGGTAAATTCTCCCACCAGTTTTACTGGCGGCTGATTTGCAAAGGCGGCAACATCCAGTTCACTGACCGTGAGTCGCTGCCCTTTAAGTTGGCCTTGAAATTTAACTTTTTCGCCCTGATAACGGAGTTGCTGGATATCGGAGGTCAACGATAGAGAGAGTTTTCCCTGCCATTCCTGCCAGGGTGAAAAAATCAGTTTATCAATATTGATCCAGGTGTTAGGCAGCATGGATTGCCACTGCGCAAGAGTTTTCGGCGCGGCTGGCGAGGGTTCTTCCTGTGGCAATTTCGCCAGGCAAGTGGAGTCAAGTTCTACTGTACCGACGTTCAATAACCAGCGACTGGGATGCGAAAGGCTGGCATCGGTGATATGTGCCAACTGGCAATCCGCCACCAAATAACGGAGGTCGGGAATAATTAAACCTTTACGCGTAATGCGTGGGCTTTCATCCAATGCAATGCGTGTACCGAGCGGTAGCCAGATACCCGCCAGCGTGGGAACCCACAGCCCGAGCGTCATCAGCAGCGTCAACGGCACAAGAATAATCAGTAATAGCAGCGCGAGAACGGCTTTATATTTACCCAACATGGGTAGTTAATATCCTGATTTAGCGAAAAATTAAGCAGTCAATACAGGTATTGTGGCATGTTTAACCGTTCAGTTGAAGGTTGCGCCTACACTAAGCATAGATGTTCCTGGAATTTTCAATATCGCCATGACTTTCAATTAAATTTTAAATTTTGTAAAATATTTTTAGTAGCTTAAATGTGATTCAACATCACTGGAGAAAGTCTTATGAAACTCGCCGTATATAGCACAAAACAGTACGACAAAAAGTACCTGCAACAGGTGAACGAGTCCTTTGGCTTTGAGCTGGAATTTTTTGACTTTCTGCTGACGGAAAAAACGGCAAAAACCGCCAACGGTTGCGAAGCAGTATGTATTTTCGTAAACGACGACGGCAGCCGTCCGGTGCTGGAGGAGCTGAAAAAGCACGGCGTTAAGTATATCGCCCTGCGCTGTGCCGGTTTCAATAACGTCGACCTCGACGCGGCAAAAGAGCTGGGGTTCAAAGTGGTGCGTGTCCCGGCTTACGATCCGGAAGCCGTCGCTGAACATGCGATTGGTATGATGATGACGCTGAACCGTCGTATTCACCGCGCGTATCAGCGTACCCGTGACGCCAACTTCTCTCTGGAGGGGCTTACTGGTTTTACCATGTACGGTAAAACGGCGGGGGTGATTGGTACCGGTAAAATCGGTGTAGCAATGCTGCGTATACTGAAAGGTTTTGGTATGCGCCTGTTGGCATTCGATCCGTATCCAAGTGCAGCAGCGCTGGAACTCGGCGTGGAATATGTCGATCTGCCGACCTTGTTCTCTGAATCAGACGTTATCTCCCTACACTGCCCGCTGACGCCGGAGAACTACCACCTGCTGAATGAGGCGGCGTTCGATCAGATGAAAAATGGCGTAATGATCATCAACACCAGCCGTGGTGCGCTGATTGATTCACAAGCCGCGATTGAAGCACTGAAAAACCAGAAAATTGGCTCGCTGGGAATGGACGTGTATGAGAATGAACGCGATCTGTTCTTTGAAGATAAATCCAACGATGTGATTCAGGATGATGTTTTCCGTCGTCTGTCAGCCTGCCATAACGTACTGTTCACCGGACACCAGGCGTTCCTGACGGCAGAAGCCCTGACCAGTATTTCCCAGACAACGCTGCAAAATTTGAGCAATCTGGAAAAAGGCGAACCCTGCCCGAACGAACTGGTTTAATTTTGCGGCTCCCCTGCAAGTCAGGGGAGCTTATTCAGATAATCCCCAAAGATCTTTCATCCACTATCCTTAAAATACGTTTGAAGGACGGATAAGGCGCGTCGCGTTGCATCCGGCATATACCTTAAGTTGAGAACCACAATGAAGAAAGTTGCCGCGCTAGTCGCGCTAAGCCTGCTGATGGCGGGATGTGTAAGTAATGACAAAATTGCTGTAACGCCAGAACAGTTACAGCATCACCGTTTCGTACTGGAAAGTGTAAATGGTCAACCTGTTGCCAGCGAGAAAAACCCGCCAGAAATCAGCTTTGGTGAAAAGATGATGATTTCTGGCAACATGTGCAACCGCTTTAGCGGCGAAGGTAAACTTTCGGACGGAGAACTAAAAGTTAAAGGACTGGCAATGACTCGTATGATGTGTGCCAATCCACAGCTTAACGAACTCGATAACACCATCCGCGAAATGCTGAAAGAAGGTGCGCAAGTGGATCTGACTGCGAATCAGTTAACGCTGGCGACCGCAAAACAGACATTAACGTATAAGCTGGCGGATTTAATGAATTAATAATTGCCACAACTTCCGGCGGCAAGCGACTGTTCGCTACAGCGTTTGCCGTTGGGCAATGCACACATCCCGATCGCTGTACCATCCAGTTGACGGGCAACGGAAAGCGAACCGCCAATCATCGCACAATTTGCCTCTCCGCTACTCGACATTGACGCTTTTAAACCTGGGGCCACATGCGCCGCGGTCGCCTGCTGAACAGGTTCACTACTACACGCCGACAACAATAAAACAGCAGCCCCTACGCACAACATTACTCGCATCTTTACTTCCTCAAATCTTTAAGTCCAACGACACCGCCGTAATAATAGGCAGCTCAGGCGGCTACGTCGAGAACTGTATTGTGAATTGCAACGTATTGTTACTATTTTGTGGCTATTTTTTTGTACCGGATTTGATCAAAACATTCATTACGCTGATATAGAGAACACAAAAGCGAAAATGCAGCAGAAAGCCATTTGCTAAAATTAAAAGATTACTACTGGGCGCGCAGCTTTTTCGTGCGCCCCTCATTTGCGCAATGTAAGGGTGTCGTATGATCACAATTGACGGAAATGGCGCGGTAGCTTCGGTGGCATTTCGCACCAGTGAAGTTATCGCCATTTACCCTATTACCCCGAGTTCCACGATGGCTGAACAGGCTGATGCCTGGGCCGGAAACGGCCTGAAGAACGTATGGGGAGATACACCTCGTGTGGTTGAAATGCAGTCAGAAGCTGGGGCTATCGCAACTGTGCATGGTGCTTTGCAAACAGGCGCTCTTTCGACATCATTTACATCGTCGCAAGGTTTACTGCTGATGATCCCGACGCTGTATAAACTGGCTGGTGAGCTGACGCCGTTTGTACTGCATGTGGCAGCGCGTACTGTGGCCACTCATGCGCTCTCTATTTTTGGCGATCATTCAGATGTGATGGCGGTGCGCCAGACTGGCTGCGCCATGTTGTGTGCAGCAAACGTGCAGGAAGCCCAAGACTTTGCTCTCATTTCACACATCGCAACGCTGAAAAGCCGCGTGCCATTTATTCATTTCTTTGATGGTTTCCGCACTTCCCACGAAATCAACAAAATTGTCCCACTGGCCGACGACACTATTCTTGAGCTAATGCCCCAGGCAGAAATTGATGCTCATCGCATTCGCGCACTTAACCCGGAACATCCGGTAATCCGCGGTACGTCGGCTAATCCGGACACTTACTTCCAGTCACGTGAGGCCACTAACCCGTGGTACAACGCGGTCTATGACCATGTTGAACAGGCGATGGCTGATTTCGCTGCCGCGACAGGTCGCCAGTATCAGCCGTTTGAGTATTATGGTCATCCGCAAGCGGAACGGGTAATTATCCTGATGGGGTCGGCCATCGGCACCTGTGAAGAAGTCGTGGACGAATTGCTGACCCGTGGCGAAAAAGTGGGCGTACTAAAAGTGCGACTTTACCGCCCTTTCTCCGCCAGACACTTACTGCTAGCATTGCCGAACTCTGTACGTACTGTGGCGGTGCTGGATCGCACCAAAGAGCCTGGTGCGCAGGCAGAACCCCTGTATCTGGATGTAATGACGGCGCTGGCTGAAGCCTTTAATAATGGCGAGCGCGAAACACTGCCACGCGTCATTGGCGGGCGCTATGGTCTTTCATCCAAAGAATTTGGCCCAGACTGTGTACTGGCGGTATTCGCCGAACTCAACGCAGCTAAACCGAAAGCGCGCTTTACGGTTGGTATTTACGATGATGTGACTAATCTGTCACTGCCGTTGCCGGAAAACACCCTGCCAAATTCGGCAAAACTGGAAGCACTCTTTTACGGGCTGGGTAGCGACGGCAGCGTTTCCGCAACTAAAAACAATATCAAAATTATCGGTAACTCCACGCCGTGGTATGCCCAGGGCTATTTTGTTTACGACTCTAAAAAAGCGGGTGGCCTGACAGTTTCCCATCTGCGCGTAAGCGAGCAGCCCATCCGTTCCGCGTATTTGATTTCGCAAGCTGATTTTGTTGGCTGCCACCAGTTGCAGTTTATCGACAAATATCAAATGGCCGAGCGTTTAAAACCTGGTGGCATTTTCCTGCTTAACACACCGTACAGCGCCGATGAAGTGTGGTCGCGGCTGCCGCAAGAAGTTCAGGCTGTGTTGAATCAGAAAAAAGCGCGTTTCTATGTGATTAACGCGGCGAAAATTGCCCGCGAATGTGGGCTGGCAGCACGCATTAACACCGTCATGCAGATGGCTTTCTTTCACCTGACGCAAATTCTGCCTGGCGACAGCGCCCTGGCCGAACTTCAGGGCGCCATTGCCAAAAGTTACAGCAGCAAAGGCCAGGATCTGGTGGAACGCAACTGGCAAGCTCTGGCGCTGGCGCGCGAGTCCGTTGAAGAAGTACCACTGCAACCGGTAAATCCGCAAAGTGCCAACCGTCCACCAGTGGTATCTGATGCCGCACCTGATTTTGTCAAAACGGTTACCGCTGCGATGCTCGCCGGACTTGGCGACGCCCTCCCCGTTTCGGCGCTGCCGCCAGACGGCACCTGGCCGATGGGCACTACTCGCTGGGAAAAACGCAACATTGCCGAAGAGATCCCTATCTGGAAAGAGGAACTCTGTACTCAATGTAACCACTGCGTCGCGGCTTGCCCACACTCCGCCATTCGCGCGAAAGTCGTACCGCCCGAAGCGATGGAAAACGCTCCGACCAGCCTGCATTCACTGGATGTGAAATCTCGTGATATGCGCGGGCAGAAATATGTGTTGCAGGTCGCACCGGAAGACTGCACCGGTTGTAACCTGTGCGTAGAAGTTTGTCCGGCGAAAGACCGACAAAATCCAGAGATCAAAGCCATCAATATGATGTCGCGTCTGGAACATGTGGAAGAAGAGAAAATCAATTACGACTTCTTCCTGAATTTACCAGAAATCGACCGTAGCAAACTGGAACGTATTGATATTCGTACTTCGCAGTTGATCACTCCGCTGTTTGAATATTCTGGCGCTTGCTCCGGTTGTGGTGAGACGCCGTATATCAAATTGCTCACTCAGCTCTATGGCGATCGGATGTTGATTGCCAACGCTACTGGTTGTTCTTCTATTTACGGCGGCAACCTGCCCTCCACGCCATATACCACTGATACCAACGGTCGTGGACCGGCATGGGCGAACTCGCTATTTGAAGATAATGCCGAATTCGGCCTTGGTTTCCGCCTGACAGTCGATCAACACCGTGTCCGCGTGCTGCGTCTGCTGGATCAATTTGCTGATAAAATCCCTGCTGAGTTACTGACTGCGTTGAAATCAGACGCCACGCCAGACGTTCGTCGCGAACAAGTCGCTGCTCTGCGCCAGCAACTCAAAGATGTGGCTGAAGCGCATGAACTGCTGCGTGACGCAGATGCACTGGTGGAGAAATCAATCTGGCTGATTGGTGGTGACGGCTGGGCTTACGACATCGGCTTTGGCGGTCTGGATCATGTGTTGAGTCTGACGGAAAACGTCAACATCCTGGTGCTGGATACGCAATGCTATTCCAATACCGGTGGTCAGGCATCGAAAGCCACCCCGCTTGGCGCGGTAACTAAGTTTGGTGAACATGGCAAACGCAAAGCACGCAAAGATCTTGGTGTTAGCATGATGATGTACGGTCATGTTTATGTCGCGCAGATTTCTCTTGGCGCACAACTCAACCAGACGGTGAAAGCGATACAGGAAGCAGAAGCGTATCCGGGTCCATCGCTGATTATTGCTTACAGCCCATGTGAAGAGCACGGTTATGACCTGGCATTAAGTCACGACCAGATGCGTCAACTCACCGCAACTGGCTTCTGGCCGCTGTATCGCTTTGATCCGCGTCGAGCCGATGAAGGTAAACTGCCGCTGGCGCTGGATTCCCGCCCGCCTTCAGAAGCTCTGGAAGAAACGCTTCTTCATGAACAGCGTTTCCGCCGTCTGAACACGCAACAGCCGGAAGTGGCCGAACAGTTATGGAAAGATGCCGCCGCTGATTTGCAAAAACGTTATGACTTCCTGGCACAAATGGCCGGAAAGGCGGAAAAAAATAGCACCGAGTAACCTTTCTGGATAACTATTATCCAATTCAAAAAAAAGCCCGAACGAAAGTTCGGGCTTGTCTTTTTATCCGTTGGAAAAACATTAGTAATGCAATGGCCCAACCGAAAATAAAATCTGTGACAATAAAGGCATATAACCCGCGCAGAATAACCCATGCTTTATTAAATGTATAATTTTTATTTTGCATGATTCCCCAAAAACACATTCATCAAACTTATTACTATTTCCATAGAATTATTTGATTAAGGTTTTACTTAAGGCGTAACAAATGATATTTATCTGCTAACTGAACTTCTCCTTTAGGATGTTTTCATTCCCCAAACAGGGGAAATTAAGGCAAATAAAATAACTAAAGGATTTATTCAATGAAAAGCAAAGTACTGGCGCTCTTAATCCCTGCCCTGCTCGCCGCAGGTGCTGCACATGCAGCAGAAATTTATAATAAAGACGGCAATAAATTAGACCTGTACGGCAAAGTCGATGGCCTGCATTATTTTTCTGATAATGCGAATAGTGATGGCGATCAAACTTATGTACGTTTTGGTTTTAAAGGCGAAACTCAAATTACCGATCAACTGGTTGGTTATGGTCAATGGGAATATAACGTTCAGGCTAATGGCTCTGAAAATGATAAAGGCGACTCCTGGACTCGTCTGGCATTTGCTGGTCTGAAATTTGGTGACTTCGGTTCATTTGACTATGGTCGTAATTATGGTGTGATGTACGACATCGAAGGCTGGACAGATATGCTGCCTGAATTCGGTGGCGATTCTTATACCAAAGCCGATAACTATATGACCGGTCGTGCAAACGGCGTCGCGACCTACCGTAACACCGATTTCTTCGGTCTGGTTGATGGCCTGAACTTTGCTGTGCAGTATCAGGGAGCGAACGAAAACCAGGTTAGTCATGAGCAAGAAGGTACGGCAAACGGCGGCAGTCGTAATATTAAGAATGCCAATGGCGACGGTTTCGGTATCTCCTCTACCTACGACTTAGGTATGGGGGTGAGCATTGGTGCTGCGTATACCAGTTCTGATCGTACCAACCAACAGGCTGAATTCTCTACTGCAAAAGGCGATAAGGCTGACGCATGGACGGCAGGGGCAAAATACGATGCTAACAATATCTACCTTGCAACCATGTACTCTGAAACCCGTAACATGACGCCTTACGGCAATTCAGCAAATACGATTGCCAACAAAACCCAGAACTTTGAAGTTACTGCCCAGTATCAGTTTGATTTTGGCCTGCGTCCGGCTGTCTCCTTCCTGATGTCTAAAGGCAACGATTTAGTCGGTACTGATGGCGATAAAGATCTGGTTAAATACGCCGACGTTGGCGCAACATATTATTTCAACAAAAACATGTCCACCTATGTTGATTATAAAATCAACCTACTTGATGAGGATGACAGCTTCTACGCTGCGAACGGTATCTCTACCGATGATATCGTTGCTTTAGGTCTGGTATACCAGTTTTAATCTTGCCTGCCCGCCGTTTGGCGGGCATTTTCTTCATATTTCTCCTCCCTTGATCTAAATTAAAAATGTGAACTCCGTCATTACACAAAATGAGTCATCTGGCGTTACACTTTATGCGGATACTAAAACAGGAGGTTTTATGAACAGAACGATTCTTGTCCCTATCGATATTTCAGATTCAGAATTAACTCAACGTGTGATTAGCCACGTTGAGGCAGAGGCAAAGATTGATGATGCAGAGGTTCATTTCCTGACGGTAATACCTTCGCTACCCTACTATGCCTCTCTGGGATTAGCGTATTCCGCAGAGTTACCGGCAATGGATGACCTGAAAGCGGAAGCCAAATCGCAACTGGAAAAAGTCATTAAAAAATTCAAACTGCCAACTGACAGAGTGCATGTCCATGTTGAAGAAGGTTCGCCAAAAGACCGTATTCTGGAAATGGCGAAAAAAATCCCTGCTCACATGATAATCATTGCTTCTCATCGACCGGATATCACCACCTACCTGCTCGGCTCTAACGCCGCTGCCGTAGTACGTCACGCCGAGTGCTCAGTGCTGGTCGTGCGCTAACACTAACGCCCGCAGACCGCTGCGGGCTTTTTGATTCATTTCGCAAATGTGCTGACATTTTCCCCTCTAATCCGTACCATACACGCCACAGTTTTTATATCAGATTTCTTATGCTGGGCGTTCCGGCATGACGCATACTTTTCTGATGCCATATAACGAATTGAGTCGCTATTAAATGTCGCAAAATCAAGAAATTAGTAAGAAAGAACAATACAATCTCAACAAGTAAGGGAAAAAATCACAACCATCTGACACATAAGTATTTTATTTGTTTTTCAATGTGTTAAGTTGAATCAGCGACTACAACAAGCCACGATAACCAACTCTTTTTTTGCCCCATTTCTGCCCCTTTTGCAGCGTTTTGCCCCATTTTTGCCACCATAAAAATCCTAAAAATACTCAATTCGTGAACTGCAGATTGCACCTCTGAATACTTTCCAATAGAATCCATTCCGGCTGGAAATTATTCAATATTCGCACTATCGAAAGTTAACCAGCCGACCGCAGCACGTTCTTGCATACGACGTGTCTGCGGTTTTTTTACATCTGCAAAACTGCACAAGACTCTTTTCATCCCCATGATTGTTTTAGGTCAAATTTCACACCGTTTCTTGTATTTATCTCATAAGCATGACTGATAAAGATTTCTACAATAAATGATGACAGGGGATTTATTTTATTGCGCTATCAGTAAACTCACCTGTCAGACACAACATCCACTCTGTACGCCTGGTACTCGTTGTGTCTTTAATTGAAATATCCCGTTTGTCAGTATGTTTGTTCAGATATTATGTTACCCCGTCTTTGTGTAGAGTCCTGTTATCCATGCTTTAGGTCTCGTTATCACGTACTTGAGACGGGGCTTTTTTTTACCATTCAGCAGAAGTCCGCTATTTTTCTTGCTCTAACTGACTACTAATTGGGCTTTAATAAATGGCGATTTGGTATTTCCGGCACAATGAAAGATGGGATTTTTACAACGCACCGGATAGCTCACCCACAATAAGAGGTTTGTCGGGAAATCTCACAGGTAATTCAGATGTGTCCGTCGCTTCAACTTTTTGGGCATACAACATCCACTCCCTGAGTGATTTTTTATCAGCTTCGCTGATAATCCCAAGTGACAGCCACGTTTGCCACAGCTGTGTTTTTTCCATTATCTCCTGAAGTAATTTTTGCTTCTCCCGTTCGGCGTCACGAATTTTCGCCGCCCTTTCGGCCTCGTCGTCTTTTATCCATTTCGCACCATCCCATCGATGGAATTCCCCCTCTGGCGGTAAAGTGGTGATATCATCCGGCAAAGCCCCCGGACGGGAAATGCACAATGTCTTCCCGGTGGCTGTGTCATATACCGTTTTCCCACGGTGATCTTCAACAACTTCCCACTGTTGCTGTGCATCGTTGAAAACGGCAACCTGGCCGGGGCCAGCCTCTGGCGGTTCGATAAGCGTGCAGTTCGCCGGTAATCCTGTATTCGGCGGAATATAAACATCTCCTGCGCCTATATACTCTTTTGTATCAGCCCGTAAGTTATAAATTTTCAGTGTCCGGGATTCCGGACTCATTTTGAAATTTGTCATGCCAGTCTCACAATGAAGTTAAACGCGATATTTTTAACTGTATTTTCTGCATTACCCGTCTCATCAACTGTGACATCATGACCATGCTCGCCCAGTGCCACGGTATGAATATGCGAGCCGATATAAACCACATGCACATGCTCGCCTCCGCTGCTGGTTGTTATATCCGCTATATATCCTGGCGTGTCCCACTTTGTTCCTCCGTTCCTCGTTGTTGAACCTGTCCAGACTCCGTTGGTAATGTGATTATGCAATCCTCCATGCTCTGTACTTTTAGAGCCATAATCAAAGGAACTTGTCTCCCTGGCCCCCAAATCCGTCGGTAATACCTTTGCCGTATGCCCGTGCCGCTTAACACCATCCTCTTCGTAAGACAGTACTGCGCGCCCGTCTGGTTTGCCTTTTATTGTCCACCCTCGCATATCAGGTATTACACCTGACGGAAATACAGCTGCCAGTTGTGGATACACAGATTTATCGAATGGCTGCCCCTGCATTATTGCAAACCCCTCCGGGGGAATATCCGCTGGCCATGCAAAAGCTATCCCTGCCGGATAAGTACCGACAGATTTCAGTTCATCGACCGCTTTTCTGGCACTGTCACTGTACTCTTTTGCATCCTCTGAACTTTTCCTGGATTCGTCGGCAAAGCGACCGGCTTCGTTTCTTAACTGCGTTGTCAGCTGTGCATTCCGCTCCACAGACTGCGCTGCATCCGTTACTGTCAGGGTATTCTGATGCACCTGGCTGGCATTCTGCGCAACTTCTGATGCCAGACGCTCAACATGCTGTACGTTCTGATAAACATCGCCTGCATTCTGTCGAATATCTGTCGCCAGGATTCCCACCTGCTTTTCAGTTTGTGCAGCATCCGAAGCGTGCTGTCCGGCACTTTGCGCGCATCCCGCAGCGATTTCGGCATTCTTCCGTGATTGTTCTTTAAATTCCTCCGCCTTATTGGTATTGTCCAGAGCCGCTGATGCTGCATTTTTTGCAGCATCAGCAGCTGCTTCTGCTTTCTCCCTGTCACTGCTCACCTGTTCAGAGAGACGGTTGACTGCATCTGCAATTTCCTCAAAACGCTTCACCACATCCGGCTTCAGGTCGTCTTCCCCAAGGGCGGTCAGAAAGTCGTTCAGCGTGCCGGGGCTTGAGTCGTCGTATACAGCAATGTCGCCAACACAGTACTCGTCGCGCCAGTCCTGTTTCAGATACACGCAATATTTTCCGGTCTGCGCCTCGAACGAATATTCCCCATTATTTCCGGTCACCACGTCAGCAACTGTGCGCATCACCACTTCTGAGGTATTTACCCGGGATTTCAGAATTATGTGGCATCCGGACATGGGGATGCCTGCGCCATCAATCAGCGCACCTGATATCACTACAGACATAGTTTTCTCGCGATAAATTAAATCAGGAAGAGGTTTCCGGAGAGACAGGCCATTCAATGACTCTGTATGAGGTTTTATCGGTGATAGTGCTGAAATCCATCGCCTGCAGCCATTTCGCGTATATACGCCAGGCTTTCAGCTTTTCTTTGTCTTCGTCGCTGATTAGCCCCAGCAGCAGGTCTTTTTCCCATTCACCTGTCCGGACGCTGACCTGAGCCAGAAGCGACTCACGCTCATCTTCCGCTTTAAGTCTGTAATCAAAAACAAACTTATCATTGCGGTAAAACCAGTAGCCATTTTCTTCAATTCGACGGTATACGGTAATATCCGGCAACTCGATAACACTCATTCCCTTCGGGTCAATGCCAGTCACGTCCTTTTCAACGGCAAAAACCCTGCCTGAAGGAAGGTACGCAATCTTGATGGTATCAGGAGAGAACTTTTTTTGTTCCTCGTACCAGTTTTCTCCGTTCTCAGAGTACAGCCACTCTATACCATGCTTTTTTGTCAGTTTGTATTGCTCTGCCGTTTTTGGATTACCGGCTGTAATATTTTTTAAATGCAGCATAATTAAAGCGCCGTCACGTTATACCAGGTTCCGTTAATTAATTTCTGAAGTGGACGGTAGCGCATATATGTTACGTGCGTCCCGCGACTCCCCCATACGTCAAGCGTTACCCCGGTCATTACACATCCTCCGGGAACATCTGTCGTCTGCGACGATGCTGTCGGAGAAGCACCCACCGAACCAAGCCTTATATCCTGCACTCCCATTTTATTTTGCAGGTAAGATGACAACCATCCACCCCACATGCCGCCGTACAGGTTACCATCTGCCGCAAGCCTTGCAGAACCGTTGCCTGACAGCAATTCACCTGTTGCGATACTATCCCCATGCACCAGCAAACCACTACCGACTGTTAATTTGTGTGACACGGAAATATCACCAGTCCGCAGGTTAATTGAGAAAGGACGCAAAGGACCAATACCGCCGTTTTCACCCTGCCCTTCCACTGTGGGGATAAGATGAAAGCTATCTTCTGAGCGACGAAAAATCATGCCTAAGGCATCATCGAAAATCCTCAGCGCATTAACGCCACGAATTTTTAGTTCCCCGGTCATCAAATCACCAGATTTTTTTACATATCGCAGATCAAAATCTGAATAAATATTGCCAGGGTTTATAACACTGAAGTAGCTTTTCTCGCTATCAAGAAGGCAAATTAAGGGAATGCCTTTAATGATATCGTTCGCTACCAGCTCGGACTGGTTCCCCTTATAAAGTGGGAACGTACCAAGAACCTTTCCGCCCAGTGTTAATTGAAGCGTCGCGGCGTTGGTATTGTTCTGAACGGGGAAAACGATAATCGGGGTTCGTAGCGTCCAGTCCGAGCCTCCATTAACAAAAAACGTCGCGGGAAGTTCAAGCGTCAGTGCATTTGCAGTGCCGCCAGCAACACCCGCAATATAATGACCGCTCTGAAGCTGCGCTATCTGTACGAAATAGTTTTCCGAACCACGCGTGGCAAAGTTAGCCACAACGTCATTAAGGGACCAACCTTTCGCAGTTGTTCCTTCCTGCCCACGAATGACTTTCAGCACATCACCGCTTACCGATACCAGGTGACAAATCTCAAACGCAGACTCTTTATTATCGGTAAGCGTAATTTTTGCATAGACGCGTTGCTCGTTCGATTTATTTTCAAAATCGGCAGAAAGCAATTTTGCAAATTTAGCCCCCGTACCTGGCATCACAGGAATTTCAGTCTGAATCGTCGTAATATCGCCAGCCAGTGCTGAAACAACATTGTTACCGAATCCAAGAATCATTTTTGTATCACCGTTGTTACATAGGAATAAATAAAAGGAAGTTTTACATATTTCTGGTCAATAGCATCTTTCAGAAAATAACCTATGCCATCGCCATACTCTGGTATCTGAATAGAAAAAACACTGTCCGATACAGTCACGCTCACATCAAAAGTGTGCTGCAACGGCGGATCTATTCCGTTTTTTCCATGAATGAACCGCGCCACACGTCGCTTTAACCAGTCAATGCAGAAATGCGAACCGTCAGCCTTATAAAAATTCCACGTTAATATTCGTTTGAAATAATCATCAGGTACATACGATGCCTGCCCCGGAACGTAATTCCGCATTGCTGCGTACGGGATCGTATTGTATTCAATGGTATCGTATGCACCGCGCGCAATAGCCTCCTCGGAAACCTGTAGTAAAGGCCTTTCAACGCCATAAATACCGAGTGCAATCCAGTCCAGCAACTGCCCGGTTATTGATTCCGATGTCCAGCATGGCAATGCCAGATTGTTGAGTGAATCTAGGTATTCCTGAGCAATTTCATTGTATGCATCAAAGAACGCAACAACATTCGGATCATCTCTGTACTGCACAAATGGATAAGCAGGGAGAATTTTCTCAGTCAGATATTGCATACTTGTTGACCTGAACCTGTGATGCCACCGTTGAAAAATAGGAGTAGGTATCGCCATAAACCAGGCTTGTGTCTTTCGCCGGAAGAACAATATGGCCGTTAATACCAATGCTCACACTGATTGTTGAGATCAACGTCGCATCAACCAGCAACCTAACAGAACTGGTAAAAATATCCTGGATACGCAGAAGATTTATCGGGTGTCCGACTTCAATTGAATTGATGTAATCAGCAACGTTTTGCTGCACAGCCATAGCAATACCCGCCGGATCAACATAATCATCTGACACCGTGTTCCAGGTGATTAGCACCATGACGTTTTGTGATGACGGGATAACGAACGGCACCTGATAAACATCCGGCGAAACGGTTATTGAAACCGTGCGTTTTTCCACTGCCGCACCGGATGGATTGCTTACATCGTTGGTCAGTTTCGAAATATCCGGTACAGATTTGTAAATCGCATAAGCCACATCATACGGATCACCGCCACCAACAACCGCAACCCATTTCCCCAGCGACGACTGCCGGAAAGAAATCAGGTTTTCTCGCACACCACTTACTGATTTGAGCATCGCTTTAAAGCAATCCGGTGTTCCCTGCACACCAAACATGCCGGACTCCATGACTTCGGCGCGGTAAGATGCCCACGTTTGCGCCTCCTGACCGGGCATTCCTGCGCTAAGGTTCGTGCACTTTACAGGCTGGTCTTTTGGTACTGAGGTAATGACCTGCGTCACAGTCCCTTCCGGTACAGCCCATGATCCTGACGTTGTAGCCACACAGTAGACTGGCTCAGTCTGCCCGCTTTCTGGTACCACCGTATCGCGGGAAACTGCATACTGGTAGTTACCGTCACCAACCACAAACCCTTTAGGGATGCCAAACCCCGGCAACGCCTCAAACACCACGTATACCGCCGTATTTGTACTTAATCCCTTCTGTGCTCCATAAATGTTTCCGAGTTGCATCAGTAACGGAATATTCGCGCCGTATGGGCTTACGGAGTTAATAAGATCAACACGCGCCTGGTCTATTAATGCCAGCGCCCCGACTGCCGTGCTAGCAAGGTCTGTAATAAGTCCCGCCGGAAGGTTGGCTGTATATCCAGGTACTTTTTCAGCAACTCTGGTGATAAGATTTGCGAGTAAATCATTGGGTGGCGTAGGCTGCGCACCCGCACTTGTCATAGTAATTGGTATTTCTGACATAATTAATCTCAAGAGGATTTTATGAAATTTAACTCATTAGGGATTTTGATTAGCTCACTGCTATTTTCTGGTGTTTCTCATGCAATTGATGCCACAGAGAGAATGAATGACATTCAACAGTTCGGTAAATGGTATTATGCTGAGTTTACCATGCCTACCACTATGGCTTATCGTATTGGTGTTGAATCCAAATTGCCGCAGGATAAATCAACTTTATTTATTGATATATCACCGTTAACTCAATGTGAGCCCGGTGATGTTACTGTCAATCATTTTATTGGATATAAACAAATGGATTTACCACCGTTTCTTCCTGTAAGCTATAAAATCAGTGGACAACAAAAGCAGGACTCTATAACAACCCCATCTCTCAATGAAGGTTACTTGTTCAGTCCTATTAGCTCATTAAAGATTAGTGATTTGTTAAAAACTAAAGGGAAAGGTAGTTTTTCTTTTTGGTACACTCCGCCAGCTGAAAGCAAAGAAAAACCACAAAAAATATTCTTCCCATTAGATGGCCTCCCGGAGGCATATAAGGCTGCAATAAATTCCTGTAAAGAAAACATGTAAAATCAGGCGGTAATTATTTATGATGCACGCCTTTCTCGAAGTAGGTAAACGCTTTGCTACTTGGATCACCGAGCGAATCAGCGAGTATGAATTCGTAGAAAATCAGGACTTTTTGATTATTTTCCAAAATCGGGAAAAAATAGATAGAAGCAGACCAGCTAAAGACTACCACCTCACCCTGGACACCGCCAAAGAACTGGCAATGGTCGAGAGCAACGAAAAAGGCCGCCAGATCCGCCGATACTTCATCGAGTGCGAGAAGAAGCTGCGCGAAGAAACCACCAGCACACAATCCCCTCTGAATGTTGACATCATCATGCGCGTCAGAAACGGTTCTGTTACCCAGATTGAGCACCACAAATCAGGCTCAGTTATCACAATAGAATTGGCAATTCACTTACTACGCAAAAGTGGATGGATTGCCATGCCTTGCGATGAACTTCTTGACACCCCCTGGCACAACTGATGCCCGAGAACTTGCCTCAAACCGGAACCTGCGTCCGGTAACTGGTTCCGTTAAAAAACACAACATCAACGTTATAGGTGGGGTTCTCTGCCCCATCTACCTTTGAAATTGCCAGCGATGCAAAATACCCGGCAAACTGTTGCTGAACCATGTTCACATAGTAGTCCGGGTAAATCTGCTGCACGATGCACTGCTGCGCTGGAATACCGTAATTCGCGTAAAACGGCGACTCCCCCAACCCCAGCTTTAACGTCTGAATGAGCGTCGTCAGCCAGCCGTAGGAGAAATCACCGCTGGCGTCAGATTCTACTGCAACCCATTTTTTGTTGCCGTTCGCGTCGGTGACGCGGCCCCATGTTCTCATCGTGCCCTCACCACCATCGGATCTGGCCAACAAAATAACCAGACGCCAGAATCAGAAAGACCAACCAAATAAGCAAAAACTTCCAGGTGGATAATTTTTCAGCCATAACTCGAATCTCCCGAATCAGTTTGCTAAAATCAAACACGACTTCTCCTTGCCTTATTCAAGGTCAGAAACAAAAAGCCCCGACTGCTGCAACAGTTCGGGGCTTTCGCTTTATGGATAGAATTTAAAGTGAAATAAACCGGTATTAACCCGGATTTGGTTGCTTCGACGTGATCGTGCTGCCGCCGCTTTGAACGCCAGTCACATCGTGGCTGTGGCCGCTGGCGCTCACGCCGTTGATAACTGCATCTTTCTCGACCTTGAGAGGGCCAATCAGCGAAGCGGTTGTATCCTTCATTTGTTCTTTGTCCTGGACGATTGGACCGTTGAGATGAATTTTCCCGTTCATGAAGATATCTTCGGCCTCGAGGTAAACAGCTTTCGACTTTAGCCTAATTTCTTCCGGTGCCACCGTTACCGAGCTACTGCCGTCCTCTGTTTTGAGGATCGCGCCATCTGGACCGTACAAAACGATTTTTTGCGGATCTTCGTCGGACCAGTCCTTGTTTGCCAGTGGCACGAAAAACAGTGGAGTGAGCGACATCGAGTAAGAGAGCGTCGCCATACCGGTTCCCAACCCGGACACACCGCGCAGGGATACATCAGCGGCAATTGTTACTCCTCGATCGCCCGGCTGTATCGGGTAACGGATATACGGGAATGTGGCGACAGGGATTGTTATCTGCGGAAAGTTGATCCCCTCCGGCAGCATATCAAACTGAACTGTCACTATCTGCCCGCTGACACCGACAACATGGCAGGGCAATTCACGACCTTTAAGCTCGGCTTGCTGGTTACCAGAACTGGTCATCATCTCCGACAGCGTTCGGAGAAACGGTAATTTTTGAGCGTTTGACATTACACCCTCGCCCAGTTCTCAGCATATGCCTCGAATACCGTCACCCAGGCATCGCCATCGGCTGTCAGATACGAACCAATATGTCTGACCGATTTCACAAGAAATTTCCCGGTGAACGTGGTCGAATTTTTTGCGATAACGCCAGGAGCCGTTGTATTAGCCATCACAATCGTCGCAGCGCCTGAATATAGCCCCTCCGGCAGTTTAACCACATCACCACATCTGATATCGCCCCTCATAGGGCATTTAAAGCTAACGGTAAACGGCGCTATCCATGTCGGCTGCCCGACCAGTTCATGGGCATGAATTGTTTTTGGCTCACCCCACTTTGCCGATGCGTTATCGTAGATTCGTATTCTGTCGGAAAGAATACTGATGGCGATTCCGCTATACCTTTCATTACGCATCATCGCAATAGAGGCGTTTTTTACGACCATAGCCAGAGAACCAATCTCCGTATATTTACCCGTCCACGGCTCTGGCAAAACCAGGTTGTCGCTGACTGTGCAATCAATCAATTTATTGGGATATGCTTTTTGCAAAGCGCGGACTAAAACATCGCCAACCCTTTCGCCTGCTTCCCCCTGCCCCTCAATTGAAAAAGGTTTACCGTCATCGGTTTTGCGTATGCTTGGATTTATTACCAGGTTTAAAGTCTGGTTCGTGCCGATCCAGTTGGCATAGGCCAGATAAATTTCACCATAGATTACCTCCCCCTGTTGATCCTTATTTGCCAGTGGTAACCCCTGAACAAAGCCTGCTTTCATACGGACCAGACACCCCTGCAAGCTTACACTTTGCTTCAGCATGTCAATTGGTAATCCATAGATCGTCAGCATCGTGCCCGAACAGACTACATCCAGGCCGGTTACTTCAAAGTCAAATTCAACATGCAACCCACATCCTGGTGTTTCACTGGTATCAAAAGGTCCAATGGGTTTTCCATTGCTATCCACTGGCGGCTTGCCTGTTTTAGGATTAATAATTTCCAGTCGATAATAACGCATTACGAAACCTCAAACTGATTCGTACTTTCGCGAAAAACAAGTTTCCCCGGTGAGCAAGGCAGCGCCAGATTGATGTCGTAACTGTCAGGTGACGCAATCAGCGGCATGTAAACAATCACGTCTCCAGAACTGTCTTTCAGTTCCAGGTAGTAACGATTTGCATACAGGTTAAACGGAACGCGGGCGAATGTTTCATATTCTCCGATTCTGGCCGTGAACTGAAACGGACCTCGCCCGTCTGGTTTGAAAGGAATTAACGTTGTCATAAGCCAATACCAAACTCCTGCACGACCTGGTTCTTAATACCTGACCACGATAGCGGCCCGTCTGACGGCATCCCTTTATCAAATTTATCCAGAACGCTCGCCAGCGTTTTTACCGTTTGTTCGACAGACGATAATGGTTGCTCAAACTCAATCTGCCAGGTGTGCTGAACCTGCTTGTTCTGCTCAGAGAAACCGGATGTATCGATAAACGACCGCATCAGACAGCGCGTGTAGATAAACGAGGGAGTCAGAACGGTGTAGCAACCGCCATACTGGTTATGCATATCAAGCGCCATTTTCAGCGCCGTAAACGTCATCCCCTTAGTGGTGTAGCCACCGTCCTCCGTTGATGCCGGACGGATCATCTGCATGACTACCCGATTGGGCTTCCTGACGGTCGCATTCGCTGCCGTTACCTGGTTATAGAAATTCAGGTTGCAAATATCCTGCTGGACCAGCGTTGTCCCGGCCATTGGCGTGAATGCCGCCATCGAGCGTGTATGAATCTCTCCATGCAGCAGACCGTTCGCGATACTTAGTCCTTCGGTCAGAACAGCAATCGGCATCACCCCGCCGGGAATTTTCGACGCTATGCCATCAACTAAAAGAATGGGCGAAACTTCAAACGCCAGTTTGAAAGCTTGTCCAAAGTAATTAAGTGACATCTTTTACCCCGGTATTTGTTGCGTTCCGGCGAGTTGTGCCAGTATGTCGGAACCCGGCGATTGTCGCACCTGAAGCTCAATTATTGCGCGGGCATTTTTGCCAGCACCCTGAAGGTTATCTCTGGCATTTCTTAGCTGATTCATAATACCAGGGTGTTGATCCAAGGCTCCCTGTATCTGAGGCAATAATTTAATTAAATATTTTACAGTCTCCATTCTCAAACTTAGATTTCCATCTCTATCAATACGACCTCCGTTATATGCCGTAAGCATTTTTGCCACATCGCCTTTATAACGCCGATTCAGATCATTTAAAAAGCGGCCAGCCGCAAGAGTGGATTTATTTGGGTCATAAACATCATCACCCACCAGACCATACTGTTTTGCGGTGCTATCCCAGAATTGCCACAACCCCTTAGCGAATCTACCTTTTTCATCTGGAGTTCCTCTTGCCAGAGGATTCCACGAAGATTCAACCTCCGCGATAGCTGACATCATATTTTTAGGAAGTCGATAAGTATTATTGGCTTGCTCTACAAAGTTCTGAATATTTCTCTTTAAATCATTAGGCATACGGTAATTTTTATATACATCATCCTGTTTATAAAACTCACCCGTATACTGATTTGTCATCGGGTTTGCTCCCGGCAACGCACCACCGAGATATTTATTTCCAAATGCCGCAAGAACTGGATCTGCCTGTTCAGCACCAACTCCGGTTCCGGGGAGATATTTATCTTCCCCACCGATCCATTTGATAGCTGACCATATTGCTTTTGCAATCCGGCTCACCGCCAGAGAAAAATCGTCAAGATCATTTTTAAATTGTTCGCTATTCAGCCACTTACCAAGTTTCTCCAGCCCTTCGCCAGCCTCAGTGAGAATTTTTTTAAAATTCCCACCATTCAGAAAACCTTCAATATTGGATGTCAGCCCATCAGATGCACCTCTGATTAGTGGGTTATATCTGGCGAGAGCTGCATACCAGGAATTTGATATTCTGTTTCCATTTACCATCAGGTTACTCACCGTGTCCTGATAACCTGACTGCATAGCTGGCGTGAGGTAAGCGCCGAGTAACCTGGTATTTGCTGCAAATTTCTCATTCAGTTGGGGGATCTTGTCCAGATTCGCTTCCATCTGGTTAGTTGTCACGACTTCAACAAATCCAAGCCCTTGTCCGTTGAGAATCCCCTGAGTAAGTCCTGAACCTTTATATTGCTTAACGAGAGATGCAAGCGCGCTCATAAGTTTGGGCAGATTCTTTGCAGCACCATCTCGCGGATCAATTCCAAGACTAACCAGGCCAGCATAGTTTGGATCGTTCGGGTTTTTCTGTGCGTTAGCCAGATGCTGAACCAGCTCTTCTGTGCCCGAAAAATATGGCGAATAGGTGGCACGTGCGGCCTGCATTTGGGCGGTTTCCATCCCTAACCCCTGAGCCACGCTATACTGCGCCGCGACTTTGCTTGCCATATAGCCGTAGCCAAACGGCCCCGCTACCCCTATTGCAGCTATTTTCGCCCCCCACGAAACCGTGGTTTTAAACAGGCTTTTTAACCGGGAATTAGTCGTTTTAAGCGTTGAATTGATCTGCTTGTAAGTTTTCAGCGTCTGTTTGGCGTTTTTCCCCAGCCCGCTGAGGTACTTATCAAACATCGTTTCGCCGCGACCTTTATAGTTGCTCACCAGCGAATCCGCTGTTTTTCCGCTGCCGACAAAGCGCCCTTTTTCATCCCTTAAACGACCATCAGTGGGTGCTACCGGAACTGGCGCGGATGAAGATGGTTTTCTGGGAGCCTGATTGACTTCTCCACCTGTGGTTGTCTGACGGGATCCACCTCCTGCATCTGTATTCGAAGGTATTTTAATCGGCGCCCCGGCAGGGCCAATCATCAAGCCGTTGCGATACTTTTCAAATATCGCTTCAAGCCGCCTGAGGTGCTCTTCATTTACATCCAGCGTCAGAACAGGCATCTGATTATCTGACATTCAATAACCCTCCCGGCGTCGTGCATTTACGCAGCTCACGAAACTGAGCTGCTGTTTTTACATTCAGACCGGAATTTGCCCAGATGTCGCTGAATCCGTCTCCGGCTGAGTAGTCGAGGATGTCGCTGATAACGTGCTCGCCGTCGCGCCAGAACTGGCGACAGGCTTCAATGTCGGCAATGAAGCAATCCATTCCGTAAGACTCAAGGATGAAGTGCAACTGTTCCACATTCCACTGACTGCCAGCATCATCTGCTCCGTCTGCTCCGGTGTGTTTATCGACGAGACGCATGTAAAAAAAACGAGTTCACCTGCCACATCATCAAATTCAACGATGCCGCGCTCCAGCGCCATATCAAGCGGGATCGTGTCGTAGCCTTTCCCTTCGGCTGGGTAAACCAGATTCGCAAGGCGAATGATTTCATTCACGAGCGTATTGCGAACGCCCTTTTCGCCATCCCAGATATTCATATCTGAGGCGATCCTTTCCAGCATAAGGCAGGCGATACGCGGACCCGCAACGACGCCAAGACCTTCAGAAAAAATGGCAGAAAAGGTTTTACTCAGGATGAAGAAATGCTCTTTAAACACCTCTTTGCTGATCGGCGTGGCATGGATCCAGCCATTACCCTTTTCTGTCCGGACAGGAATAATCAGATTCAGATTTCGGGAGATTTTCATACCAGATCCCACATTTCAGAGTTGATGTAATACGTACCGGTAATGGTGATGGCCACTCCCGGCTCGCCCCCGGCGAAGGTCATATCCTGCACATTGGTGATCGCCGTGTTATAGATATCGAAGTCACCGAACACCGTGCTGTCGCTATACACTTTTGCGTCGCCGATCGTGGCGTTCTTTTCCCATTGCGCCTTGAATTGTTTTCCCAGCGCCTGGCTACGCAGCAGGTGAACACGCGCCTGCAAAATCATGTATGGCTGCGGCGACTGCACGGCTCCCGTCATAGCGGGTAAAAACTCCGTGATATTGCCCTGAAAGGACAATTCGACGCCTTCTTTTGCCAGAAATGAGGCGGACACATTCAGTTCGGAATGAGAGGTGAATTTAACGCTGGCGCGAACCCGGTTAAGGGTGCCAACGGGGATCATTGGATTAGGCACGGTTCAGTCCCTCACGAAAGCTGCATTGTCACATTGATGTTAAAAACGATTTCGACAAATCCGCGCATCGGCGTATAGGTGGCCGACAGGCCTGCATAACGCCCGATACCGTAATCATTCGGATTAGTGTTGATATACTGGCGGAAAGGCACTGCATCGACGACAGGCTGGCCGTTGACCAGGCCGTAAGATACGCCCGTATTGAACACCGCCTGTGCGACCTGCTGTAGACGGTCGATCCCGTCCTGGTTGTAGTAAAGCGGGTTAATTGGGTTATTGCTGCCGTTGATCACCGTGTTGGCGAGCTGCATATCGACATTAATCTGCACCCAGTCCACGGAATACCAGTACGTCATATCGTTACCGTCACTGGTAACGCCTTTCACCAGAATCGTGTTGGAAATTCCACCCTCAGCCCCCGTGTCGACGTAGTTAATATTCTGCTTCGTCATTGTGGTCAGAATGGAATTTTTGCCCTTGTGGGCGTTTACCGCCTGCAGATAGCGAAATGCCATCGGCGGCACCTTGTTGATTTCTGAAGGTGATGCGGAAACATAGTTCCACATTACGGCTGCTGCCGCGTTTGTCGCCGGGTACGTATCATCCGCCGTTGCAATAACCGACTTAATACCGGCATAAGGCGAAACGTAATTCGTGTCGTCCGGCGTTTTCGTCAGCACGAAGAAATACTGCATCGCTTCGTTGGCGGTGTGGAGTTTTGCCAGACTGATAAATTCTGCGTCACCATCCCACGGCTGCGGCACCAGATACGCATAAAACCGCAGGAGCGGATCTTCCATATAAGCTTTCAGTGCAGCGATTTCCTTACTGACCCCGCCTTTCTGTACTCCCAGCTCCAGCAGGTAAATCCCAACTGAATTTCCCTGGGCAAAAAACATGTTTACTGCCGTCACCAGATTTTCACTGCCGACAATGGAAAACTGCCCCAGTGTCACTGGCGAACCGGAAAGCTGAGAATCAGCAATCGTCCAGGTCAGTGTTTTTTCATCCGTGACGGTAGCAGTATATTCGCCATTCCACGCGTCGGGCGAACACCCGGAAACAACAATTTTCACCTCAGAACTGTTTTCGCGTCGGATGTTGCTCCCTTCCGGAAGCGTCATCGTAACGGTGACGTTTGCCGCAGATTTTCCTGCGGCAGCCGCCGACAACGCAGCAATCGGATTTTTAACCAGATCGTTAATATCCTGATTGCTGGTGAGTAATACAGGCTTCCCCGGCTCATGAGTCGTGGAGCCAAACGAGAGAACCGCAGACATCTGCTGCAAATTCGAGGGTATAGCCCCGATGGTCTGGGACACATTCACCGTGACGATATTAAATCCCATTATTTAACCTCATATTTACAAATAACTTTTTCAATCAACTGCCGGGATATTTCCCGGGCGGTGCTCTGGTAGTAATTCACGTCAAAATCGACAATCTTTTTCTTCGCCAGAGCGTTGATTTCAACCTGTCCCGACTTTGCGTCCTGAACCACCGGAATATTAGTTACACCAAACTTTTCCTCCTCCAGCGCCCTGTTCACCACCGAGTCGACAAGATCCAGCGCCATTTTGTTGCTGAATCCGTAAAGCGTCAGGCGAACCGAATCCTGGACGAGCTGGAATCGCTCACCACCGAAAACAACGGGAGCCACCTGCAACGGAATGCTGTTGCGAACATCCACCGCGATATACGGAGGACGAAGGTTCTGAGGTACCAGGTAAGAGGGATACACGGTCGCGGCATCTTTCATTTGCAGCCAGATCGGGATGCTGTTGGAGATGATCTGCTCGTCGCTGATATCCTCCTCGCAGTCGATAATCTGAGAACGCATAGTTGGTAAAATCGCCATGCCGCGATAATGAAAAATACCCGACTGCTGATAGCGGCTCTCCATTCGTGAAAAAGCGAACTGGACGCCGCAGTACTCACCGAGATAGATCGCATCGGGATTTTCCACATTAAAATCATCAACCTGCTGAACAGGCGTGAAAATAATGTTGTTCACATCCTTCGAGACAGACTCGTCCTGAATCGCAATAACCTGACGATGCAGGCTGCCTTTGATTTTCAGACGAGTTGGTGACTCAATATTCAGGCGACACAGTTCATCGCAACTGATGATTTCCGCATTAACCCAATAGACAAAACCATCCAGCGGCAGAACCTGCCGGACATAAAGCCTGAATGTGATTTCCTGGTCTGACGAGATGGTTTCAACTGCGGATTTAAGAACGGATGAGAGCTGCGAACTGTGCTGTTCGGCTAATTCCTCAAGACTCGGCATTGTTATCTATCCACGCTATAAAGCTGCCCTTAAACAGGCCGCCGTCTATGAATGACGGACGCCGCTCCCCGGTATATTTGTCCTTAAGCCTGGAGTTAACGCCCAGTAGCGCGGCCTGAGTTGGCACAGGGTTTCCGTTAATCGTCATCCCGGCCATTTCTTCAGTTTCAAGAAAAATATGGAAAATCTTCTCAGTCCCTTCCAGAAAATGCTCGCCTGGTAGCGGAACCTTATGCTTAAGGTGATTGACCAACTGGTACGCCAGTTCAGTACCTGCCTCCTGGATAATCTCGTCCTTATGCATTTCCCAGAAGTGCGTAAAAATTTCGTATCGCCCCTCGAGGTCACAGGCCACGTCAAACGTGGTTTTTCCCGGTTCGTCGCCGTAGTCATACGGCTGGTCGACAACACCAAAACAGAGTTTCATGGCTTGTAACCCCATACTGTGCCCATCTGCATCAGCACCGCAACAACCTGTCGTCCATACGGATCCTGCAACATCTGCAAATCCAGCAAAGACAGATTACTCAGCGCGTCGCTGATGGTGATCGAACCCGATGTCCCCTGGTCTGCTGCCGCGCTGACAAGCCCGGTAGCCAGTTTCCCAAGGTTGAGTTTTTTTCTCAGGTCAGCAAACCACGAGCCTGGGGCGAAATTCAGGAGGAATGAGGCGGCAGCGTTATAAACCGTTCGCACATAGATGATGGGTAAACGCTCCAGCCCCTGATCGTGAGGGATTAGCTCCATTGCAGACTGAAAGCAACATTCCAGCGTCGGATCATCGTCAGCAATAGCGTGAACCGGTACTTTCATGTCATCACGAACAAAGCGAATAAATCCCTCCAGTGACGGACGCAGGGTCATTATTTTTTAACCTTAATATTTCGCTTTGTGCTGGGCGGATTTTCCTGTTCGGTGTTGATCGCTTCCCCGGTGATTTCCATCTCAATACCGCCAGGTTGAGGTTTTTCGCCGCTCTGAATCACTGCCTGATCCACCGCGTTATTCAGCGATACGGCGCTGGCCGCGAGAATTTCCTCTGACATGGATTCCAGATTTTCCGTTTTCTGCTCCGCGCAATCCTCAATACGACCGACGCTCACAGGTTTATCGATGGAATAGCAGATACCGGAAAAATTCTTGTCCACCTTGTCACAACGCTGGAATCCGTAAGGCTCATGCTGTCGGATGATGTGGTCGATAATATCGGACTGATTTTCGATCATATGCTGACGTCCGGACGGAATTGTCACACCGAACGACTGCGTTTTTTCGGGGAGTTTGTAGTTGAACGTGTGCGGCTGACGTGAGCAGTTAGCGATGTAGAGCTTCATAAATTTTTCCCACAAAAAAGGGGAGCATTTAGCTCCCCGCGTTATCAGATTGAACGTTTATGCGTATTTGGCAGACAACAGGGTGATCCCCTCCGGGCGGAAGTTCCAGCCCGGTGTCGCACGCATGGTATACAACGTGGTCAGGCCGCCATCCGGCATAGGGGACGGGATTTCCGTCGGCGCTGCCATGTCGCAGAACATCACGTTGACGGCCTGCTGGTTAGGGACCAGCGTGGAGAAAATATTGGTGTTAATAGCGTGACGCGCTTCCGGAACCTCAATCGTCGGGTTCGTAACGATGATCAGGTCACTACCACCAGCCCCCTTACCAATCAGCGTGTCATCCTGGCAGAAAATGATGTCATCGCCCGTCGCCTTATCGGCGACGTCTTTAACCATCGTTCCCACCGTTCCGGTACCACCACCAGGACGCTGGTAACTGGTCAGCTCAACAATTCCTGTCCACTCCAGCGCCTTCATGAATCGCTGTGGGCTCAGAATAACAGTCGTTAATGGCTGCCCCAACAGCAACATGCGGGTTTTCTGGTCAGCAATCAGGCCTAGCATAAATTTAGCCATCTCGCCGGAATCCCAGGTGGTATATGAATCATTGCCTTTGCTGTCGTTACCCAGATTCAGTGTCACTGCGTTCGGGGAGTTGGTGATCCCCTCGTTATTAGCTGCATTCACGCCATACAGCAGCATATTACGCAACATTTGAGCGTGTCCCTGGCGGTTAGCCAGGCGCAGGCCTTCAATCAGAGAATAGCCCCAGCGATCTGCTGCATCAGTATCGAGATAGCTGTATTGCGAACGGGAAGAAATTCGGTAAGTCATCATTCCGTCATAGCCGCCAGAGATACTGGAAGACGGTAACTGACCCGGCAGAGACTGGCTGACCTGCGCCTGCGAGGTCATGCGCAGATATTTCTGATAGACCATCAAATCACTGGAACTGATTTTTACCGCTGGAGCACCACCAGCCAGGACTTCAAACGCCCCGGAGGCCATGCTCTGTTGCACGATCATTTCCGGCAGCACCATTGACGGCGACACAATAGTAGTCGCAGGAGTAAATGCGCTCATTAATTAATATCCCCTTAAATTAAAAACAGGCCACACGGCTTGCCGATTTCCCAGACAACGTTACCGCCATCCTCTTTTTTCACCGTCAGGTTTCCTTCAACTGAAACCATCAGCAACTTAATGTCCACTTTCGGGTTAGCCCCCGGCGTTCCCGTGTAAACATCAATGACGTTATTTGTCAGGTCCCACACAAAACCACTAGCAGCAACGGTGTTATTGCCATCAGCCAACGCAACAACTTCTGCACTGACCGGGAGAGGAATGCGGGCGCCTGAGCCAACGCGGTAATAGTGAACAAAGCCACCCGCGAGATATAACGGCACCGGATTATCCGACGTGGTAATGCCATGAAATGCCTGATTAAAGACCGTAAAGGCGTTACAGGCGTCCTTCGTGGCCTGCTTGATAACCGCGCCGTTAACACTGTCTTTCGCGGTAGCGATGCACTCGATAACACCGACACCACCCCATACCGGTTCAGTGATTTTGCTGTCCAGTCGTCCGGAGCAAAGTTGCAGACGAATTGCCGGATCATCCTGCGCATCCCCCTGCATCAGCCCACGGGATTCGACGTTAAAAAGGCCACCAAATGCTCCACGGTTTTTAAACGGATGAAAGTTAATATCAGCCATTGTTCAGGCTCCCTTGAGTGTTAATTTTTGCCAGACGACGCCCCGGAATTTTGAAGGCACTCAGCCAGACGTTCGGATCGCCCTGATATTCAGTAATGCGACGCCCGGCTTCATCGTTGCGGATACGTTTATGCAGTTGCCCCTGCGTACTCATCATTTCTTTTTCGATGGACTGACGGGCGGCACTGAAAATTGCGTCTTCAAGCACAGCCAGCGTTGCAGAATCCGCAATCGCGCGAATATTGACGTCCTTATGTGCCGGAGAGTGTTTCTGCATAGCGATTAGCGCACGCTTGCGGTAGTCCAGCGCATTTTCACCAGAAAACGGTGCTGGCGCGTTTTTACCGCAGGCACTGAATGCGGAGTCGGCTTTTGCCTGCGCTTCTGCCAGGGCAGAGTCATTGCGTTCTTTTTCTGCCTCCTCGTCAGCCTTACGCTGTTCTTCCGCTTCGGAATCAGCCTTTGCTTTCTCCTCAGCATCTTTGGCTGCTGCCTCGTCAGCTTTGGCTTTTTCTTCCGCCTCCTTTGCCGCAGCTTCATCAGCTTTACGCTGTTCCTCTGCGGCTTCATCGGCTTTGGCCTTTTCTCCGGCCTCTTTTTTCGCCTGATCTTCGGCGTCCGCCCGCGCTTTGTCCCGCTGTTCCAGAGAGTCCATGCGCGTAACGACACCATCGATTTTCTGATTAATGCCTTGCAGGGCATCGCTCACAACCCCCTGTAACAGGGCCTGGAGTTCTTCTTTTTCCATCTCGATTTCACCTGTGTTTGTCACTTCAACCCCTGCGGGGATCCGGTCTTTATCCCACACGCCCAGCGAGCCGTGGTCTTTCGTCACCAGGGCAATGTGATCAACAAGGAAAGGAACGCCTTCGATTAAAAAATTGGTGTCACCTTCCTGTACTTCCACATTTCCTGATGTGCTGTTGAACACCACCGACGGGCTTGTCGAAACATCCCCCTCAGTGATTTCTTCAACAATGCTCTGGAGGTAAACGCGGCACACCGCCCATACCTCATCACCCCGGATATACGGCAGCATGACGCTACCGACGATCCGCGATTTAAAATCCTCCTCCGTCAGAACTGCGTCGTCAGGATGGTTTGCGATAACCGGAAGGCCATTGCATCGCCTTAAAAACTCCTCATTCAGATAGAGCTTTGGATCACGCCATACGTGCTCTTTCAGCCCGGCGCGATAGGCGAGCCCGGTTCCGGTTATTCGCAAATTCACCAGCCACATGTTGGAGAATTTCACCGGAGACGGTACGGTTCCGTCCCTGATGCGTTCTGCCACTTCAAGCTCGGTTAAACTCACGTTTGCCCTTCTCCGTTAAAAATTCGTCGGGTAGTTTCTGAGGGGCGTAGATCGGCAGTGCATCGCAACTGCAATAAACCTCCTCCCCGGCAGCAGTGATTTCGTCATAAAAACCATTTACGGGCTTAATCAGCCCCTGCTCCAGCGCCCACGAATCGCGGAGGAGATAAATTGTCTCGTCGCGCTCTTTGTGGTCCTGTCGGTATTTGTAGCCCGGACGCCGCCAGTTCGAATGCCAGCGCAGAGCAATCGCACCACTCTGAACAGCCAGCAGATACTTAACGTTGCTTGCCAGCTTATGCCCCTGGTCAATTGCCACCCGGCGACTGATAAAATCCATATCCTTCACGGATTTCTGAAACCCGGCCTTCACTTCCCGGCGATCAATTTCGCTCACCCCGCCAGGCGGAATGGACGTAACCCACCCCTGAAAACGCTGTATGGTTTTCTCAATGGCCTGTTCTCGGTTGAGTTTTATCAGGTTGGCACTGGCGAAAATTCGCCTGTCGAGTTCCTTGCGAAACTCAGGTTTCAGTTTTTCAACAGTGATTTTTTTAGGGCCGTCAGGAGGCTGATCCCGTAATGCCCCGCCGTCGATGACAAGACGGCTGTAGATAGCGGTGAGGTGTTTTCTGGCTACGGTATCATCAGGGGTTTCTCGCTGAGCGGCTACACGGAGTTTCCGGCACCATTCGAGCAATGATTTTTCGCTATCCCACCCGTGACTTACGTAGTAGTTAACGGCATCCGTCAGAACCTCATACAGCGTCCTGATCCGTTTCTTCTTCCTCACCGCCCGGCTGGAAATTGCCATCAGGCGTCTCCTGCTTCGGTGGTTCATAATTCGCCAGCGCGTCCACATCAATGATGAGTGGAGCTTCGCCATAGGTTTGCGTGGCATTAACAAGGCTTGCCAGCCATTCAGCGAGGGCGGCGCGGTTTTCAGGATCAACCTGTGGCGACACGGCAGAGAAAAGTGCTATCGCCTGTTGAATCACTTTACTGTCGCTTTCCCGGCGTTTGTCCGGCGACTCCTCCACCAGCTCCTGCCACGTCGCGGTAAATTCACGTCGCCACTGGTAAAACGTGGTTTTATAGTCGTCGGTTATGATGTCCGGGTAATCATTTTTCAGCGACTGATAAAATTCCTCGTTCCAGGCGATGTACTGCACCAGGCGTTCGAAATAATCCATCACAGGTTCAATCTGCTGGCGTACACCATCGATATACTGGCTGATAGCTTTCGAGTCCTCCTTACCTTCACCGAATCCGTTACTGAACGCTTCTTCCTTGATAATAATGGCCGGAACGTCACTCCCGGCGGCAATATCAGCAATGATGTTGTCGCGGGATGTATTCAGCGCCCCGTCGATGTTTTGCAGGTTCAGTGAACTTACGTCTTCGTCTTTTCCAATACTCAACACGCCTTTATTTTTGGCGGCTTTCACGTTTTCCCTTTTACGCCCCGTGGCAGCAGCCATGATCCCGTCAATTTTCGAACCGTTCTGCACAACTTTAGCCACCAATACGCCTGCCTTCTGGCTGACGAGATCATTCGCCTCCATCGTATTGATATAGGATTTCAGGGAATAAAGAACTCGCTGAAACACGCTTCGCCCGGTGAATCCGAACGATGAAGTCTGAAACTCCAGATAAATCGGTGTGCCGTTGAAGATTTTCAGTGTGCGTGACGGATGCCAGTCTTTTCCGCCAATCTTCAGTTTTTTATTGGCTTCCTGGAAAAACGGGCTGTTGGGGTTCTGGTCAGTCACCATCGAACCGGAAGCGTTCAACGGATCCCACGCGTTGATATACACGTCATCTTCTGTCAGTCCGAACGTCGGAAGCGGTTCACGACATGAAACACTGTCGGTGCCCACGCCGATCGCTGCAGCACCGTAGCAACGAGACAGAAAAAACAGATTTTTAATCTTCTCGTTAACCTTCATACGTTCCCATACCTCCTGGAAACGCCGCACAACCCGCTCGTCAGGGTCTGTCTCCACGTTGTACTGGCGCGGCTTACACATCGCCATCAGTATGGGTTTTTCGACAAGTTTCCCGCCCAGCGGGTGGTACTGCCACAGCAGTTTACACAGTTCATAGCCAATGTCGGTTCCCGGCTGAATTTCTTCAGCCTCAAGAATGCGCATCAGCGAAGAACTGAGATTTACAGAAATCTCGATCTCAGCCATCAGAAAAAAATCCAGATTTTTACAATTCCGCGTAATTACCGTGCGCGATGATCAATCCATAGGTGTAACAATCGAAAAGGTCATCTGCACGTTTATGCGCATCTTTGTCTGCCAGGTGGAACCCGGCTATTTGTTTTATGAGGTGGTTTGCGGTGGTGCGTTTGAATGAAACGGTCTTGTCGTAAGCCTCCCGGACGATTTTGCACATCCCCTGATAGTGGTAGCTGGATGCCATCACCGCCCGTTCGTCTTTACCTTTGCTGGTTAGTGCCGATTTAATCGGCGTCATATCCCAGCCTTCGGTTTCCGCCTTCTGGTTGAGGATTGCCCCCATTGCGGCGTCTTCCATAAAAATTCCCTGGCTGCCCAGACGCGGACGGCATAACTTCGCCAGGCGCTCGAGGTTGTCATAAACGCCGGGGATATATTCAGGAAGCAATGACGCTTTAATTTGCGTGACATCCCAGTCAATAATCGTCAGTTTTGGCTCGTCCGAATACGTTGACTCATAAGCGAAATACACCACGCCAGTACCATCATTTTCGGTCCCGCCTTTCAGCGCCGTATCCATCACTGCGAAAATCATGTCGCAGTGCGGCGGCATCTCAATCGGCTGACCGTCCACCAGCAGCTTATCGACATCGAGTAACGCATCTTTGGACCAGTCCACGAACTCGGCAAGATATTCCTGCTGCCAGACGCGCGGATCGGATTTCTTCTCCGTTTCCTCCAGTTCTTCTTTCGGAATATACGGATTCGATGAAGTTGGCGCATGGTGCATGACAAATCCCAGGGATTCATCGTGGCATATCGCGTAGAAAAAATTGCTCTCGTCGATACCGTTTGGTGTGGAAAATACCCACGCACAGCCACGGTAATCAACAAGTGTCGGGCGTATAGCGCGGGGCCAGATTTCCTCGAGCATTTCCGGCGATTTAGTGAATGCGGCCTCATCAATCAGCACAGCGTGATACTTACGCCCACGTCCGGCCAGTTTGTTGTTGTCCGTCACCCAGAAGTCGATGCGGCCACCGTTCCGGAGAATGATGCGCTTTTCATTTTTTGACTGGCTGAGGATCAGCGGTTGCAGAACGGCGCTAATTTCATCCCAGATTTCCTGGTACTGGCGGTATTGTGCGGTAAAAATCCCCACCCTACCCGCGATAAGCTGCCCGGTGGTAGGAACGGCAAATTTCCGCGTCGCGAAACTGGTAGCGATGTTCACCAGCATCACCGTTTTCCCCCAGCGACGACCACAGCAAACCGCGTGGAAGCGTTCCTCTATTGCCGCCGTCCATGCAGCTATTTGCCCCTCATGAGGTTTTGGGAGGTAGATTTCAATCGACATTATCCACTCCCGGCATCGGCAGAGAGTTGTGGATAATTATTTCGTTATTCTCACCACCCACTCCTTTTTTGAGGTTTTCAATCTCAGTGCGCAGCTTTTCGTTGCGAAGCCTCAGTCCTTCAAGCTCCAGATCATTGCGGCTGTCAGTTGCACCACCAGCAGAACTTCCTTTCGTCGCCATTATCAGCTTGATAAGTTCACGCCGGGCGGCAGCTTTATCCTCCAGCAGGATCTCAGCACCGAATTTTCCTAGCTTTGCCCCTGCATATAATTGCCGCGCATCCCCATCAAGCAGAGTGGTATCAGCCATATAAAGCTGCCCCGTTCCCTCACCGCAGCACTTCGGGCAGTCCGGATTGGGTATGGCGTTATCAACAAAGCCAAGGCCACCATATTCCGGCTCGGGTTTGCCATCTCTGGAAGCCTGCGCCGCTACCTTGTCGAATTCTGCTATATCGCGCCACTGGTAGAGATGATTCTCGCCCCAGCAATAACGGCAGTTAACACGGCGAAATTGTGCAAGCTGATTGGGGTCGGCCTGGACAATGGCCATCAACTGACTCACCAGTAAATCCAGGTCTGCGGTATAGCGTTTCTGGTACTGATTGCGGAACCATGAGATAGCCCGATAAACCTTAGGATTTCTTAGGAGCTGGCTGGCAGTTACGTAGGCCGCATTCCCCTCTGACTCGTATCCTGCCAGGCGATATGCCTCAACGAGTTTTCTCCCCTGTGCAACCAGCATCGCAAATTTCGTCTGCTGCTCTGAGATGCCGAATTCATCGGGATTGAATAAAATTTCCTGATCATTTCCTGCAACGGGAGAAACAACCACTCTGGATTTTTTCTTCCCCGTTTTGCCGGTTCGCTTTTGCGCAGTTTTCTTTTGCGCACCTTTTTGCGCAGTTTTCTTTTGCGCACCTTTTTGCGCAGTTTTGCGCACTTCTGCCTGCGCATTTTTCGGAGGTTTTTTGATGTAACGACGGGCTGTTGCGTAATTCAGTCCCCTTGCTTCACACCATGCCACCGGAGATATACCGGAGCGGGTGTATTCAGCAATATACTCCTGCTGCAACGCCCCCCAGTCCGGTCTGCTCATCAGTTAGTCCTGATTTTTATCCACCCTGAGTAGTTCGCGCAGAGCAAAGGCATCCCCTTTTCTGGCAAGCTTAAACAATGCCGCCCGTAACTCGGCTTCACCTTTCGCTCTGCCCTTACGGATGGACGCATAAAAATTTGTCATTGCTTCCCGATTTTCTTTCAGTCGATTCAGATCAACATCCAGAACGTCAGCGATTTGTTGTGCAGTCATCCGGCACGCTGCCAGAGACTCGACTTTCGAATACGGAATCATTTGTCACCCCCATTGATATGCAGGGTGTCTTCTTCCTGTATTTTTCGTGAAGAATTTTTACTGCAGCGTTGTTCCAGGTGACCTGGTGGTGAATGCGTTTATGGCTGGCGCCCATCAGTGAGATTTTTACGCACGACGGTGCATACATGACGGAGTAAAAACTTTTAACGTAGGTTCCGGAATCCAGATACAGCTCGGTCATTCCGCCACTGTTTTTCTGCGTCTGTTTCTGCCCTAACTGGACAGCACCGATCGTCATAAACAATTCTCCACGGCGACCGAGATTCGTGTACGTATTCACATCCTCGTTAATGCGTCCCATGAATGAGAACGGTCGGTCAACCGAACTGATAAAGCTGTTCATTGCCTTACGTTTCACCCATGAAGCATGAGCGCCATTGTCACCAAGAAAATCCCCGCCCTGCGACATAGCGATGGAAAGCGCGGGTATTGATTCGTAATACGCCAGCATTTCAGAAAGGATCGCATCCAGTTTCCTTATCGGAAAATAGGCCTGGTCATAGTTGCGATCCACCCGAAACTGGAACTCGTGATAATCATCATCGAGCTGAATGAAGTATTTACACCCGACCATTTTTGCCAGGTCGAAACAGGCATTACGGGCGTAAAAAATTGAACGGCGGTCACCGAGATTATCGGCTTCGTCAAAACGACTGGCGATATCGGCTTTGGAAAACACCAGCACCTGTTCACCAAATTCTGCTACGTACTGATGCCGGGTCTTGTCTTCATCATCGACAATGATAAAAATTTTCCCGGTATAGCCAGCACGACGCAACGTCCGGTAAGTCAGAACTTTGTCCGGTCGCCCGTGAGTCAGAATAAAGGCGCAAAAATCATCACGCACATTCATCCTCCTCCCCGCCATGCATGATCTCCACCATACGCTGCGTCATCCGGACAAATCCATTTTCAATAGCCTGCTGATAATCAATGATCACCAGCGCCGACTCCTCGAAAAGACACTGAATTTCAGCGGGGGCGTGAGCGTAATAGTCCGCAATTCTGCTGAAATTAAACACCGTGTGACGTTCTGCCGCACACAGGAGGAATTTCTCAATATCAGGATCAAGGGGCGCCGAACGTATCCGGTTGATCAGCTCCTGAGTTTTCGTATCGTCGTACAGTTCACTGATATCCGGTTTACCGCCCGATGGCTCATAAACAGGCGTATCAATTTTCGTCGTATACGGCTCATCCTCATTTCCTGTACCTGGCAAAACATCCGTCAACAGCTCATCAATTTCTGTCGGGCTGAAGCCTGTCAGGGAGACATCAAAATCAGCATTGATTAACTCCGACAGCTCCATACGTAACAGTTCTTCATCCCAACCAGCGTTCAGTGGCAAGCGATTATCTGCCAGGCGATACGCCTTTTTTTGGTCATCCGTCAGACCAGACAGAACAATGACCGGAACGGAATCCATTTTGAGCACTTCAGCCGCCATAACGCGACCGTGACCCGCAATAATTTCGCCCTTTTCATCAATCAGCACCGGATTAGTCCAGCCGAATTGCTTAATGCTTTCTACCAGTTGTGCCACCTGCTCAGGGCTGTGTGTCCTGGCATTGTGTGCATACGGAGACAGTTCTTGTAACGGGCGATAGACGATCTTCAATTTCTCGCTCATACAGCCTCGCTTGATGAATAAAAAAGCTCGCCAACAGCCAGTGCGCTGGGTGCGCGGCGGGTGCTGTTGGTGAACCATGGCATTATAACAGCCCCTCACTAAAGAGCTGTTATAATGCTGATGTGTGGTTACAACATTAATATTTTCAATGCTATATATCCGCTTATATTCGCCCCCTTCAATAATAACATTCACACAATCAGCACTTCATAAGCTCATAGAAATAAAAATGCCCCACTCTGGGGCAATAAAACAAAAAACAACTTAATTATTCCGCATCTAATTCTATAGCCCATATATGATTCGGACTATATGCTTCGCTTGCGCATAAATTCACTTTCATATCTGAAAGTATAGCAGCCATTGCAATTTTCCTCATTTCATCAGCGACATAATTGTCCGGATAGTTTTGCGCCCCAGGAATAATCCAAACACCGCCAGTTGAACTGACAACATATATACCTTTCCTATTAACATTTGCGTCAGCAAAATATTGAGTCAATTTGACTCCCTCTACAATTCTGGCTGTGGTTCCTCCACAGTTAGTTCTAAACTCCTGGCTAACACCTGCAAATGTTTGGATAGATACCAAACTTATCATAAAAACAAAAATTTTAATCAATGCCTTAAAGTTCATCTTTATCTCCATTCTTTACCAGAAAATCATCAATACTTTGCAAAGTCAACAAAGTGGATTTGCGTTTTATGAGCTTCTTAAATTTTAATAAATTAGCTTGCGATAGTTCATTAGTGATAAAATCACAGGTTAAAAAACTATTAGTTTTATTATTTTGATGGCATTGATCTGGCGCAAACTCTATCCAAGGGTACTCTCTCCAGGCTGGGAATTCATCAGGGAATCCCGCAAGATGATACCCATCTTCATTCGGTGCAACAGATAATCCACGAAATAAATCTCTTCGATAATTTCTGTTTCTGTGCATCCCCCCCTCTATCGCACCAAAAGTTACTCTATACCATCCAATTATTTGTGATAATGGAACACCACCTAATGCTGCATACTCATTTTCACTTGGGTATGGGCTGTATGTACCGAGTATGCCGTTCACATCAAATAAATTAGGCGCTGGTGCAATGACATAAATATAATACTCGTTAAAGCTCCCAAGCATATTTTGCCCGATCAAATGAGCCTGTCTTAATGTCGTTGTTGTAGATACATAACCATCATTATATCTGGTATTCCCTGTTACAGTTCCTCGGGCGTGATCATATAAATTAATATTGATTGGCGTACCACGTTCATACGCTTCATCTTGTCCTCGGGGTATTAACCCACCAGAACGTCTCACTTCATCTGGTGATCTGGAGTCTGCTCTATAAAAATCATTAGCATAAGACGTAGAAGATATGAAAACCAAGGTGACAAACCAAAAAACAATTCTATTCATGATACTTATTGTGCGCTCTGAACTATGTACAATGACATTAACGCATCTGCAAAACAGATAATTGATGCAAATCAATAAATAGAATTATTCAAAAACATAAGACATATATAATTTATCCTGAGATTATAATTTCAGCTATTACGCAAATTTTTTATTTAATTTTGTAATTTCCAACTAAAGTATAAATATCAACAATTGATTCCTGATACGCGCTCTTTAATCCAGCCATATACAAACGACTCGTTAGCCTCCCGTTTCTCTGCCAGCTCCAGGTAACGGTCACCCTGCGTACAGTTCAGTGCGGTCAGCATTACCCGTTCGCCATCCCTGCCACGATTTTTCAGATATGCCCGTAACGCATTAATAGTTCGTGGGCCGATACGTCCGTCTGCATCCATATCCGGATACAGTTTCCCGCGCAGGTTGAAAACGTTCAGCCAGCGTTGAAACATTTTTGACGCCACGGTTGGCCCCATGTTGACGCCTGTGTCGCACAGCTCTGCGGCAATATCCGGGGACAAATTTGCCACCTGGTCAAAACGTGGGCCGTACCAGTAATCCGCCTCGAGTATTTCCAGCGCCTGCCCGCGCGTCAGGTCACGCATATCGCCCTGATATCCGTGCGCCCGGGCGACTTTTTCAGTAATGCCCCATTTGGTCGGACCACCTTTATCATCCGGATGGTTGACGTAACCGCCCTCTTTTCCCAGAACTTCGTCAAAAATTTCATCTTTCGACTTCATTTCAGTACCTTCGTAATGCAAGGATTTTTGAAACATTCCCACGTGCACGTATCACCAGCACGCAGAACAGCAGATTAAAAAACACCACCAGCCAGTTCGCCGCTAACAGACGACCACACAGATAGCTGAGTGGCGCAAGGGCATAAAGCAGCATCAGCAGCCAAGCCAGCCATGACATCAGCGGTTTATGTCTGGAATCATGACGACGATAAAAAAAAAGCGTCAACACGATAACCGTGCATAACGCTACATTCAGCAATCCAGAAAGGTTATCAGGCATTGCCGCCTCCCCCACCCCGCAGGCGGGAGAACAGGCCGGACACCAGTGATGCGATATCCTGCTGGTGGATGAACGACAGAATCTTCACCGACACCACTGACACCAGCACTGCACACAATGCGTCGACAGGCGCTCCGTCAAACCCTGTATGCTTTACCAGCCAGGATGCCAGAACCTCTGCACCCAGCACGCCGATAATGAACGACACCAGAAAATGCGCCGCCACACGCCAGGCTGAAAGCGCCTGCGGTATCGTTGCCACAAATAACGCCCCGGCGAACGCACCAAACACAATCCCGAAATCCGTTCCGGTAAACAGCCCGAATACCGTCGCCCCGCCGAGCGCCGCAGCCGTGCCGGAACCGGATAAGGGTTCAGACATACTTTTTCTCCTGTAAATAAAAAAGGCCACCAGCGGCCCGTAAAAAACAACATCCCATCGAAGGAATCCGCAAATGCCTTTTGTGTGACATAGTCTGATATGAAAAGCGAAGAATTAATGTACGGGAATAAGGATTACCAGAAATTCAGATTAACTTTCCTGTTTAAACGAGAAAAATTAATTTATATACTTTTTGCACTTCCCGAGCGGGAGGTGGAAAGGAAATTCGTTATGTTTCACGGACTTTGTCCAGCGACCTTAATCCGACGGTCGCGTTTTTTTTGCGTCATATTCATCGTTGACTTACATGGCATTGCCACACGGACATTATCAGTGTCCGTGTATTTTTTTGAATTCAACACAAAAAAAACCGCCTGGTGCGGCGGTTGAACAATGCTGAAGATGAATCATTTTTATTGTAGTGAAATTGAGATGTTGTGGACTTCCCTGAATATCTGACTTTATGTCTGATATTGTGGTTCCAAAAACAACAATGTAAACCACCCTCATACCGGGGAACATCTCTTTGGTGTTATTTACAACACCGGAATGATGCATTTCCGACTCTCCAAAGAAACACAATATTTCTACCGAAAATACACCATTCCGCTATTGTAAAATAACAGCGCAAACCACTGACTAGCCAATTACAAATCGGTGTTCCTGTTTCCTGAGCAATGTTTACTCTTCATATGAGTTCTTGTCGGGGAATAAAACCACTCACCCGGAAGACAGACGTATAATAACAAGGAATAAAATCACTTCAACTGTAATAATCTGAAAAATGATTCTTGCCACATGAAAACACCCACCAACCGTCCATTACCACAAATAAAAAAGCCTTCACCGCGTCGCGGTTTTCCATTTTCTTTACTTCTACAATAGCCTTACGGGTTTTCTTTTTGAAAATCCCAAACATCGTGAATTTTCCTTTTAGTGGGTGAGCCTCCGCCCGGGGTGACCAGTCCACAGAGAAAGTCACACTGATCATCCCGTAAGCTTACCCCTGAAAGGTTCTGTGGTTTTTGATCCGCGCCGGGCGTAGCGCAAAGAAATGAAATAAGCCTTATCTGAAATTAAGGTTAATCTGAGGATTTAAACCATTCTAAATGCTTAGTAGTATAAACATGCCTATTGAAAGAGGCAGATACTTATTCTTCTTCATGGACTTTGTCCCGCGGCTTTAATCCGACAGCCGCGCCCTTTTTCGCCAATATAAACCGGATTGAACTCATACAAAAAGCTCACCGAAGCGAGCCTGTTAAAAGTATATTTACCATTACAAGTGGACCGTCACCGGGGACTCGAATCCCGCACCACAAAACAACAATATTTGTTATGCACTCTTACCCGATGAGTTAGTGACGGCTTTTTGTTCTGCGGGAATCCAGTCTGACGAACAGAACTATCGGAACACCTTGCAAAAAAAAGCCAGCCACCAGAGACTGGCTGGCAAATTACAAAGTTTAAATGATTCATCATACAAGCGTCGTTACAGGGAAAACCTGCGGTGCAGCAAGATACAGAAATGTAAGCAAACTAACAATAAGCAAGCACAGCATATTCGGAATAAGTTATAAATTTAACGATGTAATGCTTATTCAGCGTACAATTCTGCAAATTACCGAAAAAAAACCGCCTGTTAAGGCGGTGGTCAAATCAGTAAGTGCTGAAGAGTATTATTATAATATAGGTGAGGTGTCGGGTGCCTCCCGAAATACCTGACATACCATCAGATACTGTAGTTTCCCCGCTAAACAACCACTTAAACCACCCCCGCACATGGGGCTCACCTCATTTTGTGATGTTAACAACATCGGGATAGTGCATAATCAGCCCCTGCCAGGAAACATCAAAAAAATCCCACCAATAATGCACTATTCCGATAGTATCAAAAAACACAGCACCGAAATCATAACTGGTCTCCATTATAATTCGGGAGAGCGATAAAGGATATACGAGACCTTTCCCGCGAAAAAAACGCCAGTGCTGAAAAACCTATACCTCATTTGTTTTGCTGGAGCGGGCAGCGGGAATCGAACCCGCATCATCAGCTTGGAAGGCTGAGGTAATAGCCATTATACGATACCCGCATATGGTGCCGACTACCGGAATCGAACTGGTGACCTACTGATTACAAGTCAGTTGCTCTACCTACTGAGCTAAATCGGCATTATTTCCTCAGACAGGAATATATCGCAATTACTCCCCCCTGAAGAACTGCGGCAAATAATACGTTTAAATAATAAAACTGCAATACATCACAGCGTCAAGTTTTGTAAATTTATTTTTAGATTTCTATTTTGTCAACTTTTTATATAAATTTAAAAACAGTCATAAATGTACACAAAATATATTTTATACGACTATTTAATCGCGCATTTTTTAACCAGGATCCAGAAATAAAAAAACCCGCCAGTGGCGGGTTTTTAAGTTCACGTTTCTGGTTAACCTCGCGATACAGCTTTGCGAAGCGTAACTGAATTGAAGCAGCTTATTGCTCACTTTGCAATAGTTTTTTTTGTGCCGTGAACATTGGTTTATAAAGCATAAATTCAGCAATCATCAGCCATTGATCGATACGACGTCGACAGGTAATTAATGTCCAGTCAGGATGATTTTCATTTAACTGCTCTGCCATTTTCAGTTTGCTCATTCCCCGCCCTTCATATCGTTGTCGGAGGATGCTAATTAATCCCGGATACTCGACCAGCACTTCGCTAATTACCCGATCAATACATAACGCCTCGGCATCAGTACAATGAGACAACCAGCTTTTCTGCTTACCGTCGAGCATTTCCCGCAAAAATGCCTCCAGTTCCGTCTTATCAATCCCCGCTTTTTTCATCCTGCGCAGAACTTCATTGATGGCTGTTTTCGTCAATTTTTTGGATGCCAGCAACTGGTTAAACATATTCCCCGTCTTACCGTCGCCAATATACGACCAGCGCCCCCACATACGCAGTTTTCCCTGAATCCAGACACTTTCCAGCGTGGTGAGACGAAGGTGTTCCCCGCTTTTTCCTGTATTTGTTGGGTAAATCATAAATAACCTTCCTTTCTCCAGATTTCTTGTGTGCGAAAAACACCTTCTGCATGCATCAGGCGTAATTCTTCTTTGGTGTAATCGCTGGTTTTTACTCTCCCGTCGATTAAATCGTGGCATGAGCTACAGGCAATTGCAGCCTGCATATCGTGTGGCTTTGTCGCTGTTCCACACGTCCCCGCCAGTCTGTAATGCGCCAGCACGGAAGTTTCGGGATTGTGATTGCAGTACCCAGGAATTCTGACCTGACACATCTGGCCCCGCGCCGCTTTACGTAAATCTGCCATCACGCAAACTCCAGCAGCTGTGCAGTCACATTTTCGACTTGTTCCGGAGAGGAAAATTTACGGAACAGAATCCAGTTCCACAGCACATTCAGTACAGATTTATAAACCTGCTGAAACTCGGTTTCGTCCATATTTGCAAACGCGATGGATTTCGCCCGACGCCCGCGGCTACCGTCCGGATAAAAATGCTCAGTGTAAAATCCGGCCTGAATGGTTACCCATTCACGGAAGGCGTCAAATGACTTGAGTAATGCCGTATCCTGGGTTCTGCGTGTCGCAACTGTATTCAGATATTGCTCTGCGGCTTCGCTCAGGGCTGGCGTATGTTCCCTGCCTACCGAGTCACACAGGTAATCAACGAAACCTGACACCAGTGTTCGTTCGCGAGGCGTGATCGCGCCACCGACCGGAGTCCAGTAATCGAATCCGAGTTGCAGGAGTTTGAAAAAACGCTTGTGGAATGCGTAGTTACGAACACGCTTAAAGTCAGCGTGTATCCACTCGCCTATTTTGATTTGATGCAGAAAATCGCAACTCTCCGGCGTCGCCGGGAGAAGTAAACCAGAAGAAGTTTGTTTGACCAGTTGTATATGTGCCATCGGTTTTCTCCGGTGGCACGGTGTTACTCAGCAGGGGGTCAACCCTGTGCTGAATTGTAGATGAATTCACTCAGTCTCAAAAGCAAAAAATCCAGCCTTAAGTCCTATCTCTTTCAAAGCCTGTAATGATGTGACAAATTCATCTTCACGTAAAATAAAACCGTCCACCATAAGTCCATCCACAAAATAAATTAACACAGCACCGTTCTTCCTTTGCTGGGATTGTAAACATTTAATGCGGCAGTGACTGACAATAGTTCCATTCTCAACGCGCACAGCATAGAGGCCATTTTCACTAAACAATTCATGCAATTCTTCGATTTTCATCTTCAGAATCCTTCCAGATAAATAGCTCTCCCCTTTTCAGGGTCCATCCATCTTCTCCCTGCGCGCTACTCAAAACGGATGAATTCTAATTAATCTTTATTTCGAAGCAATCGCAAAAGATAAAGCCGAAAATAAAAACAAATACGACAAATACGACAAATACGACAAATACAATAATATCGAAAATTAACTAACCATTCGGACAACAAGGCAATATAATTTCAGTTAAAATTATTAATCCCTTATTCATGAAAAACAAAACCCGTCGAAGCGGGTTAAGTGCGGGTGCGTTGAGGATGCCTGACACATCAGAGGTGGCGGGGGTTTACCCCGCCTGGTCTCTTACTCCTCAGGTT
>NZ_CAWOOJ010000026.1:0-60279 GCF_963883145.1 Escherichia sp. E4385
TCAGGAGGTGGTCTTTTACTGTTTTTACAGATTACCCATTCTTGGCGGGCAACGTTCCAGCAACTCGACGCTGCCGTCTTCGTTTTGCTGTTCGAGCATCACATCAAATCCCCACAGGCGATGCACATGCTTCAGCACCTCTTTACGCCCCCGGTCCAGCGGAGCGCGGTTATGCGGAATGTAGCGCAGCGTCAGTGAACGGTCGCCGCGTAAATCCACGTTCCAGATCTGAATATTCGGCTCCAGATTACTTAAGTTATATTGCGACGATAACCGGTTACGGATCTCCCGATAACCTTCCTCATTATGAATGGCAGAAATTTCCAGATAATTATGGCGATCGTCATCCAGCACGGTGAAGAAGCGGAAATCACGCATCACTTTCGGTGACAGGAACTGGCTAATAAAACTCTCATCTTTGAAATCACGCATCGCAAAATGCAATGTTTCCAGCCAGTCAGAACCGGCGATATCCGGGAACCAGTATTTGTCTTCTTCCGTCGGTGACTGACAAATCCGTTTAATATCCTGGAACATGGCGAAACCAAGCGCATACGGATTTATTCCGCTGTACCACGGGCTGTTATAGGGCGGCTGGAAGACCACATTGGTGTGGCTGTGCAAAAACTCCAGCATAAAACGTTCCGTTACTTTCCCTTCATCATACAGATGGTTAAGGATGGTATAGTGCCAGAAGGTCGCCCAGCCTTCATTCATCACCTGGGTCTGTTTTTGCGGATAAAAATACTGGCTCACCTTTCGCACGATGCGCAGGATTTCACGCTGCCATGATTCCAGCAGTGGGGCATTTTTCTCCATAAAATAAAGCAGGTTTTCTTGCGGCTCGGAAGGATAGCGGCGCGCTTCGGCGACTGTTTTCTCTTCTTCGCGCTTCGGCAGGGTACGCCACAGCATGTTGACCTGACTTTGCAGATACTCCTCGCGACTTTTCTGCCGGGCTTTTTCCTCCTGGAGAGAGATTTTTTGCGGACGTTTGTAACGGTCCACGCCGTAGTTCATCAGGGCATGACAGGAGTCCAGCAGCTTTTCTACTTCATCAACGCCATAACGCTCTTCGCACTCGGTAATATATTTACGGGCAAAAATCAGATAATCGACAATCGAACTGGCGTCGGTCCAGCTGCGAAACAGGTAATTGTTTTTGAAGAAAGAGTTGTGACCATAGCAGGCATGAGCCATCACCAGCGCTTGCATGGTAATGGTGTTCTCTTCCATCAGGTAAGCGATACACGGGTTAGAGTTAATGACGATTTCATAGGCCAGTCCTTGCTGACCGTGCTTATACAACCGTTCAGTCTCGATAAACTTTTTACCGAATGACCAGTGCGGATAGTTAATTGGCATGCCGACGCTGGAGTAGGCATCCATCATCTGTTCTGAGGTTATCACTTCAATCTGGTGCGGGTAGGTATCCAGCCGGTAGAGTTTCGCCACCCGGTCTATCTCTGCCAGATAAACATCCAGCAGGTCGAACGTCCAGTCGGGTCCATCGCTCAAACGTGTGGTGTCCTTATTCATAGAATCGATCGTCGCCATACGCGCACCTCATTGTTGTCGGCGCTCTCTGTGTGGAGCGCCTCATTTCAAGCATAGAACACCTGTTAAAAACCGCGTCGCCGGAGAATTTTTTTCTTTGCGATTTCTTATTATCGGAGTGCCAATAATTAGCTTCTCAACGGAATTTTCTGCTGGATAAAAAGCACGTTCAGCAGGAGATGCCAAAGACAGTATATTCCCGCTGTGTCAGGGAGATGTGAGCTGGCTCACCATAAAAAACCCATATGTTGAATAATATTTTCAACTGAGTTATCAAGATGTAATTAGATTATTATTCTTTTACTGTATCTACCGTTATCGGAGTGGCTATGCGAGTTGTCATACTGGGAAGTGGTGTGGTAGGCGTTGCCAGCGCCTGGTATCTGAATCAGGCAGGACATGAGGTCACCGTCATTGAGCGGGAACCGGGGGCGGCTCTTGAAACCAGCGCAGCGAATGCCGGGCAAATCTCCCCCGGCTATGCCGCGCCGTGGGCAGCACCAGGCGTGCCTTTAAAAGCGATTAAATGGATGTTTCAGCGCCATGCGCCGCTGGCCGTTCGTCTCGACGGTACGCAGTTCCAGTTGAAATGGATGTGGCAAATGTTACGTAACTGCGACACCAGCCACTATATGGAAAATAAAGGGCGGATGGTGCGCCTGGCGGAATACAGCCGTGATTGCCTGAAAGCATTACGCGCAGAGACAAATATCCAGTATGAAGGTCGGCAGGGCGGGACGCTGCAACTGTTCCGTACCGAACAACAATATGAAAACGCCACTCGCGATATCGCCGTGCTGGAAGATGCTGGTGTGCCGTACAAATTACTGGAATCCAGCCGCCTGGCAGAAGTGGAGCCCGCACTGGCAGAAGTGGCGCATAAACTGACCGGCGGTCTGCAATTGCCCAATGATGAAACCGGAGACTGCCAGCTCTTTACCCAGAATCTGGCGCGGATGGCGGAGCAGGCGGGGGTTAAATTCCGCTTTAATACGCCCGTTGATCAACTACTTTGCGACGGCGAGCAAATCTACGGCGTGAAGTGTGGTGATGAAGTGATTAAGGCCGATGCGTATGTGATGGCGTTTGGTTCTTACTCGACGGCGATGCTCAAAGGCATTGTTGATATTCCGGTGTATCCGCTGAAGGGGTATTCCCTGACCATTCCAATTGCGCAGGAAGATGGCGCGCCGGTATCCACCATTCTTGATGAAACCTACAAAATCGCCATTACCCGTTTCGATAACCGTATCCGCGTTGGCGGGATGGCGGAAATTGTTGGCTTTAACACTGAACTGTTACAGCCGCGTCGTGAAACGCTGGAAATGGTCGTTCGCGATCTCTATCCGCGCGGCGGTCATGTCGAGCAGGCGACTTTCTGGACGGGGCTGCGCCCGATGACGCCAGACGGCACGCCGATTGTTGGTCGTTCACGCTTTAAAAATCTGTGGCTGAATACCGGTCACGGTACGCTCGGCTGGACGATGGCTTGCGGTTCCGGTCAGTTGTTAAGCGATCTACTCTCGGGGCGCACGCCCGCTATCCCGTATGAGGATTTAAGCGTAGCGCGCTACAGCCGTGGATTTACGCCATCACGCCCGGGCCATTTACATGGCGCGCACAGCTAAGGAATCGAGATGACCAGACCGATACAGGCCAGCCTCGATCTACAGGCATTAAAACAGAATCTGACCATTGTTCGCCAGGCCGCGCCGCACGCGCGCGTCTGGTCGGTGGTAAAAGCGAACGCGTATGGGCACGGTATTGAGCGTATCTGGAGTGCGCTCGGGGCGACCGATGGCTTTGCCTTACTTAATCTGGAAGAGGCCATTACCCTACGTGAGCGCGGCTGGAAAGGGCCGATCCTCATGTTGGAAGGTTTTTTCCACGCCCAGGATCTGGAGATTTATGACCAGTATCGCCTGACTACCTGCGTTCACAGTAACTGGCAGCTCAAAGCGTTGCAAAACGCGCGACTAAAAGCACCACTGGATATTTATCTTAAAGTGAACAGTGGAATGAATCGGCTGGGCTTCCTGCCCGATCGCGTGTCCACCGTCTGGCAGCAACTGCGGGCGATGGCGAATGTTGGCGAAATGACCCTGATGTCGCATTTTGCCGAGGCCGAACATCCTGATGGGATTACTGAGGCGATGGCGCGTGTTGACCAGGCGGCGGAAGGGCTGGAGTGTCGACGCTCGTTATCTAACTCGGCGGCGACGCTGTGGCATCCGGAAGCGCATTTTGACTGGGTGCGTCCGGGGATTGTTTTGTATGGTGCATCACCGTCCGGTCAGTGGCGCGATATCGCCAATACCGGATTACGTCCAGTAATGACGTTAAGTAGCGAGATTATTGGTGTCCAGACGCTGAAAGCGGGAGAGCGCGTGGGCTATGGCGGTCGCTATACCGCGCGTGATGAACAGCGAATCGGCATTGTCGCCGCCGGATACGCTGACGGTTATCCGCGGCATGCGCCAACCGGTACCCCTGTTTTAGTCGACGGCGTACGCACCATGACGGTAGGGACTGTCTCGATGGATATGCTGGCGGTCGATTTAACGCCTTGCCCGCAGGCGGGTATTGGTACCCCGGTTGAGCTGTGGGGCAAAGAGATCAAAATTGATGATGTCGCCGCCGCTGCCGGAACTGTTGGCTATGAATTGATGTGCGCGCTGGCGTTACGTGTGCCTGTTGTGACGGTGTAACTTGTATCGCCGGATGCGACCAGCGTCGCATCCGGCGATACAAGACGGATCAAACTTAAGATTCGGTTTCTTCCTCCGCGACCCGAACGCCAATCTTCAGCACTTCATTATCTTCTTTCTCGGCCACCGTCCAGATCATCCCGGCAAACTCCACCTGATCACCGACAACAGGAGCCGCGCCTAACAATTGCTGGACAATTTCTCCCAGCGTTTGCTGTTTATCGCGATACTCCCGACCGTCTTCCAGACCATATATCAGCGCCACATCGGCATATTTGGCACTGGCTTCAAGAATGAAGTCACCAAAGAAGCGTTGATCCAGCGCGACTGGCGGTGACTGGCTGAACAGTTTACCGAGCGCCGGGAGATCGCGTTCCCGACCAATCACGCACAAGACGTCGCCTTCACGCAGTCGGGTGCTGCCGGTGGGATGAAGCAACTGGTTATCACGAAACAGTGCCGCAATACGCGTCTCTTTTGGCATATGCAGATCGCGCAGCGCCGCGCCCACGCACCATTTATCGGCACTTAACTGATAAACAAACTGTTCCCACGGGTTTTCCGGATGAATATCAAGGCCAACGCGTGATACCGGGCGTCCAACGGGCGGAACCACCACTTTGGCTTTTTTCGCCGCCCACGAGAGCGACGTTCCCTGCAATAGCAGTGAAACCAGAACCACGAAGAAGGCGACATTAAAGAACAGCCGTGCATTCTCCAGGCCCGCCATCATCGGGAATACCGCCAGGATAATCGGCACCGCGCCGCGCAGCCCGACCCAACTGATAAATACGCGCTCGCGCAAATTGAAGCCACGGAACGGCAGCAATCCGGCAAATACCGAAAGGGGACGAGCGAAGAAAATCATCCATGCGGACAAAATGAGCGCCGGAATGGCAATAGGCAGTAAGTCGCTTGGGTTAACCAACAGCCCAAGCACCAGGAACATGGCGATTTGCGCCAGCCAGGCGAGGCCGTCGAAATTCTGCAGAATGCCGTAGCGGTTGCGAATAGGGCGATTACCCAGCAGAAAACCGCACAGATACACCGCCAGAATACCGCTACCTTCCAGCGCAGTGGTTAATGAGAAAATCAGAATACCGCCGCTTAATGCCAGCAATGGATATAATCCGGCGGGCAGGGCGATGCGGTTGATCATTTGCAGCAGTAAATAACCGCCGCCAAGACCGATTACAATGCCCAGACCAAATTGTTGCAGAATATCGACAATGAACATCCAGCTAATATTGCTCTCATGATGCTGGATCATCGCAATCAGGGTAATGGTCAGAAACACGGCCATCGGATCATTACTGCCGGATTCTATTTCCAGCGTCGAGCCAACACGTTCGTTAAGCCCCTTGCCGCCAAGCAGAGAAAATACCGCAGCGGCATCCGTGGAACCGACAATGGCGCCGATTAATAAGCCTTCAATCAAATTGAGATTAAACAGCCACGCCGCCATCATGCCGGTTAAACCAGAAGTAATCAGCACGCCCACCGTCGCCAGTGACAGCGCCGGGCCTAACGCCACGCGAAATGAACTGGCCTGGGTACGCATCCCGCCGTCGAGCAAAATAATCGCCAGCGCGAGGTTACTTACCATGTAAGCAAAAGGATAATTATCAAACGGGATGCCGCCGACGCCATCAACCCCCGCCAGCATGCCGATCGCCAGAAAAATAACCAGAATGGGAATGCCAAGACGGGAAGAAAATGAACTAAGTAAAATACTGCTGGTGACAAGGATGGATCCTAAGATGAAAAGGCTAATGATTGTTGTGGCATCCAACGGTCGGTTACTCCTGATTACGCTGTCTCGTAATATAAACCCTACCATATTCACGGCAGAAACAGCGTTTTACTTAGCCCTGAAACGTGATTTTTTTACACCTTAAGAACAGGATGACCACTAATCGTCAACTGTGTGCCTTCCTGGGTGTGATTAAGCGTGGCATGTGCGCCCAACGGCAGCGTAACTGTGCGTTGTTCATGACCAAAATCGAGGCCAGTTATGAGTGGAATAGACAGGCGGGAACGCAAGAACGCATACACCGACTCCAGGTTGTAACCCGCGTCATAATCATTGGGCGTGCTACCACTGAAGCTACCGAGGATAATCGCCTTCTGACGCGGTAAAATTCCGGCATGATAGAGCTGCAACAGCATACGTTCGACGCGGAAAGGGTGCTCGTTAATATCTTCCAGCACCAGAATACCGTTCTTAATTTGCGGCATCCACGGCGTACCAATCAGCGAAATCAGCATCGCGAGATTGCCTCCCCACAACGTGCCTTCGGTCCGACACGTCGGGCCTTCCCCTTGCCATTCAATGGTGAATGTTTCATTGCGTAATGCCAGCCAGAAATGGTGCTCGGTAAAGGTGTTCAGCTCTTCCGCGCCAAAATTCGCCACCAGCATCGGGCCGCTAAAGGTGATGACATTACCCTGGGTCAGCAGTCCACACTGGATGGCTGTGAAATCGCTATGCCCGCAGATCAGCAACGGATCATGTTGTTGGCGAGCAACCAGCGCCTGCCAGTCAATATCCGCCAGTAAGCGGCTGGCGCCGTAACCGCCGCGAACCGCCAGTACGATAGTGTTGGGTGATGTCAGCCCTGCAAGAGAATTAATATCCGCCAGACGCTCCGTTTCCGTACCTGCAAACCGCTCACAGCGACGGGCAATGACCTCTACGTTATTGACCTGATGACCCGCATCCATCAGGCGTTGAATACCGCGCTGCGCGGCGTGCTGATTAATGCAGTAACCCGACGGGGCGATTAAGTGAAACTGAGACATGGCAATTCCTTGCTGACAACAGAAACGAATTGTATATCATGCCGCTTAGGTGTGCCGTTGTCACCTCAACGGCGATTCCAGGCTATAAGGATAGATGAAGTGAAATTGAGATGGTTTGCCTTTTTGATTGTGTTATTAGCGGGTTGTTCATCAAAACATGACTATACGAACCCTCCGTGGAACGCGAAAGTTCCGGTACAACGTGCAATGAAGTGGATGCCAATTAGTCAGAAAGCCGGTGCGGCCTGGGGTGTCGATCCACAATTGATCACGGCGATTATCGCTATCGAATCGGGTGGCAATCCGAACGCGGTGAGTAAATCGAATGCCATTGGTCTGATGCAGTTAAAAGCCTCCACGTCCGGACGCGATGTTTACCGTCGCATGGGCTGGAGCGGCGAACCGACGACCAGTGAGCTGAAAAATCCAGAGCGTAATATCTCAATGGGGGCAGCTTACCTGAATATTCTGGAAACCGGCCCGCTGGCAGGTATTGAAGATCCGAAAGTACTGCAATATGCGCTGGTGGTGTCATACGCTAACGGGGCAGGCGCATTGCTACGGACTTTCTCCTCAGATCGGAAAAAGGCGATCAGCAAAATCAACGATCTGGACGCTGACGAGTTCCTCGATCACGTCGCGAGAAATCACCCCGCGCCGCAGGCTCCACGCTATATCTACAAACTCGAGCAGGCTCTGGACGCAATGTAACTCAGTCGCGTACTTTGTCCGCTTTCTCACGGGCTTCCCGCTCGAGTGAGAAAATAATCCGCTGTAATTGCCGCTCCACCGTCGGGCTGACGTTAAGAAAACGAAAGCTCAGACGGGGAGTGGAGACGGTTTCATTTTTACCATCGATCAATTTACGCTCGCTGATCGTCAGTAACTGGGCATCAAAGTGAAAAATGCCCCATTGTCCCATGTTGACTTCAATCTGTGCGAAGCGCATGCCTTCTTGCAATCCGGCAGGCTTTGCCGTTTCCAGTAATGCGCCCATGCCGCCTAACGACAAATCATACAGGCGAAAACGTAACGTGCTGTTATCCGCCAGTTTGGTCTGGCAAAAATAAGGCGGATGGAGCGGGGCGGAGATGCGGAAATATCGGCGTCGTTGTACAAACCATAAGGTGGGAGGCGGTGCGGTAATAAAGGCCGGAAGCTGCAGGTATTCACTTTGCTGTAATTGTTCAACAGTAAACTCGACTTTCGCACCCTGAGTTTCGGCGGTTATGGTAATGTACTGCGCCTTAAGCACTGCATTGTTGTCTTCTGCTTGACTGCCGTAATCCAGCACCAGTTTATCCGGGGTTATTGCCAGTATTTTGCTGATCAGTTGACCGTCAGTCCAACTGATACGCAAGGGAATTGCGGCTTTATGCAAATCGCGTAAAACGCCCAGTACTGCTAAAGGATTTTGTTTCAGGAACTGCTCATGGTAGTGACTCACGCGGAAAAACTCCTGACCGACAAACTGTCTTTGGTTTATCGGTAGCGATTAACAAAACTTTATACAAACGCGAATTTTTTTTACATGTTGACTGCAAATCAACCACCAGACGCCCGACATCAAACTTACCCTTGCCTATACTTAGAGCGTTGACGTAAGCATTTCTTGCGTCCTGTTCATAGAAACGAGGGCCTGAACATGGGAATTATTGCCTGGATTATTTTTGGCCTGATAGCCGGCATTATCGCCAAGCTAATCATGCCGGGGCGTGATGGTGGTGGATTTTTCCTGACCTGTATTCTCGGAATAGTCGGTGCGGTGGTCGGCGGCTGGCTGGCGACCATGTTTGGCATTGGCGGCTCCATCAGCGGTTTTAATTTGCACAGCTTCCTGGTGGCGGTGGTGGGAGCTATTCTCGTTCTGGGCGTATTCCGCCTCCTGCGAAGAGAATAAGATTTTCATAAGGCGGATAGCGATACAGATGCCGCTATCCGCTTTCACATCAGAACGTATACTCGACACCTGCCCAGAAATTGCGACCTTCTTCAATAAACCCTTCACTGTAGGCATATTGGGTATCAAACAGGTTATTGACCGACGCATTGACGCTGAAGCCATGACCTAAGGCGTAATCAGCTCGAATGTGGGTCACCGCAAAACCAGCGGCTTTTTGTGAACCGTCACTGTTGCTGTAGCTGGAGGAACGCGCCTCTTCCGACAGCGTTACGCTTAACGGCTCCCACGGTTTGAGAGTCATCCATGCGGTCATTGTCTGCGTTGGCAGATCGGTTATCTTGCCGATGTCTTTGCGTTTAGCGTCAGCGTGGATCAGGGCGTAGCTCAATCCTACATCCAGTATATTGCTGATTTTCCCCTTAATACCGGCATCCAGACCGCTGTAATCTACCGTGCCGCTGTTCTGGTTTTGAATGGTATCGGCATCGATATTGTGCGAGAGGATGGCATCACTCACCCGGTTATAGTAAACGCTGACCTCAAATCCCCAGTCGCGCGTGAAGGCACCATTCCAGGTTAAATCTACCCCGCGCGCGCGTTCCGGTTTGAGCTGTGGGTTAACAATCGCTATCTGGTTATACGCTGGTTTGGACGTGGTATAGCGTTCTTTCAGCGTCGGAAAGCGAGTGCGGTCATAGTACGAAAGTGCCAGCGTGTCTTCATTGGCAAAGTGGTATTTCCCCATTACCTGCCAGTTAAAAGCTGACTGATTGTTGTCGTCATAATGGGTGATGCTGCCATCGTTCTCATGTTTTTTCGCTTCTACGCTATCGCGCCAGTCATAGCTGATTCCCGCCACGACATCGACATTATCGGCGGCAGCCCATTGATATTCACTGGCGAGCGACCAGGTGCGATCTTCATAGCGATCGTAAGCGGCGTGCGGCGCACCTTTTTCCCGGTGTACGTCATCTTTCCAGTTAACGGCAAACGACAGCAGATCGTTTTCACGCACATCGGCTGCCAGTTGTAACCCGGCACCGTCGCTGTAATCGGAATAATGGCTGTAGCTGCCTTTTTTATTTTTCAAATCAGCCAGCGAGTTGTACATCATCAGCGTATTTTCAAAGGTGTCGCGATACAGCCGACTTTTCAAAGTAAAACGCTCGTTTAGCTGGGTCGTTCCCTGATAGTAAAAACTTTCTTTGTCATACTCCGGCCACTGCCAGTAGCGTGATTTCTGACCACTGTTTCCGCTGTATGGCGGGTTATCTTTTTCACCATCCTGCTTAATGTAAGTCAGTGTGTATTCATCGTTTTCACGCGGTGTAAAACCGAGCTTCACAATGCCGCGTTTATCATCAGCCGATGAGTTAATCATCTTGCCGTGTTTGCCTGCAATATCGTTATTCACACCATGCGGCAGGCCGAGAAAATCCTGCTTTAGCTGGCTACCGCTGACTTGCAAATACCCCAGATCGTTGCTGGCGGCAAATGAAGCATGCATATCGTAGGCATTGTCCTGGCTACGGCTCCATCCCTGGCGATATCCCAGACTTGCTTCCAGAGGTTTCGTTGGCTTCTGGGTGGTGATATTAATGGCGCCGCCCATCTGATTAGGCCCCTGAAGCAGCGACGAGTACCCTTTGGAAACTTCGACCGCGCCCAGATTGTTGGTCAGAATCCGCGCCAGATCGAGGTTGCCGTCATAGGGAACATAAATCGGCACGCCGTCGAAATAGACCGGTACCTGACGGCTATCAAAACCACGAACTTTGACCTGTTCTTCGTTGCGGCTGCCTGACTTTTGCAGCACTACGCCAGGGACGACGCTTAATGCCTGAGCGACATTCTGCTTATCCAGGGCCTTCATGGTGGGTTGATCGAGAACGGTGGTCGTCGTCGATGATACCGGACTGGACCATACGGTCAGCGTGTCGCTCTCCTGAGCCGCTACGGCCTGCTGGGTAAAGGCAAGTGATAATGCTGTGCAGAGATAACGTTTTTTGAGTCTCATAGAATAAATTCCGTTTAACAAAGAATTAAAAAGAGGCTGCGGGTTGCAGACTGACTTTGATGTCAGCCGGTGCCGCGTAATAAGGCGCGGAGGTAATAAAAAGGCGAATGCCGCAGTCGAGGTAATTTTTGAGTGTCGTCAGATTAATTCCGCCGGTCAGAGCCAGCGTGCAGTGGGGAGCCAGCGACGGCGCTATTTGCGCAATTTCAGTTGCCTGCTGCGGACTAAATTTGTCGAGCTGAAGTACGTCTGGTTGCGCGCGTAACGCGGCGATAGCCTCTTCAGGCGTGTCGGCTTCAACAACAATTTTCTTCTCGGGGGCGTGGCGACGTAACTGGGCGATTGCGCCCGACCAGTCCTGATTGTCAGCAAGAAAATGACGGTGGTTGGCGAACAATAATATGGTTTCCGCACATCCGGCACGATGAATCAGCCCGCCAGCGGCAATGACAGCTTGTGTTGCCAGCAACCGGGTTCCAGGGATAGCTTTTCGGGTGCAGGCGATATTGCTGTCAGGATAACGTTCACGAAGCAACGCCAGCATTTGAGCGAGATAATCTGAGACGCCGCAACTCCACTCCAGTACATTCTGGACCGCTTTCCATCCCTGATGAAGTGCAGCAGCGTCGCCGTGGGCATGGATCAGCCGCTGACCTGCATCCGCTTGTGAACCGTCGCTGACCGCGTCATCAATGGTTAACCCCAGCGTGGTTAACATCTTACACGCGACAGAAACGCCGCTGACGCAGCCGCCCTGGCGGTGAAAAAACGCAATATAGCCAGGCTGGTGTCCAATATTTAATGCCCGCGTGGTCAGGTCACCGCCCTGGATATCTTCCAGAAGTAACGCATCGATTTGTGCCTGAGAAATGAAGATCATCGCAGTGCCTCCGGCGGCACGCTATCCCACCAGATGAGCGCCCAGTCGCGGCTGGCAGGGGCGAGGGTACGAGCATCTTGTTGTTGATACCAGCGATATAACCGCTCACGCTCATCGTCGTTAAGCGCGCCAAGACTCCAGCTGACATTCTGCTCAAAACGTTCCCAGGTGCTGTTATCCTGTTGGCAATTTTGTCCACGGATAAAATCGACGTGAGCATAAATTCCCATTTGATACAGGACGTTGAGCGCAAAGATATAGTTGGGTAATTCGATCACTTCCCGACCTGCCGCCCGCTGAATGGCCGGGGAGACGAACGAGGTGCTGACCAGATGAGTGGTGTAGACGCGCAGCCGTGCCTGATTATTCAGTTTACTCATTGCCTGGCGCATATCAGCCACCAGTGTGGATCGGGAAGCCACGGCAATATCGCAGCGTGGCAGGTCACTCCAGTCCTCTTCCCAGGCGCGCTGGATCCAGTGGACATTGTCAGCCTTCAGTGCGGCGGCGCGGCGGGCGGCAACGTTCAGCATCCCCTGACTGTAATCAACGCCATAAACCGTCGTGAGTTTGTCAGCCAGCGCCAGCGATACGGTGCCAGGTCCGCAGCCCATATCGAATAAGGTCTGCGCGCCTTGCAGGTCAATTTTAGCGATCAGTTGTTGCAGGTAGCTGTCCGTTGGCGAGGCGCAATTTTCAGCCATTTTCTCCGCCCGTTGATCCCAGTGATCGGGCGTTTTTTCTGTGCGGTGAGCCAGTTTGAGTTGCTGCAGATAAAGGTCTGCAAAATCAATATCATCAATGAGCATGATTGTTCCTTAGCGGCTAATTGCAGAGAGGTGATGATGAATTTGGTCGGCAGAAACCCGATACAGGGCCGCCAGTTTGTTCGTTGTTAACTGTTCGGTCGGTAAGCCTTGTGTTACTCGTCCATCTGGCTCTACCTGGATAATGCTGTCGGCAATGGCGTTGGCATGGAGCGGATGGTGAGTCGACATTAACATTGTCATGCCGTTATTTTTTAGCTGCGCCAGCGTGTCCAGAAGTTGGATCTGATGACCGAAATCGAGGCTGGAGGCGGGCTCATCCAGTAACAACAAGCGCGGTTGTTGGACGAGTGCACGGGCGATTAAAGCCAGCTGGCGTTCACCGCCGCTAAGGGTATTCCAGCATCTTGTCGCCAGATGCAAAATACCCAGCTTTTCCAGTTGTTCCGTTGCTTTCAGGCGTTCTTGCTTACCGGGAACGGAAAAAGCGCCTATGGTGGGGGCCAGGCCCATCAACACCATATCCAGCACACTGAAAGCAAAAATACCGTCGTGCGCCTGCGGTACCCAGGCAATTGCTTGCGCGCGCTGGCGATGGTTAAGTGTCTGAACGGGGATGCTATCCAGTAATATCTCGCCCTTTAATAACGGTATAACGCCAAGAATGGAGCGCATGAGCGTGGTTTTGCCGCAACCATTGGCGCCAAGCAGACAACAAATTGTTCCTTGTGACAGGGCGAAGGAAACGTCACTTAGCACCGGATGGCGGGAGTAACCCAGAGACGCATGACGGACGGCAAGCAAAGTCACTGGCGACCTCCGCGTAACAACAAAAGCAGGAAAAACGGTGCGCCAACAAAAGCGGTCAGAATGCCGAGCGGGATTTCTGTTGTCCCAATGCTGCGCGCCAGCGTATCGGTGAGCAGGAGCAGAATCGCGCCAGTACACATTGCCATGGGCAACTGTTGCTGATGGTTATGACCGGTCAACAAGCGGGCAATGTGCGGAACGACCAGACCAACCCAACCAATAATGCCCGCTATTGCTACCGTGCTGGCGGTGATTAGGGTGGCGCAGACAATCAATCCTAATCGCAGACGCGCAACATTCAGCCCCAGCGAGCGGGCTTCGTCATCAGAAAGCGTGAGTAAATTCATGCGCCAGCGGAGGAATAGCAAAGGAACGGAGCCAGCCAGAATGAGCGGTGCCGCGTAGTAAAGGTCGCGTAAGGTCACCGTAGAAAGGCCACCGAGTAGCCAGAAGGTAATCGAGGGCAACTGGGTATAGGGATCGGCCAGCGTTTTAATTAGCGATATCCCCGCTCCACACAGCGTTCCTAACGCAATGCCGACCAGCACCAGCGTGAGCACCGGATCGTGACGAGTCACCCGACATGTAATCAGCCAGACGCCTGCGACCACCAGCAGACCGCCGCAAAATGCATAGAGTTGGATGTAAGCTATCGATAATCCCCACAGGATTGCAGCGCAGGCACCAAGTCCGGCACCGGCGGAGACGCCTAAAATATCCGGTGAAACTAAGGGATTACGGAACATACCCTGATAGGTGGTTCCGGCGCCTGCCAGCGCAGCGCCCAGTAACAACGCCGCCAGAATGCGCGGCACGCGGATTTGCCAGAAGACAATTTGTTCCTGCACAGGAACATCTTCTTGACGAAGAATTAGCGCCAGCAGTTGCTGTATATCGAGATGATAAGCCCCATTTACGGCGGCAAAAGTGATACTGATAGCTGCCAGCAGCAGAATACATCCGTTCGCGGTTCTCATTAGCTCGCCACCATTTTTTGATAGTCGGCGTCACTTAATGGGCAATGCCAGAACAGTTGAGCGTAACGTTGCATATCGTTTTTAAACTGGCTGTTGACTGCGGGATCCAGCCAGGCGTGGAGTCTGCGCAATCCCAGAAGACGGTTGATTCCCGGCGGGGCATCCAGCCAGCCGAAAGGCAAGCCACTCAAAAACAGGATGCGATGTTCCGCAACGGCTTTTACGCCCTGCCAGAGAGGATCGTTACGGATAAAGTTTGCAGTCACAGCATCCTGAACCAGAATAATATCCGGCTGCCAGCGCAGTAGATTTTCCATGGAAACCTGTGCCAGGCCGTGGCGATCGGCTATTTGCGCGACGTTGTGCAAACCTAATAATTCCGCCGCCTCGGTATGCAACGAACCCTGTAAGCCCGTTTCCAGCCCTCGGGGACCGCGCGCAGCATAAAAGCGGAGGTTAGCGGCGGGTGAGGTGGCGAATGCCTGAGCTTCACCAACGAAGCGGCTGGCGAGATTGGCTTGTTCTGCGGCGCGGTGCTCTTCGCCTAACGTTTTGCCCAGCGTTGTTAACTGTTCTGCCGATTGCTCCAGTTTTCCGTTAAGCAATAACCAGGGGATTTGTGTCTGTTCGCTAACCTGCCGTGCCTGGGAGAGCCAGGTTTCATCCGTATTGCCGCAATCAACGACCAAATCGGGCTGCAATGCCATAAGCCCTTCCATTGAAAGCGAACTGGCGCGTCCGGCGAGTCGTCCAAGTTTAGGTAAATGACGTATTGCCGGAGTTAATGGAATTGCCGCCTCGCGAGCAAAGTCAAAAGAAGAAAAACCGACCAGTTTTTCTGGCGCGACAGCCAGCAAAAGCAGATCGGCAGGCGCACCGGCACTGACAATACGCGTAATTTTTTTGGCTTCAGGAAGCGTCAATGAGGCCCAGAATTTAACTGATTGTGCAAAGGACGGCAGATGATGCAGGAACAAGGTAGACGCAAGAGCCTGCGTAAACATCCGTCTGGTTAGTGACATAAGTAATATCCTGACAATTAAAACCGATATATATTTACATATATATCGATAAAGATCATGTTTGATATCAAGATTTGTCTAAAGAAACAGAATGATCTGCTTATTTGCTAAACAACGCTTTGTTCAACAAGAAAATTGTCAGGGAGAATGCGTGAGTGGCGGAAAAATATAAATAGAAGAGTAATGATTAATAAATTGATAATGTAAAATTAATATCTTCTCTGATATAAGAAAATTAAGACATAGATCGTATAATAATCGATGTTTGGTTTTTCGTGGAAAAAAAGAGCAATGCCAATTTTATGCGCGCAATGGCATTGCCCGATATACAGTAAAGTTAAGACGTAGGTACCGCCTCTTTTTGTTTAACCGGCTGTGTGGTTGATTTACCGGTCGGACGCGTTGCCGGAACATTGTCACACGGTTGTTCTTTCGGGCAGATCAAATCGAGCATTTTCAGCGTGACGCCATTGGTCCAGCCAAAGCCATCCTGCAACGGGTATTCGCCACCGCCGCCACCTGTTCCGGTGGTACTGACATCATATTTCTCGACCAGCTTCTTCTCCCGGTCATAAGTGTGCTGAACATTGGTCAGGAAGTGCCAGCTAATGTCCATCGCCACCTCGTTCTGCCCGTAGTTTTGCAACCCTTCAGTCGCGACCCATTGCAGGGGAGCCCAGCCATTTGGCGCATCCCATTGCTGTCCACTTTTAACCGATGTGGTGTTCAGTCCGCCTGGTTGCAACAGATGTGTTTTAGTGGCAGCAGCCATTTTGGTCGCGCGATCTTTTGCCGCTGCATTGACATAAAGCGGGAACAGGGCGGCGGCAGTTAACTGATTGCGTACTTTATCGCTCTTCAGATCGTAGTCGGCATACCAGCCATGTTGATCGTTCCACAGGTATTTTTCGATCCCTTTCTGACGGGCATCGGCGAGCGTTTCATATTGGCTGGCCATCGCGTTATCCCCGGCGACTTTACTGGCGCGGGAGAGAATTTTCTCCATCTTATACATCAGACTATTGAGATCGACCGGTACGATGCTGGTGGTGCGTAACGTATTTAACTGCTGCGGGTTGTCCATCCAGCGTGAACTGAAATCCCAGCCAGACGCGGCGGCAGAACGCAGATCGCGGTAAATTTCAGTGGCAGGGCGGTTCGGATTACTTTTGGCGGTGGCAATATCTTCTACCCACGACTCCGGGCGTGGCGTATCGTGGTCATCCCAATAGCGGTTAAGAATAGTGCCATCCTTGAGTTTAACAACGCGTTTTTCCTGTTGCCCAGCCTGCAGGTTTTCAATACCGTCCATCCAGTACGCGTACTCTTTTTGCAGTTGCGGCAGATATTGTTTCAACGCGTCGTCACCTTCATGTTGCGCGAGTAACTCTACCATCAAGGCAAAAAAGGGCGGCTGCGATCGGCTCAAATAATAGCTGCGGTTACCGTTTGGAATATGCCCATAAGTATCTATTTCATGACCAAAGTTTGCCACCATGTCCGCCACTTTATCCCAGTGACCGCTTTCGGCAAGCCCCAGCATGGTGAAGTAACTGTCCCAGTAATACACTTCGCGAAAACGACCTCCCGGCACGACATAGGGTTTCGGCAACGGCAACAGAGAATCCCATTGTTCGGTACTTTCGGTAGAACGGGTTAACACCGGCCAAAGTCCGTCAATGTGTTCGCGCAGTGACTGCCCCTTTGGAGGCACATATTTTTCTCCCTCTTTCGGCAGGGTGAAATTAACGTTAACGAAATGGCGCAGATCGAACCCGCTCTGATTCTGCTGCATCCGGTAGTCTGCGAGGATCATTAATGGATCGCTGTTAGGAATGGCATCGGCAAAAGTTTTTTGATCAGGAAAAAGTTTGGCGTTTTGCACATCGTTAAACAGAGGGCCTAACAAAATATCAGGCGATTGTGGCGTCACCGGTGTTTCTTCTGCCTGTGCAGATAGCGCGGTGGCACACAATAATACGGCAGCAGGTATTAACGCCACTTTCTGCGAGCGACGAGGGACAAGTGGTTTCATCAATCATTCTCCTTTGGCGATACCGAACAAAACGGTATTCAAGTATCAGAAAACCTTAGTTCAGGATCGCCGTAAGAGCATGATTGAAATCTTTTTCTGCGAACTGACAGACAAATCTAATTTAACTCTGATGCCTGAAGCATTGTGCTTTTACATCCAGCGTTAGCGTCTCTTCAGGTTGAATCGAATACAGCTTCTCTCCCTGCTGACAAATCCAGCCAATACCCAGTTCACGGGCAATTAGAGCGCTGTGGGATACCGGACTTCCGGCACTAAGGCAGATGCCCTTAACGACTGTCGGATCCAGTTGAAGTACCGTGGAGGGATAAATGTTCTCCGCCAGTAAAATGGTCGGCGCGCTAAACTGAGGGAGTTCTTCTTTTGTCTGTGTCAGGTGGAGCAGGGTGCGATGCAGAAGATCGTCCACATCAATATAGCGAGCCTGCAAATATTCATCATCAATCTGCTGGTATTGCTGGCTAAGTTCTTTAAGAACCTGCTGCCAGGCATACTCCGCCGTGCAATGTTCATGCTGAAGGAGTTCGCTTGCCGCTACCCGCAGTTCAGGATCGTCTAATAGTGTATGGTGACCGGAAAAAATTGCTGCGATATCGTCGAGCCCGCTTGCTTCTGCCTTTGCCGTTAACGTCATCAGATCTAACAACGTGAAGTCAATTGCCTGGCGTAACCGTTCCTGTTCTTCTTCCACGCTCAGTGATGATTTCGCCTGTACTGTGCATAAAACCGGTTGATAATAAAAGGCTTTGCCTGTGACAGGCGGAACTGGACGCAGAGTTGGCGGTGCTATCTCTTCCATTTCACCAAAGTTATCTTCAGCCAACTGGCGAAAAGCGGCTAACGCCTCTTCAGCCTCTGGCCCTTTTGCAATCAGGCGCAGCGTATCGTTACAGCGGACTTGTAACAGTGCAATCTGGTTAATACTTTCCGGTGTTACGCACTTACCGTTTTTCTCCAACAACATGTCTGCATTAAATGTCGATAAGGTATAGACCAGTCGGGAGGCTGGACGGACGTGGAGTCCGTTACGGTTTTTAATCACCACTGCCAGAGAACGGGCTTCTTCATCGTGCGAGGGGCATATGTCGGAGATTTCAGTAGCGGATGATGGTAAACCCAGTTGTTCTCGTTTGGCTTCCAGCGCATGCATGGCGTCATGGATGACTTTGTCGATATCCGCTCCCGAGGCTGCGCTGACGGCGGCGGCTAACGTTCCTTCGACCAACGGTGCAGCGCACAAACGTACTCTCGCGGCGATCTCTGGCGCCAGCAATTCCAGTGCGGTTTCTGCACTCAATAACGCACTACCCATATCCATCATGACCAACACATGGTCGGCATCGGCAACGGATTCGATGGCTTCCATCACTTTGACGGCATCTGTACCGATGGGATTCTGCGGATCGTCAATTCCTGCGGCAATGGCGATTTTACAACTATCGCCCATTAACATCTGGCGAGCTAATTCACCGACACCTTCTCCCAGTCGGGCGCTATGTGAAACTATGACCAGGTTTACCATCACCAATTCCTTACTCTTTTGCGGCTAACGCCAACATTTGCATCATAAACATCACGGAGGTTGCACCAGGATCCTGGTGACCAATACTGCGTTCACCGAGATAACTGGCGCGGCCTTTGCGGGCTTGCATCGTAATCGTGCTTTGTGCGGCGGATTCCGCGACGCTACTGGCGGCTTCGAGCGCCGCCGGAACAGAAAGGTTTTGCTCACTGGACTGGCGTAACGACTCAACCACCGGCCCCCAGACATCGCACATGGTTTTATCGCCGGGTTCTGCTTTCCCCCGACTGATTACGCCGTCTGCGCCATCACGGAACATCTGATAAAGCTCTATCAACGTCAGGCTTTGACGTGCCTGAGTGGCCTGTGCCGCACGGATAAAGAACGTACCGAACAGTGGGCCGCTGGCACCGCCGACGCTGGAAAGCAACGTCATGCCGGTATTCTTGAGAATGAAACCGATGTCTTTATCCGCGATGGCAGGGAGTTTTTCCACCACTTTGCTAAAGCCACGATTCATATTTAGCCCGTGGTCAGCATCGCCGATTTCACGATCCAGCCCGGTAAGATAATCGCTCTCTTTGCTGAAAATTTCTCCACAGCGAGTGAGCCAGGTAACAATTTGAGTTCTGCTCAGTGACATGGTTATCTCCTTATTTACCCCAGTTAAGCGCCGGGGTGTGGACCGGGGCGTCCCATAACGCCAGCGTTTCGTCATCAACTTTCAGTAAGGTGATGGAAAAACCGGTCATGTCCAGTGAGGTGCAGTACGCGCCGATTAAATTGCGCTCGATAGTCAAGCCAGCTTGCTGGCAACGCGTGGTCAGGCGGTTATAGATGCCATACAGTTCAGAAAGCGGTGTCGCGCCAAGATTGTTGACCAGCGCAATCACTCGATCGCCAGACTGAAGCGGTTGTTTAGTTTGCGTCTCTTCCTGCCAGCTACCTTGTCGATAATCCCAGAAGCGCAGCGTGCGGTGGTATGTGCCATTTTCCAGCAGCGTGTCGAACATTTCATCGACAGTTTGATCAAGAGAGGAGAAGGGGCGGCGGTCAATACCCGGCTCACCATGAATGCCGACACCAAATTCCATTTCATTATCTGCCAGCGTAAAAGAAGGTTTGCCTGCAGCAGGAACGGTACAGGCACCGAGGGCGATACCAATAGAGTGGCCCTGATTGTTCAACTTACGCCCCAGTTGTGCACAAGCCTCCAGTGAGTCGCCGCGTTCTGCCGCTGCGCCAACAATTTTTTCAATTAATACTGTATTGGCAACGCCGCGCCGCCCGGCGGTATAAAGACTGTCTTTTACTGCGACGTCGTCATCAATGACCACGGTGGTCACTTTTACGCCACTATCGTGCAGTAATTCGGTCGCTGTCTCGAAGTTAAGAATATCGCCGGTATAATTTTTGATAATCAGCAGTACACCTTCGCCACCATCGATTTGCATGGCACATTCAAAAATTTTATCGGGCGTCGGTGAGGTGAAAATTTCGCCCGGACACGCCCCCGAGAGCATACCCTGGCCAATATAACCACAGTGCATGGGTTCGTGTCCGCTGCCGCCGCCCGACAATAACGCCACTTTCCCTGCAATTGGCGCATCGGCTCGGGTGACATACACCGGATCCTGATGCAGCGCCAGCGAAGGATACGCTTTCGCCAGTCCCGCCAGTTGTTCGTTCAGTACGTCTTGCACATCATTGATCAATTTTTTCATTATTTTGCTCCAGCAATTAGGGTAGGGCATGGATGATGTTCAACGACACGGCGACCACTGACTGCCGATAAATCCATTGTGCATCAGGGAGGGGAAAAGAAAATTAACCCAAATTATGTTTCATAATGAAACATATGCTTTAATAAATGTTCCATAACGGAACAATGCCGAATCTGGATAAGTAAATTTGCGATGCGGAACACCTTTTTGTCATAAGGGCAGCAAATATGAATGACGGTTTTAACAACCAGCAACAGAGCGTATCTCCCTTGATAGCAGCATCCTGGGAGCGATGCCGCAAGCTGATGAAACGGGAGTCATGGAGCGTACCGCATCAGGCTCGGGGCGTGACATTTGCTTCTATCTATCGGCGTAAGGAAGCGATGCTGGCACTCGGGCAAGCGGCACTGGAAGATGCCTGGGAATATATGGAATCGCGGGCGTGCGGACTGTTCATCCTTGATGAAACCGCCTGCATCCTTAGTCGTTATGGCGATCCGCAAACGTTGCACCAGCTTAGTGTCCTGGGATTCAATGACGGCACGTATTGCGCAGAGGGAATTATTGGTACTTGTGCGCTATCGTTAGCGGCTATCTCCGGTCAGGCAGTGAAAACGATGGCCGATCAACATTTCAAGCAGGCGCTATGGGATTGGGCATTTTGTGCAACGCCACTGTTTGACAGCAAGGGCCGATTAACGGGAACGATAGCGCTGGCGTGTCCGGTTGAGCAAACCACCGCAGCCGATTTGCCGTTGACGCTGGCAATTGCGCGCGAGGTAGGAAATTTACTGCTGACAGACAGTTTACTGGCTGAAACAAACCGGCATTTAAATCAGCTTAACGCCTTGCTAGAAAGTATGGACGATGGCGTGATTAGCTGGGACGAGCAGGGTAATTTGCAATTTATCAATGCCCAGGCGGCGCGTGTTTTGTGTCTGGACGCGACGGCAAGTCAGGGAAGGGCGATCACTGAGCTATTAACGCTACCAACCGTATTGCAACAGGCAATAAAGCAAGCTCATCCCCTCAAACATGTGGAAGCGACTTTTGAAAGTCAGCACCAGTTTATTGATGCGGTCATTACCCTTAAACCGATAATTGAAACGCAAGGGACCAGCTTTATTCTGTTGCTCCATCCGGTAGAACAGATGCGGCAGTTGATGACCAGTCAATTAGGAAAAGTCAGCCATACCTTCGCTCATATGCCACAGGACGATCCGCAAACCCGCCGGTTGATCCATTTTGGCCGCCAGGCGGCGCGCAGCAGTTTCCCGGTGCTACTCTGTGGAGAAGAAGGCGTTGGCAAGGCACTGTTAAGCCAGGCCATTCACAATGAAAGCGAGCGTGCGGCGGGTCCCTATATCGCGGTTAATTGCGAGTTATATGGCGATGCGGCGCTGGCGGAAGAATTTATTGGTGGCGATCGAACGGAGAATGAAAATGGTCGTCTGAGTCGGCTGGAACTGGCACATGGAGGCACGTTGTTCCTTGAAAAGATTGAATATCTGGCGGCAGAGTTACAGTCTGCGTTGCTCCAGGTCATCAAACAAGGCGTCATCACAAGACTGGATGCGCGGCGTTTAATACCCATTGATGTCAAAGTGATTGCCACTACAACAGCGGATCTGGCGATGCTGGTGGAGCAGAATCGCTTTAGTCGCCAGCTTTATTACGCGCTTCATGCATTTGAAATTACCATCCCTCCTTTGCGGATGCGGCGCGACAGTATTCCGGCGCTGGTGAATAACAAATTACGCAGTCTTGAAAAACGCTTCTCTACGCGTCTGAAAATTGATGACGATGCGCTTACTCGCCTGGTTTCTTGCGCATGGCCTGGCAATGATTTTGAACTTTACAGCGTCATCGAGAATCTTGCGCTGAGTAGCGAAAACGGACGCATTCGTGTCAGTGATTTGCCGGAACACCTGTTTACTGAACAGGCGACAGATGATGCCAGCGCTACACGCCTTTCTACCAGTCTGTCATTCGCGGAAGTTGAAAAAGAAGCGATTATTAACGCGGCCCAGGTTACTGGCGGACGTATTCAGGAAATGTCGGTTTTACTCGGGATTGGTCGCACTACGCTGTGGCGAAAAATGAAGCAATACGGCATTGATGCGAGTCAGTTTAAGCGCCGTGGATAGCGGGAAAGTAGGCACTCCCCCGCGTATGACTTGCTAATTAATAGCGACCATGACTGCCATGATTTGGCCCACCATTTGAAGGTGGCATTGGCTTACCGGAAGCCGCAGGACCTCGCGGGCCATCGTTGTGGCGGTGATGATGGTGAGGAACACAAGCACTTAACAGGCTCGCAAAGACAATTGCTAACAGACTGAAGGTAAATGTTTTTTTCATGACAAACTCTTGAACGGTTAATGCACTGTGATTGTTATCACATAAAAGCCGCATTGTTAATATTGCCAGGAGTCTGATTATGAGTTTCGGTAACACAGAATTGAAAGAAGCAGCGTAGCAGGCGTAAAAAAGCCATTATGTGCGACTCACATAATGGCTCGTTATTAACCGCCAGGATATTACGTGGAATTAGACGTTGAACAGGAAGTTCATCACATCGCCATCTTTAACGATGTAGTCTTTACCTTCTGCACGCATTTTGCCCGCTTCTTTCGCACCTTGTTCACCTTTGTAAGTGATGAAGTCTTCAAACGAGATGGTTTGTGCGCGGATAAAGCCTTTTTCAAAATCGGTGTGGATTTTACCAGCTGCCTGCGGCGCGGTTGCACCAACCGGAATGGTCCATGCGCGTACTTCTTTCACCCCAGCGGTGAAGTAAGTTTGCAGGTTCAGCAGTTTATAACCGGCACGGATCACACGGTTCAGGCCTGGTTCTTCCAGTCCCAGTTCCTGCATAAACTCGTCACGTTCTTCGTCGTCCAGTTCGGCAATGTCAGCTTCAACAGCAGCACAAACCGGAACCACAACAGAACCTTCTTTCGCCGCGATTTCACGCACCTGGTCAAGATACGGGTTGTTTTCAAAACCGTCTTCGTTGACGTTGGCGATGTACATCGTTGGTTTCAGCGTCAGGAAGCTCAGGTAACGAATCGCCGCTTTCTCTTCTGCACTTAAATCCAGCGCGCGCAGCATGCCTGCGTTTTCCAGCTGTGGCAGGCATTTTTCCAGTACCGCCAGCTCAGCTTTCGCGTCTTTATCGCCACCTTTGGCTTTCTTCTGTACGCGGTGAATCGCACGTTCGCAGGTGTCGAGATCCGCCAGCGCCAGTTCGGTGTTGATAACGTCAATATCGTCCGCCGGGTTAACTTTGCCGGAAACGTGAATGATATTGTCATTCTCAAAGCAGCGAACAACGTGGCCGATCGCTTCGGTTTCACGAATGTTGGTCAGGAACTGGTTACCCAGACCTTCACCTTTCGACGCGCCTTTTACCAGACCGGCGATATCGACAAATTCCATGGTCGTGGGAAGCGTACGCTGCGGTTTTACGATTTCAGCCAGTTGATCCAGGCGAGGGTCAGGCATTGGTACGACGCCCGTGTTCGGCTCGATGGTACAGAATGGAAAGTTGGCCGCTTCAATACCGGCTTTGGTCAGCGCGTTGAACAGGGTAGATTTCCCGACGTTGGGCAAACCGACGATACCGCATTTGAATCCCATGATTTAAATCACCTTAATATCTTAATAATCAACCTGTTATCACAAACAGATTGCAGAAATGGAAATAACTTTGCCTATTATACACGGCACTCGGCAAAAATGCCGCAGACAACGACTTATTGCGCTTTAAAGGCGTGCAATCGGTTCGTTGCTTTGGTCAAACCATCTGTAAACCACATTTCAGTACAACGCGCCGCTTCGTCGATGGCTTCATCAATTAACTTCTGTTCACTAACAGGTGGTTTGCCTAACACAAACCCGACAACTTTGTTTTTATCGCCCGGATGACCGATTCCGATGCGTAAACGGTGAAAGTTAGGGTTATTACCCAATTTACTGATGATGTCTTTCAGTCCATTGTGACCACCGTGGCCACCGCCCAATTTAAATTTGGCGACGCCCGGAGGCAGATCCAGTTCGTCGTGAGCGACCAGAATTTCGTCCGGATTAATGCGGAAAAAACTGGCCATCGCGGCGACGGCTTTGCCGCTGAGATTCATAAATGTAGTCGGGACTAACAGGCGGACATCTTCGCCTCCGAGGGTAACTCGCGAGGTATAACCAAAGAATTTAGCCTCTTCGCGCAGGGGAGCGCGTAAACGCTCCGCCAGTAAGTCAACGAACCAGGCGCCAGCATTATGTCGCGTTGCGGCGTATTCAGCGCCGGGGTTCGCCAGGCCGACAATCAATTTAATCGTCACGTTTTTTTGTCCTGAGTGAGTACATAACTGGCGCGTAGTTTACTGGTTGCGGCCCCGCTTGACAAAAAACAGCGTGTTAAACGCAGATAACATAATAATTGCCAGTATCGACTATTAGAAAGTCAAGGTGTTTAGACGGTTATTTGTAAAGTTTTGTTGAAATAAGGGTTGTAATTGTGATCACGCCCGCACATAAGCCACAGGGTGTTGTCTATACTTTACACATAAGGAAGAGGGGTATTCCCTGTTACAACCCAGAAAGTTCCGGAGGTGACACATGAAACGCAAAAACGCTTCGTTACTCGGTAACGTGCTTATGGGGTTGGGTCTGGTGGTGATGGTGGTCGGCGTGGGGTATTCAATCCTCAACCAATTACCACAGTTTGATATGCCCCAGTATTTCGCACACGGTGCAGTGCTGAGTATTTTCGTCGGTGCCATTCTCTGGTTGGCGGGAGCCCGTGTTGGCGGGCATGAACAGGTGTGCGACCGTTACTGGTGGGTTCGCCACTATGACAAACGTTGCCGCCGTAGCGATAATCGCCGTCATAGCTAACAACTAAAGTAGTTTGCTGACCAGTCAGTTTGCGCTGACTGGTCAATTTAATGCCTTTCTTACAGATCAGCCATCGCTGCGCTGCGATTCGGGAAGAACGCCAGACGTCCCGGAATCGGTTGAATACCGGATCGGGCCATTGTACGCAGAGGCTGGAATTCCACGTTACACACGCGCAGTTCACACCCTTCAGGCAGGCGCTTCACAAAACGCTGGAACGCATCAAGACCACCGGCATCAAGCACCGGAACGGCATCCCACTTCAGAATAACAATCCGTTTTCCTTCCAGACGTGATTCCAGGTCGGTGAACAGACCTTCAGCCGCCGCGAAAAACAGCGGGCCAATAACACGCAAGACCAGCACATCATCAGGAACGTCTACTGCCACCGGCGCCAGACGAGTCATACGGGCGATACGGCGCATAAACAGCAACGATGCCAGAACAATCCCCACGCTGATGGCAATAACCATATCAAACAGCACGGTCAGTGACATACACAGCAGCATGACGATGATGTCATCTTTCGGCGCATGACGCAGCAAGTCGACCACTTTGTGCGCTTCACTCATGTTCCACGCCACCATCAACAGCAAGGCCGCCATGGCGGAAAGCGGCAGCCAGGAGAGCAGTGGTGCCAGTACCAGCAGGGCGAGAATAACCAGAATAGAGTGGATCACCGCCGAGATAGGGGAAGTTGCCCCAGCACGGACGTTAGCGGCAGAACGCGCGATGGCAGCAGTAGCGGTAATACCACCAAAGAATGGAGCGATGATATTCCCCAGCCCCTGACCGACCAGTTCACTATTCGCCTTGTGCTTAGTCCCGGTCATACCATCCAGTACGACGGCGCAGAGCAGAGATTCGATTGCCCCGAGCATTGCCATTGAGAATGCCGCAGGCAGCAGAGTGCGAATAGAATCCCAGGTTAGTGTGAATTCTGAATTAGGCAGGTCCCACGGCAGCACCAGTTGCGGCAGCAGTTGCGGAATACCGTTACCCTGAGAACCATCGGCCAGAACGTAGTGGAATTGCGACCCGATGGTAGCAACATGTCCGCCAAGCAGGTTAACAATCCCCATCACCGCGCAACCAGCCAGCAAGGCCGGAAGGTGACCAGGTAAACGAATACCCAAACGTGGCCAGAAAATCAGAATGCCAAGCGTCACGATACCAATAGCAGCATCACCCACATTAATGGTCGGCAGCGCCATAAATAATGCGCCGACTTTTTGTAGATAATGTTCCGGGACATGAGCCATTTGCAGACCGAGAAAATCTTTAATCTGCATGGTACCGATGGTGATCCCGATACCCGAGGTAAAACCTAAGGTGACGGAAACCGGAATATATTCAATCAGACGACCAAAGCGCGCCAGACCCATCAGGATCAAAAAGATCCCCGACAACAACGTCGCAACCAGCAGGCCTGCCAGTCCAAACTGTTGCGAAACGGGATAGAGAATTACTACAAATGCTGCAGTCGGACCGGAAACGCTAAAGCGCGACCCACCCGTCAGAGCTATGACAATCCCCGCAACGGCAGCGGTATATAAACCGTATTGAGGAGCCACACCACTGCCAATTGCCAACGCCATCGCCAGAGGAATAGCAATAATCCCAACGGTTATCCCGGCAATCAGGTCACGGGTAAACCGTGCGGCAGTGTATTTTTCTTTCCAGCAAGCGTCGATCAGAGCGCGGAAAGGCATCACATGTGAGGAAAATATTTTGTTCACAATAATGTTTCATCCGTGAGCGCATCATCTGTCAACTAAATGGCAGGTGAAGGAGGCATAGGTCATACAAATGGATATTACAGACAAAAAAACCCGCCGCAGCGGGTCTTTGAGCCGGGTTCGATTAATGTTCGAACATGGCAGAGATCGATTCTTCGTTGCTGATACGACGAATCGCTTCGGCCAGCATACCTGACAGGGTCAGAGTACGCACGTTCGGCAGTGATTTGATTTCATCGCTCAGCGGAATGGTATCGCAGACAACGACTTCATCAATTACAGAGTTACGCAGGTTGTTCGCCGCGTTGCCAGAGAAGATCGGGTGAGTCGCGTACGCAAATACACGCTTAGCACCACGTTCTTTCAGAGCTTCAGCAGCTTTACACAGCGTACCGCCAGTGTCGATCATATCATCGACCAGTACGCAGTCACGACCTGCAACGTCACCGATGATATGCATCACCTGGGAAACGTTCGCACGCGGACGACGTTTGTCGATGATTGCCATATCGGTATCGTTCAGCAGCTTAGCGATAGCGCGGGCACGCACAACGCCGCCGATGTCCGGGGAAACCACAATCGGGTTATCCAGATTCAGCTGCAGCATGTCTTCCAGCAGGATCGGGCTACCAAATACGTTATCAACCGGAACGTCGAAGAAACCCTGAATCTGTTCAGCGTGCAGATCCACTGTCAGCACACGGTCAACACCGACGCTGGAGAGGAAGTCTGCAACCACTTTCGCAGTGATTGGTACACGAGCGGAACGGACGCGACGGTCCTGGCGCGCATAGCCAAAGTAGGGGATAACAGCGGTGATACGACCTGCGGAAGCACGACGCAGGGCATCAACCATCACGACTAATTCCATCAGGTTGTCGTTAGTAGGGGCACAAGTGGACTGGATGATGAAAATATCACCACCGCGTACATTTTCGTTAATTTGTACGCTGACTTCGCCGTCGCTAAAGCGACCTACAGCGGCGTCGCCGAGTGAAGTGTACAGGCGGTTGGCAATACGTTGTGCTAGTTCCGGGGTGGCGTTACCAGCAAAAAGCTTCATATCAGGCACGAGAAGAACCTCAGGCATGCGTCCATTGGTGGAAAGAATCTGCCGAAAACTGTGCGGGCCAGGCAATATTCTTTCCAGGCGGTGTATTAAAGAGCGCGATGCAACGTCTGGAACAAGGTGACGTTGTCACCGAAACTCAGCTTGCCCGGCTTAAAGCATGGCTCTGTGCAATGGGGAAAGATTGACACCTTTCGCCACAAAGCCATTGAGCCATTCCGGGGCTTGCTCTAGCACCTGGCGGGCTTCAGACTCTGTATCAAATTCAGCAAAGACACAGGCCCCTGTCCCAGTCAGGCGCGACGGGGCGTATTCTAACAGCCAGGAAAGCACCGCATCAACCTCGCGAAAACGTTTTCTTGCGATAACCTCGCAATCATTGCTGAATTCACATTTTAGCAACGTTTCTATTGACCTTTTCGCCGTGTTGCGCGGGAGTTCGGGATCTTTAAAAATCATTGGTGTAGGAATATTCACGCCAGGGTGCGCAACCAGATACCATCTCTCTGGTGGATTCACCGGCGTTAATATTTCGCCGACCCCTTCGGCAAAAGCAGCATGACCACGGACAAAAACCGGAACATCTGCGCCCAGCGTCAGCCCGATTTCTGCCAACTCATCAACACTCAGTCCGCATTGCCACAGATGATTTAAAGCTACCAGAACTGTTGCGGCATTGGATGAACCACCGCCCAGACCACCACCCATAGGCAAACGCTTGTCAATGCTGATATCTGCACCACTTCCTTTCGGAAGACGCCCACTGGCGGCAGCTGCTTTCATCAACAACCGTGCCGCGCGAACAATCAGATTATCTTCGTGTTCCACACCTTCAACTGGCGTTAACAGGCGGATTTCCCCATCGTTGCGAAGTCCAATGCTGATAGTGTCGCCGTAATCCAGAAACTGAAACAGCGTTTGCAGCGTGTGGTAGCCGTCCGCACGCTGACCGGTAATGTATAAAAACAGATTAAGCTTTGCCGGAGAAGGCCACTGAGTCCGCATTATTTCACTATCCAGTTATCCATTTTTAACTTGATGCGCTGACCGCCTTCGGTGAGTTCCATATTGGCAGGCATCGCAGGTTGCGTTTTAGTGTCATAACCGCCGTATACCACTTTCCATTTTTTACCGTTCTGACTATAGGTAATTTCGCTCAGGCGGTACTGGTCGTCCAGTTTGTAGTCGGTTGCATCACCTGGCAAACCTAAAATCCACTGGCGCAAACTGTTGAGCGGAATCGGCATTCCGGTCAATTTGCCAATCATCTCTTCGGCGTCATCGGCGGTGTAACGCTGGCCTTTATTGTCCACTAACTGCACATTACCCGGCTGGGCATTCAACTCCAGCTCAGTGCTGCCCAATGGGTTAGTCAGCAGCAGACGGTAGCGATCCTGGCCAGTTTGCTGCCAGAAGAAACGGGCATACACTTTTTGTTGGTCAGAAATATAGGCAAACGCACCGCGTGTCTGGTACTGATTCAGGTTGCGCACGTCTTGCTGATGCTGACGCCACTGTGGCGAATCCGGGCTTTTGCCCGGACCTTTCGGCGTCGTAACGGAACAGGCCGTGAGCACGAGAGCAGCCAGCGGTAGCAGGCGGATAAAGCGAAAATCGGGCAGGGGCATAATAATGACAAGTCCTTGAGATACGTTGCAGTTATAACCCTTAATGCTAGCGTTACCGTCAGCCATCGTCTATGTTCAAGTTGTCTTAATTGCCAGAATCTAACGGGTTTAGGCAATTACTCCAAAAGGGGGCGCTCTCTTTTATTGATCCCGCGCATCCTGTATGATGCGAGCAGACTAACCATATCAACGTTGGTATTATTTCCCGCAGACATGACCCTTTTAGCACTCGGTATCAACCATAAAACGGCACCTGTATCGCTGCGAGAACGTGTATCGTTTTCGCCGGATAAGCTCGATCAGGCGCTGGACAGTCTGCTCGCGCAGCCGATGGTGCAGGGCGGCGTGGTGCTGTCGACGTGTAACCGCACAGAACTTTATCTTAGCGTTGAAGAGCAGGATAACCTGCAAGAGGCGCTCATTCGCTGGTTGTGCGATTACCATAATCTCAACGAAGAAGATCTGCGTAATAGCCTCTATTGGCATCAGGATAACGACGCGGTCAGCCATTTAATGCGTGTTGCCAGTGGCCTGGACTCATTGGTATTGGGCGAGCCGCAAATCCTCGGCCAGGTAAAAAAAGCCTTTGCCGATTCGCAAAAAGGCCATATGAAGGCCAGCGAACTGGAGCGTATGTTCCAGAAATCTTTCTCCGTGGCGAAACGCGTTCGCACTGAAACGGATATTGGCGCCAGTGCGGTATCTGTTGCATTTGCGGCTTGTACGCTGGCGCGGCAGATCTTTGAATCGCTCTCTACGGTGACCGTATTGCTGGTTGGCGCGGGCGAAACCATCGAGCTGGTGGCGCGTCATCTGCGCGAACACAAAGTACAGAAGATGATTATCGCCAACCGTACTCGCGAACGCGCCCAAATTCTGGCAGATGAAGTCGGCGCGGAAGTGATTGCCCTGAGCGATATCGACGAGCGTCTGAGTGAAGCCGATATCATCATCAGTTCCACCGCTAGCCCGCTGCCGATTATCGGTAAAGGCATGGTGGAGCGCGCATTAAAAAGTCGTCGCAACCAACCGATGCTGCTGGTCGATATTGCCGTTCCACGCGATGTTGAGCCAGAAGTTGGCAAACTGGCGAATGCCTACCTTTACAGCGTTGATGATCTGCAAACCATTATTTCGCACAACCTGGCGCAACGTAAAGCCGCCGCAGTTGAGGCGGAAACTATCGTCGCCCAGGAAACCAGCGAATTTATGGCGTGGCTACGCGCACAAAGCGCCAGCGAAACCATTCGCGATTATCGCAGCCAGGCTGAACAAGTTCGCGATGAGTTAACCGCCAAAGCGTTAGCGGCCCTGGAACAGGGCGGCGACGCGCAAGCCATAATGCAGGATCTGGCATGGAAACTGACTAACCGCCTGATCCATGCGCCAACGAAATCACTTCAACAGGCCGCCCGTGACGGGGATAACGAACGCCTGAATATTCTGCGCGACAGCCTCGGGCTGGAGTAGCAGTACATCATTTTCTTTTTTACAGGGTGCATTTACGCCTATGAAGCCTTCTATCGTTGCCAAACTGGAAGCCCTGCATGAACGCCATGAAGAAGTTCAGGCACTGCTGGGTGATGCGCAAACCATCGCCGACCAGGAACGTTTTCGCGCATTATCACGTGAATATGCGCAGTTAAGTGATGTTTCGCGCTGTTTCACCGACTGGCAACAGGTTCAGGAAGATATTGAAACCGCGCAGATGATGCTCGACGATCCGGAAATGCGCGAGATGGCGCAGGATGAGCTGCGTGAAGCTAAAGAAAAAAGCGAGCAACTGGAGCAACAGTTACAGGTTCTTTTGCTGCCAAAAGATCCCGATGACGAACGTAACGCCTTCCTTGAAGTGCGTGCCGGAACTGGTGGTGATGAAGCGGCGCTGTTCGCTGGCGATCTGTTCCGTATGTACAGCCGCTACGCCGAAGCCCGCCGCTGGCGTGTAGAAATCATGAGCGCCAGCGAGGGTGAACATGGCGGTTATAAAGAGATCATCGCCAAAATTAGCGGTGATGGTGTGTATGGACGTTTGAAATTCGAATCTGGCGGCCATCGCGTGCAGCGTGTTCCTGCGACGGAATCGCAAGGGCGTATTCATACTTCTGCTTGTACCGTAGCGGTAATGCCGGAGCTGCCGGAAGCGGAACTACCGGATATCAACCCGGCAGATTTGCGCATCGATACTTTCCGTTCCTCAGGCGCAGGTGGTCAGCACGTCAACACCACCGATTCGGCAATTCGTATTACCCACTTGCCGACCGGTATTGTTGTTGAATGTCAGGACGAACGTTCGCAGCATAAAAACAAAGCGAAGGCGCTTTCAGTGCTCGGTGCTCGTATCCATGCGGCGGAAATGGCAAAACGCCAGCAGGCAGAGGCTTCCACCCGTCGCAACTTGCTGGGTAGCGGCGATCGCAGCGATCGTAACCGTACCTATAACTTCCCGCAGGGGCGTGTTACCGATCACCGCATCAACCTGACGCTCTACCGTCTGGATGAAGTGATGGAGGGTAAACTGGATATGCTGATAGAACCGATCGTCCAGGAACATCAGGCCGACCAACTGGCGGCGTTGTCCGAGCAGGAATAATGGAATATCAACACTGGTTACGTGAAGCAATAAGCCAACTTCAGGCGAGCGAAAGCCCGCGGCGCGATGCTGAAATCCTGCTTGAGCATGTTACCGGCAAGGGGCGCACTTATATTCTCGCCTTTGGTGAAACGCAGTTGACTGAAGAGCAATGTGAGCAACTCGACGCGCTTTTAGCCCGTCGCCGTGCCGGTGAACCTATTGCTCATTTAACCGGTGTGCGTGAGTTCTGGTCGTTGCCGTTATTTGTTTCGCCAGCGACCTTAATTCCGCGCCCGGATACGGAATGTCTGGTGGAACAGGCACTGGCGCGATTGCCTGAACAACCTTGCCGCATTCTCGATCTTGGAACTGGCACAGGGGCAATTGCACTGGCATTGGCCAGCGAACGCCCGGATTGCGAAATTACCGCTGTAGATCGTATGCCCGATGCTGTCGCCCTGGCACAACGTAATGCCCAGCATCTGGCGATCAAAAATATCCACATCCTGCAAAGCGACTGGTTTAGCGCGCTAACCGGGCAGCAGTTTACGATGATTGTCAGCAATCCGCCGTATATCGACGAGCAGGATCCACATCTTCAACAAGGCGATGTTCGCTTTGAGCCACTCACTGCGCTGGTTGCGGCAGACAGCGGAATGGCAGACATCGTGCATATCATCGAACAGTCGCGTAACGCGCTGGTATCCGGCGGTTTTCTGCTTCTGGAACATGGCTGGCAGCAGGGCGAAGCTGTGCGACAGGCATTTATCCACGCGGGATATCATGAAGTCAAAACCTGTCGGGACTATGGTGATAACGAGCGTGTAACGCTCGGTCGCTATTACCGATGATAAGTTTTAGTACGCTGCTTAGCGTTCATCTCATTAGCATCGCGCTTTCTGTTGGGCTCTTAACCCTACGATTCTGGCTACGTTACCAGGAGCATCCACTGGCATTCGCTCGTTGGACGCGCATTGTACCGCCGGTTGTCGATACGGTGTTATTGCTTAGCGGCATCGCGCTGATGGCTAAAACGCACATCCTGCCATTTTCCGGGCAGGCTGAATGGCTGACTGAAAAGCTGTTTGGAGTTATCATTTATATCGTTTTGGGTTTTATTGCACTCGATTATCGTCGGATGCACAGTCAGCAGGCGCGCATTATTGCCTTCCCGCTGGCGCTGGTGGTGCTGTACATCATCATTAAACTCGCCACCACAAAAGTACCGTTACTGGGGTAAGTCATGAGATCGTTAGCTGATTTCGAATTTAATAAAGCACCATTGTGCGAAGGCATGATCCTGGCTTGCGAAGCAATCCGCCGCGATTTTCCCTCGCAAGATGTCTACGACGAACTGGAGCGTCTCGTTAGTCTGGCGAAGGAAGAAATTAGCCAGCTTCTGCCATTAGAAGAGCAGCTGGAAAAATTAATCGCGCTGTTTTACGGCGAATGGGGGTTTAAAGCCTCACGTGGTGTTTATCGTCTTTCCGATGCATTATGGCTTGATCAAGTGCTAAAAAATCGGCAGGGCAGTGCGGTATCGTTAGGCGCCGTTTTATTGTGGGTTGCTAATCGTCTCGATTTGCCACTATTGCCGGTGATATTCCCAACGCAGCTTATATTGCGCATAGAATGCCCGGACGGAGAAATCTGGCTGATTAACCCTTTTAACGGTGAATCATTAAGCGAACATATGCTGGATGTGTGGTTAAAGGGAAATATCAGCCCGTCTGCGGAACTGTTTTATGAAGACCTGGATGAAGCCGATAACATTGAGGTTATCCGTAAACTGTTGGATACGCTGAAAGCGTCGCTGATGGAAGAAAATCAGATGGAACTGGCATTACGCACCAGCGAGGCCTTATTACAATTTAACCCGGAAGATCCGTATGAAATTCGCGATCGTGGGTTGATTTACGCGCAACTGGATTGCGAACACGTTGCGTTGAATGATTTAAATTATTTCGTTGAACAGTGTCCGGAAGACCCGATCAGCGAAATGATACGTGCGCAAATTAACAACATCGCGCATAAACATATTGTGCTGCATTAATTAATCGACACTTTACTTAAGATTAAGGCGATCCTATGAAACAAAAAGTGGTTAGCATTGGCGACATCAACGTAGCAAATGACCTGCCGTTCGTGCTGTTTGGTGGTATGAACGTGCTGGAATCTCGCGATCTGGCGATGCGCATTTGCGAACACTACGTAACCGTAACCCAGAAACTGGGTATCCCTTACGTGTTCAAAGCCTCTTTTGACAAAGCCAACCGTTCCTCCATCCACTCTTATCGTGGACCAGGACTGGAAGAAGGGATGAAAATCTTCCAGGAACTGAAACAGACATTTGGCGTAAAAATTATTACTGACGTTCACGAGCCAAGCCAGGCACAGCCTGTTGCTGATGTGGTAGATGTTATTCAGTTGCCAGCGTTTCTTGCTCGCCAGACTGACCTGGTGGAAGCAATGGCGAAGACTGGCGCGGTAATTAACGTCAAGAAACCACAGTTCGTGAGCCCAGGCCAAATGGGTAATATCGTTGATAAATTCAAAGAAGGCGGCAACGATAAAGTGATTCTTTGTGACCGTGGCGCTAACTTTGGTTACGACAACCTGGTCGTTGATATGCTGGGCTTCAGCATAATGAAGAAAGTCTCTGGCAACTCCCCGGTAATTTTCGACGTTACCCACGCACTGCAATGCCGCGATCCGTTTGGTGCAGCTTCTGGTGGTCGCCGCGCCCAGGTTGCCGAACTGGCACGTGCCGGTATGGCTGTAGGTCTGGCGGGGCTGTTTATTGAAGCGCATCCGGATCCGGAACATGCTAAATGCGACGGTCCATCCGCGCTGCCGCTGGCTAAACTGGAGCCGTTCCTCAAGCAGATGAAAGCGATTGATGATCTGGTTAAAGGTTTCGAAGAACTGGATACCAGCAAGTAATCTTTTCTGCTTTGAAAACAAAAGCCTTATCGTTCTACGGTAGGGCTTTTTTCATGGTCAAAGAAGACAAAAAAGGCCGCAGGCTGTTACCCCAGCGACCGGTTTCGGGCGCACATTGCCATCACGGCAGCCTGACGCCCGTTTTCACCTTACTTCCGGTTACGCCACCAGCCAACAATCGCTGCGGTAATAATTCCCGCCAGGATCGGTGCTGCCAGGTCGTGCCAGAAAATCACGGCAAACTGCGCGAGCGTCATATAGCCGCCTTGTTGTAATGACAACATTTTGCGGCTATTCTTGAAGTGTCTGGTTTCAAGATTAGCCCCCGTTCTGTTGTCAGGTTTGACCTCTCAACGTGCGGGGGTTTTCTCTTTCCAGCAACCAATGCCACCAGGGATAAAGCCCCCGCAACATTGCGCCTCACCGGATAACTCCGGCTTGGTGTCGATACTACGTCTCAATTCATCTTCACTTCATCCCTGAAATGTGCGCAATGCTGTTCGCGTTCCGGCTTTTCATCAGTTGTTGCAGTCGTTTCATGAGTGCACTGGATGAGCTTCCAGATCTGGTTGCCAGTGTCTACTTGTGGAAGAGATAAATACAAAAAAGGCCGCAGGCTGTTAACCCTGCGGCCGGTTTCGGGCGCATATTGCCATTACGGCAGCCTGACGCCCGTTTTCACCTTACTTCCGGCTACGCCACCAGCTGACAATCGCTGCGGTAATAATTCCCGCAAGGATCGGTGCTGCCAGGTCGTGCCAGAAAATCACGGCAAACTGCGCGAGCGTCATATAACCGCCTTTTTGTTGTAATGACAACATTTCGCGGCTATTCTTGAATTGTTCTGGTTCAAGATTAGCCCCCGTTCTGTTGTCAGGTTTGACCTCTCAACGTGCGGGGGTTTTCTCTTTCCAGCAACCAATGCCGCCAGGGATAAAGCCCCCACAACATTGCGCCTCACCGGATAACTCCGGCTTGGTGTGGATACTACGGCTCAATTTATATTCACTTCATCCCTGAAATGTGCGCAATGCTGTACGCGTTCCGGCTTTTCATCAGCTGTTGCAGTGGTTTCGTGCAGGTTGTGGTACAGGCTCGCAAATCTGATTAACGATCTGTTCAGGTAGTATGAAGAAATACTATAAGCAGATAATTTTTATTATCTCCTCCGATTTCCGCCATCGGAGGAGATATAAATGTCAGGCAAATATTGTCATTAAATAAGCTGCAAACAGTGCCAGATGCGCCGCGCCGTTGAGTACGTTAGTACGGCCAGTCGAAAATGAAATATGGCACAGTACTAAAGAGGCTACCATTACCACCATCTCTGGTGCGCCCAGAGCAAACTGCAATTCATTACCCGTCATAAAGGCGATAAGCGTTACAACAGGTACGGTAAGCGAAATAGTTGCTAATACCGAGCCAAAGAACAGATTCATCGCGCGCTGGACCTGGTTGCTTAAAACTGCTTTTAACGCGCCTAAACCTTCCGGCGACAGAATCAATAGCGCTACCAGGAAACCGGTAAAGGCCACCGGCGCATTCATGCTGGTGAGCAATGTTTCTAACGGGCTGGCGTTCATTTTGGTGACCGCAATAACGGCAATTAGATGGATAATTAACCAGATGGCATGCCACAGGCTGCTATGAGCAGACGGTTTGCCATGATGCGGGTCGTCATCATCGCTGTCATCTTCATGTTCATAAACAAACAGGCTTTGATGCGTTTTGGTCTGAATCAGCAAAAATACGCCGTACATCGCTGCGGAAATTAATGCCACAAGTAACGCCTGACCGGTCGAAAAATTCGCCGCAGGCAGCGCCATCGGAAATACCAGCACGATTATGGCTAATGGGAACAGGGCAATTAAATACTGTTTAATACCAAACAGATTCATATATTGGGTAGCAAATTTACGGCCGCCCAGCAGTAATGAAAAACCAACCAGTCCGCCGGTAACAATCATAATGATTGAATAGAGCGTATCTCGCATTAACGTCGGCGCTGCATCGCCGGTCGCCATTAAGGCTGAAATCAAACTGACTTCAAGAATAACGACGGAAAGGCTAAGAATAAGCGAACCGTAAGGTTCACCCAGACGATGGGCTAGTACGTCCGCATGACGGACAACACTAAAAGCACTGCTTAAAATACCAATAAGAGCAAGAAGATTGATGCCAATAACCACTGGTAGTGTTTGACTGCTTCCCCACAGGGACAGCACTACCAGCGCCAGAACCGGGAAAATAAGCGAAGTCTCCTTGTGGCGGGTTTTTACCGCCTCGTGAGCATTTGTCATTATGGTTATCCTTTGCAGATGAATTTGTCGGAAATGTAATAAATAGGCAGGAAAAATAACAGAAAGTGTCAGGATGTCGGTAACATTTTACGAAATTTTACCCCGTAGTCGTTTTTTTACTCTTCGGAGCATAAAAATAAGCTACGTGTTTAGACAATGTTTGTATTCGCGTCTCTTAAGAAGAGTCTGACCTGAGAATTCTTATGTTTTGGCAAGAGGGGATATTGTTGACCACACTTAATGTTCAATTTTAATAAAGGAGTCAACAATGCCGTATAAAACGAAAAGCGACCTGCCGGAAAGCGTAAAACACGTTTTACCCACTCATGCCCAGGATATCTATAAAGAAGCATTCAACAGCGCCTGGGAGCAATATAAAGATAAAGAAGACCGGCGTGATGATGCCAGTCGCGAAGAGACAGCGCATAAAGTGGCCTGGGCTGCGGTGAAACATGAATATGCCAAAGGCGAAGATGATAAATGGCATAAAAAATCGTAAAACTCAGCGGCGAGTTAAAGCTATTCGTGCGGTGTTGCCTTGCAAGCGGTCTGTGGATTGCATATTGTCCCAATAGTGGTTTCAAAATGAGCAGTAAAAATGTCCGGAAGACACCAAAAAGTTGTCGCAGGGAAGTATGCAGTGGCGGAGGTGTAAGGTGATAACGCGTGATTTCTTGATGAATGCCGATTGTAAAACGGCATTTGGTGCCATTGAAGAATCACTCTTATGGTCGGCAGAACAACGGGCGGCCTCGCTGGCGGCGACGCTGGCTTGTCGACCTGATGAGGGACCGGTGTGGATCTTCGGCTATGGATCATTAATGTGGAATCCGGCGCTGGAGTTTACCGAGTCGTGCACCGGTACGCTGGTTGGGTGGCATCGCGCTTTCTGTTTGCGGCTTACTGCCGGGCGGGGAACTGCGCACCAGCCGGGGAGGATGCTTGCACTGAAAGAGGGCGGGCGTACCACGGGCGTTGCGTATCGTCTGCCGGATGAGTCTCTGGAGCAGGAGCTGACCTTACTGTGGAAGCGTGAGATGATTACTGGCTGCTATCTGCCGTCCTGGTGTCAGCTTCATCTTGACGATGGCCGCACCGTCAATGCGCTGGTGTTCATTATGGACCCGCGTCATCCTGAGTATGAATCCGATACCCGCGCTCAGGTGATTGCCCCGTTGATTGCTGCGGCGAGTGGGCCGTTAGGAACCAACGCACAGTACTTGTTTTCCCTGGAACAAGCGCTTAACAAACTGGGGATGCAGGATGACGGGCTGAGTGATTTACTGGTGTCGGTGAAAAAACTTCTGGCGGAAAATTTCCCGGATGGTGTGTTACGGCCCGGGTTTGCCCGATAAAACATTTTAGCAGTGGGGCATCTCTATTATCTTGAGCGCCCCATACTGAAGTTAAAATGTGAGCACTTTATCGGCAAGCAGCGTCCATTGCGCCAGTTCTACCAGAGTACCAATTTCCACTCCATCAATCAGTGGAAGTGTGCTGATGCCACGACCATCGGTGCAGGTTTTGCACAATTTCACTGGCACATTTTGCGCCGTGAGGATCTCCAGCATTTGCTGAATGTTATAGCCTTCCCCAGGTTTTTGTCCGCGCAATCCGGCAGTGACCGCATCAGACATCAGGAATAGACGCAGATCCAGGTAGCTTTCCTGCTCTCGTAGCGCAATGGCCAGCCGCAGGCTGTTAAATAAGGATTCGCTCCCGTAGGGGGCGCCATTGGCAACGATCACGATTCTTTGCATTATTTACTCCTGTATTCAGGGAATTAGATGTTCAGTTTCTATCTTACAGCTTGTGTGCTGTCTGACCAATCCGACACATTTTTTAGGATTTGTCATAAAGCATGCAAAAGTACAAGAAAAATTACCAGTAATCGTTATTCTATAAAGCTGTAGCTGTTCATTTTTATTGGAAATTACTGACGTTTTGAGCCGTTTCGTCCCCCGCATTATCGCAATTTGTTTACTCTTGCTGCTGGCAGGCGGTATAGCTAGCGCACAGTCCTCTTTTAAACAGCAAGCGGCAAATCCTTTTGATAACGACAGTGACGGTCTTCCTGACTTAGGAATGGCTGCGGAAAATCATGACGGTGAAAAACATTTTGCTGAAATTGTGAAAGATTTTGGTGAAACCAGTATGACTGATAAAGGTCAGGACACTGGCGAGCAGGCGAGAGCTTTTGCGTTGGGAAAAGTCCGCGATGCGCTTAGCCAGCAGGTCAATCAGCACGTGGAATCCTGGCTATCGCCGTGGGGGAACGCCAGTGTCGACGTCAAAGTGGATAACGAAGGACATTTTACAGGTAGCCGGGGGAGCTGGTTTGTACCGCTACAGGATAACGACCGTTATCTTACATGGAGCCAGATTGGGCTCACTCAGCAGGATGATGGTCTGGTCAGTAACCTTGGCGCAGGCCAACGCTGGGCGCGTGGCAACTGGCTGGTGGGATATAACACTTTTTATGACAACTTGCTGGATCAAAATCTCCAGCGAGCAGGTTTCGGTGCCGAAGCGTGGGGGGAATATTTGCGGTTGTCAGCAAACTATTACCAGCCTTTTGCCTCCTGGCGTGAACAGACCGCCACGCTCGAGCAACGAATGGCGCGTGGTTACGACTTGACGGCCCGGATGCGGATGCCGTTTTACCAGCATATCAACACCAGCGTTAGCCTCGAACAATATTTTGGTCAGAGTGTTGATTTGTTTAACACCGGCACGGGTTATCACAATCCCGTCGCCTTGAGTCTTGGACTAAACTACACACCTGTCCCACTCGTTACAGTAACCGCCCTGCATAAACAGGGGGAAAGTGGAGAAAGGCAAAATAACCTCGGACTGAATATTAACTACCGTTTTGGCGTGCCGCTCAACAAACAGCTTTCTGCTGGCGAAGTTGCTGAAAGCCAGTCGCTACGCGGCAGTCGCTATGACAATCCGCAGCGAAATAATCTGCCGACTATTGAGTATCGGCAACGTAAAACCTTAACGGTGTTTCTGGCAACGCCGCCCTGGGATCTTAAACCTGGTGAAACCGTGCCACTGAAATTACAAATTCGCAGTCATTACGGTATTCGGCAATTGATCTGGCAGGGAGATACGCAGATGTTAAGTCTGACATCGGGAGCGACAGCCAATAGTGCGGATGGCTGGACGTTGATCATGCCGGACTGGCAAAGTGGGGAAGGGGCGAGCAATCAATGGCGATTGTCGGTAGTGGTGGAGGATAACCAGGGGCAGCGTGTCTCTTCCAATGAGATCACGCTAACGCTTGCCGAACCTTTCGACGCAATGTCGAACGACGAACCGATCTGGGAACCGTAATCAGAAAATACGTTCTTGATGCACCCATACCGCAGCTTCTACACGAGATTTGAGCTTCATTTTTTTCAGCATGTGTTTCACATGCACTTTAACCGTGCTTTCAGTGATGTCCAGGCGACGGGCAATCATCTTATTCGGTAAGCCCTGGGCTATTAGTTTTAGAATGTCGCGTTCACGTGGTGTTAACTGGTTAACATCACGCTCAGTCGTAGCGCGGTTAGCGCGCAGGCTGGCGGCCAGAACAGGGGTCAACGCTTCGCTTAAGACCATTTCGCCAGCGGCAGCCTGATGCAATGCTTTCAGTAAATCTTCTGGCTCCATATCTTTTAACAGATAGCCATCTGCACCGCGTTTCAATGCGGTTACCACGTCCTCTTCATGGTTAGAGACGCTGAACACCACAATACGGCCAGAGAGGGACTTTTCGCGCAGTTTATCCAGCGTTTCCAGACCGTTCATGCCGGGCATATTGAGATCTAACAGGATCAGATCGGGATCAAGAGACTCCGCCAGTTCAATACCCTGTTCGCCATTACTCGCTTCGCCAACCACGGTGATATCTGGTGCCATACTAATAAGCTGTTTTACGCCAGTTCGCAGCATCGGGTGATCGTCAATCAGCAGGATAGTAGCCGGTTCCTGATTACTCATGGGTATCTCCTTGGACGTCTGTGAAAGTTTTTTCGGGAATAAAGGTGACCACCACTTCGGTGCCACCTGATTCACGACGGCGGACGCGGCAATCGCCTCGTAAACTTTGCGCACGGTCGCGCATTATTATCATGCCGTAGTGATTGCTGCGGATGGCATTTTCAGGCACGCCGCAGCCATTATCCTGAACGGTCAGTTTTACCTGATTATCGTTTTGCGCCACCGTAACCACCACCTCACTTGCTTGCGAATGTTTGAGGGCGTTACTTAATGCCTCACGGGCAATTTGCAACAGATGGATTGCCTGATGTGAAGGCACCAGACGTGGCGGCAATTGGTAATTCAGCTTCACCGGGAAGCCAAATTTGGCGCTGTACTCTTCGCAGCTCGCCTCCAGTGCGGGACGTAATCCTGGTTCGGTGAGCTGTAAACGAAATGTGGTGAGTAACTCACGCAACTGCGCCCAGGACGCATTCAGTTCGTTACGGATCTGGCTTAACAGTTCGCGGCTGCTTTCTGGCAGCGCGTCGCCTTGCATCTGTAAACAACTTACCTGCATTTTCATGCAAGAGAGCGATTGAGCAATAGAATCATGCAGTTCGCGCGCAATGGTGGCACGCTCTTCCATCACGATCAACTGCTGCTGGCGCTCCTGATGGCGATCCAACGCCAGCGTGGCGGTGAGCTGTTCAACCAGGGTATCCACCAGTTGTTGTTGATCATGGCTAAGATGACGCCCCTGCGGCAGGGTAGCCAGCAAAATACCATACTGCATATGAGAATCCGCTAACCGCCATTTCAACGTAGTGCCGCGATCGCCAACGGGTAAAACGCCGCGTGGGCAGAGATGGCAGCCTTTATCATCGCAAGTCATATCTGGCTGACAGGTGAACTCCTGATGGTTCTCTTCATCTTCCGTGTCATATACCCGTAGTTCGATATCACGCAACAGGGTTAAATTTTGTAGACCGTTAAGCACAGGCGACAGGCGTTCACACAGCGGAGCGCGGGAATGCAAACGGCGGTTGGCCTGCCACAAAAAAGAGAGAATCTGATTTTTATGCTCCAGTCCGGCAGTTTTCTCCTGTACCCGCTGCTCAAGCACGGCATAACTTTCCGCCAGTTCAGCAGACATATTGTTCAGTGCAGTCCCCAACATCGCCATCTCGTTTCGTCCGCTGATATTCGCTCTCTTACTAAAATCGCGATGACTGACAGCGCTGGCCATTGCCAGTAATTGTCGCCACGGTTGAAGCAAACGCGCTCGCAGCCAGATAATGGTAAACACCAGTAAAAGCGCCATAAAGACCGCCATTACCCGGTGGACCAGCACAACTGTCTCAATACGCGCTTCGGTGGTGCGGTCAAAACCAGAAACCAGCTTATCAAGCCCGGCAACAAACTGGCTGACGTCTGCCGACACCGTTTCGCGGTTTTGTGCACGCAACAGCGCAGGAATCAATTCATTGCGCCAGTAATCCTGTAGCCCCTGTAATTGCGCCAGTTGCCCGTCTCGTTCTGCCGCACGAGTTAACTCGGTGCTAAATGCCGTTTGTTCCATCTCTTTGATTAAGGGCTTGTCATTCTCGCTTAATGGCACAGCCGCCAGCAGACGGTAACTTTGCATGCGCAGCGATCCCGCTTTGTTGATCGCATGGGCGCTGCCCTGAACGCCTTGCACCAGCCAGCCAGAAACTGCCATCCCCGCCAGTCCAATGGCGGTAGAAAGCAAAACAATCAGCGCAACCTGATTAACCAGGGTGAGCGGAGAGAGACAACGTTTAAGCATATAAACCTCTTCCTTCAGGCTTTGAATGAGCAATAACCTTAATGAATGTGACGATACATTCTGGAATGGCAGTATTCTCGGCTATTGGCTGAAGTATACCCATACCCGGAAAGAGTTACTCCTTATTTGCCGTGTGGTTAGTCGCTTTACGTCAGTAAGGGTAGGGATTTTACAGTGTCGTGAAAAATCTCAAAATTTTTATGAAATCTCTGTACTCACTATGGGTAATGATAAATATCAATGATAGATAAAGTTATATTGTCGTTTGATTTACATCAAATTGCCTTTGGCTACAGACACTAAGGTGGCAGACATCGAAACGAGTATCAGAGGTGTCTATGAGTCACTCATCCGCCCCCGAAAGGGCTACTGGAGCAGTCATTACAGATTGGCGACCGGAAGATCCTGCGTTCTGGCAACAACGCGGTCAACGCATCGCCAGCCGTAACCTGTGGATTTCCGTTCCCTGCCTGCTTCTGGCGTTTTGCGTATGGATGTTATTCAGTGCCGTTGCGGTGAACCTACCGAAAGTCGGCTTTAATTTTACGACCGATCAGCTATTTATGCTGACTGCGCTACCTTCAGTTTCTGGCGCATTATTACGTGTTCCATACTCCTTTATGGTTCCAATCTTCGGTGGTCGTCGCTGGACGGCATTCAGCACCGGTATTCTGATTATTCCTTGCGTCTGGCTGGGTTTTGCCGTTCAGGATACCTCCACGCCTTATAGCGTCTTCATCATCATCTCTCTGCTGTGCGGCTTTGCTGGCGCGAACTTCGCCTCCAGTATGGCAAACATCAGCTTCTTCTTTCCGAAGCAGAAGCAGGGTGGCGCGCTGGGCCTGAATGGTGGTCTGGGCAACATGGGTGTCAGCGTCATGCAGCTGATTGCTCCGCTGGTGGTATCACTGTCAATTTTTGCTGCATTTGGTAGCCAGGGTGTAACACAGCCTGATGGCACCGAGCTGTATCTGGCGAACGCGTCCTGGGTATGGGTGCCGTTCCTCGCCATCTTCACCATCGCGGCGTGGTTTGGCATGAACGACCTTGCTACCTCGAAAGCCTCCATCAAGGAGCAGTTACCGGTACTCAAACGTGGGCATCTGTGGATTATGAGCCTGCTGTATCTGGCAACCTTCGGCTCCTTCATCGGTTTCTCTGCGGGCTTTGCCATGTTGTCAAAAACGCAGTTCCCGGACGTGCAGATTCTGCACTATGCCTTCTTTGGACCGTTTATTGGCGCACTGGCGCGTTCTGCTGGTGGTGCATTGTCTGACCGTCTTGGCGGTACCCGTGTCACGCTGGTGAACTTCGTGCTGATGGCGATTTTCAGTGGCTTGCTGTTCCTCACCTTACCGACTGACGGGCAGGGCGGAAGCTTCATGGCGTTCTTCGCGGTCTTCCTGGCGCTGTTCCTGACCGCAGGGCTGGGTAGCGGTTCTACCTTCCAGATGATCTCCGTGATCTTCCGTAAACTGACGATGGATCGTGTGAAAGCAGAAGGCGGTTCTGACGAACGTGCTATGCGTGAAGCGGCAACCGACACAGCGGCGGCGCTGGGTTTCATCTCTGCGATTGGCGCTATCGGTGGCTTCTTTATCCCGAAAGCGTTTGGTAGCTCACTGGCATTAACGGGTTCGCCAGTCGGTGCAATGAAAGTATTTTTGATTTTCTATATCGCCTGCGTGGTGATTACCTGGGCGGTATACGGTCGGCATTCTAAAAAATAAATCGTTACTCGTCATACTTCGGGTTACATGTGCTGCGGCTGCGTTCATTCACTCCAGTCACTTACTTTAGTAAGTTCCTGGGATTCATTCACTTGCCGCCTTCCTGTAACTCGAATTATATAGAGTAAAATATTTGATTATCCTTTGCGCGGCGTAATGTCGCGCTTTTTTTATTTGTCATTTAGTTACAACATACTATGAGGCGATAATTATTTTCAATTGCGTCAATTAAGCACCATTAATATGTCATCCATGGGGGATACTCCTTAATACCCACCTGTATAAAAATCCGAAGTGTATAAATGTGAGATAGCATAAAAACCATTAATTTACAGTCTGTTAGATATAAATTATTAATTACCCTTAAGGAGTATCTTAGGAATTTACTTTATTTTTCATCCCCACCACTCTTGATCGTTATCAATTCCCACGTTGTTTCAGAGCGTTACCTTGCCTTTAAACATTAGCAATGTCGATTTATCAGAGAGCCGACAGGCTCCCACAGGAGAAAACCGATGAGTAAATTCCTGGACCGGTTTCGCTACTTCAAGCAGAAGGGCGAAACCTTTGCCGATGGGCATGGCCAGCTTCTCAATACCAACCGTGACTGGGAGGATGGATATCGCCAGCGTTGGCAGCATGACAAAATCGTCCGCTCTACCCACGGGGTAAACTGCACCGGCTCCTGTAGCTGGAAAATCTACGTTAAAAATGGTCTGGTGACCTGGGAAACCCAGCAGACTGACTATCCGCGTACCCGTCCGGACCTGCCAAACCATGAACCTCGCGGCTGCCCGCGCGGCGCCAGCTACTCCTGGTATCTCTATAGCGCCAACCGCCTGAAATACCCAATGATGCGCAAACGCCTGATGAAAATGTGGCGTGAAGCGAAGGCGCTGCATAGCGATCCGGTTGAGGCATGGGCTTCTATCATTGAAGACGCCGATAAAGCGAAAAGCTTTAAGCAGGCGCGTGGACGCGGTGGTTTTGTTCGTTCCTCCTGGCAGGAAGTGAACGAACTGATCGCCGCATCTAACGTTTACACCATCAAAAACTACGGCCCGGACCGTGTCGCTGGCTTCTCGCCAATTCCGGCAATGTCGATGGTTTCTTACGCATCGGGTGCGCGCTATCTCTCGCTGATTGGCGGTACTTGCTTGAGCTTCTACGACTGGTACTGCGACCTGCCTCCTGCGTCTCCGCAAACCTGGGGCGAGCAAACTGACGTTCCGGAATCCGCTGACTGGTACAACTCCAGCTACATCATCGCCTGGGGTTCAAACGTGCCGCAGACGCGTACCCCGGATGCTCACTTCTTTACTGAAGTGCGTTACAAAGGCACCAAAACTGTTGCCGTAACGCCGGACTACGCTGAAATCGCCAAATTGTGCGATCTTTGGCTGGCACCGAAACAAGGCACCGATGCGGCAATGGCGCTGGCGATGGGCCACGTAATGCTGCGTGAATTCCACCTCGACAATCCAAGCCAGTATTTCACCGACTATGTGCGTCGCTACACCGACATGCCGATGCTGGTGATGCTGGAAGAGCGCGACGGTTACTACGCTGCGGGTCGTATGCTGCGTGCTGCCGATCTGGTGGATGCGCTGGGCCAGGAAAACAATCCGGAATGGAAAACGGTCGCCTTTAATACCAATGGCGAAATGGTTGCGCCGAACGGTTCTATTGGCTTCCGCTGGGGCGAGAAGGGCAAATGGAATCTTGAACAGCGCGACGGTAAAACCGGCGAAGAAACCGAGCTGCAACTGAGCCTGCTGGGTAGCCAGGATGAGATCGCTGAAGTGGGCTTCCCGTATTTTGGCGGCGACGGCACGGAACACTTCAACAAAGTGGAGCTGGAAAACATTCTGCTGCACAAACTGCCGGTAAAACGCCTGCAATTGGCCGACGGTAGCACCGCTCTGGTGACCACCGTTTATGATCTGACGCTGGCAAACTACGGTCTGGAACGCGGCCTGAACGACGTTAACTGCGCAACCAGCTACGACGATGTGAAAGCTTACACTCCGGCGTGGGCCGAGCAGATCACTGGCGTTTCTCGCAGCCAGATTATCCGTATTGCCCGTGAATTTGCTGATAACGCTGACAAGACGCACGGTCGTTCGATGATTATCGTCGGTGCGGGTCTGAACCACTGGTATCACCTCGATATGAACTACCGTGGTCTGATCAACATGCTGATTTTCTGCGGCTGTATTGGTCAGAGCGGCGGCGGCTGGGCGCACTACGTAGGTCAGGAAAAACTGCGTCCGCAAACTGGCTGGCAGCCGCTGGCGTTTGCCCTTGACTGGCAGCGTCCGGCGCGTCACATGAACAGCACCTCTTACTTCTATAACCACTCCAGCCAGTGGCGTTATGAAACCGTGACTGCGGAAGAGCTGCTGTCGCCGATGGCGGATAAATCCCGCTACACCGGACATCTGATCGACTTCAACGTTCGTGCGGAACGCATGGGCTGGCTGCCGTCTGCACCGCAGTTAGGCACTAACCCGCTGACTATCGCTGGCGAAGCAGAAAAAGCCGGGATGAATCCGGTGGATTACACCGTGAAATCCCTGAAAGACGGTTCCATCCGTTTTGCGGCTGAACAACCAGAAAACGGTAAAAACCACCCGCGTAACCTGTTCATCTGGCGTTCTAACCTGCTCGGTTCTTCCGGTAAAGGTCATGAGTTTATGCTCAAGTACCTGCTGGGGACAGAACACGGTATCCAGGGCAAAGATCTGGGGCAGCAGGGCGGCGTGAAGCCGGAAGAAGTGGACTGGCAGGACAACGGTCTGGAAGGCAAGCTGGATCTGGTGGTGACGCTGGACTTCCGTCTGTCGAGCACCTGTCTCTATTCCGACATCATTTTGCCGACGGCGACCTGGTACGAAAAAGACGACATGAATACTTCGGATATGCATCCGTTTATTCACCCGCTGTCTGCGGCGGTCGATCCGGCCTGGGAAGCGAAAAGCGACTGGGAAATCTACAAAGCTATCGCCAAGAAATTCTCCGAAGTGTGCGTCGGTCATCTGGGTAAAGAAACCGACATCGTCACGCTGCCGATCCAGCACGACTCTGCCGCTGAACTGGCACAGCCGCTGGATGTGAAAGACTGGAAAAAAGGCGAATGCGACCTGATTCCCGGTAAAACTGCACCGCACATTATGGTCGTAGAGCGCGATTATCCGGCAACTTACGAACGCTTTACCTCTATCGGTCCGTTGATGGAGAAAATCGGTAACGGTGGTAAAGGGATTGCCTGGAACACCCAGAGCGAGATGGATCTGCTGCGTAAGCTCAACTACACCAAAGCGGAAGGTCCGGCGAAAGGCCAGCCGATGCTGAACACCGCCATTGATGCGGCAGAGATGATTCTGACGCTGGCACCGGAAACCAACGGTCAGGTAGCCGTGAAAGCCTGGGCTGCCCTGAGCGAATTTACCGGTCGTGACCATACGCATCTGGCGCTGAATAAAGAAGACGAGAAGATCCGCTTCCGCGATATTCAGGCACAACCGCGCAAAATTATCTCCAGCCCGACCTGGTCTGGTCTGGAAGATGAACACGTTTCTTACAACGCCGGTTACACCAACGTTCACGAGCTGATCCCGTGGCGCACGCTCTCTGGTCGTCAGCAGCTTTATCAGGATCATCAGTGGATGCGTGATTTCGGTGAAAGCCTGCTGGTTTATCGTCCGCCGATTGACACCCGTTCGGTGAAAGAAGTGATGGGCCAGAAATCCAACGGTAATCCGGAAAAAGCGCTCAACTTCCTGACGCCGCACCAGAAGTGGGGGATCCACTCCACCTATAGCGACAACCTGCTGATGCTGACTTTAGGTCGCGGTGGTCCGGTGGTCTGGCTGAGTGAAGCCGATGCCAAAGATCTGGGTATCGCCGATAACGACTGGATTGAAGTCTTCAACAGCAACGGTGCACTGACTGCCCGTGCGGTTGTCAGCCAGCGTGTTCCGGCAGGGATGACCATGATGTACCACGCGCAGGAACGTATCGTTAACCTGCCTGGTTCGGAAATTACCCAACAGCGTGGTGGTATCCATAACTCGGTCACCCGTATCACGCCGAAACCGACGCATATGATCGGCGGCTATGCCCATCTGGCATACGGCTTTAACTACTACGGCACTGTAGGTTCTAACCGCGATGAGTTTGTTGTAGTGCGTAAGATGAAGAACATTGACTGGTTAGATGGCGAAGGCAATGACCAGGTACAGGAGAGCGTAAAATGAAAATTCGTTCACAAGTCGGCATGGTGCTGAATCTCGATAAGTGCATCGGCTGCCACACCTGTTCAGTTACCTGTAAAAACGTCTGGACCAGCCGCGAAGGCGTGGAATACGCGTGGTTCAACAACGTTGAAACCAAGCCGGGCCAGGGCTTCCCGACTGACTGGGAAAACCAGGAAAAATACAAAGGCGGCTGGATCCGTAAAATCAACGGCAAACTGCAACCGCGCATGGGTAACCGCGCCATGCTGCTGGGTAAAATCTTCGCTAACCCGCATCTGCCGGGGATCGACGATTATTACGAGCCGTTTGATTTTGACTATCAGAACCTGCATACCGCGCCGGAAGGCAGCAAATCGCAGCCGATTGCCCGTCCGCGTTCGCTGATTACCGGCGAACGGATGGCGAAAATCGAAAAAGGGCCGAACTGGGAAGATGACCTGGGCGGCGAGTTTGACAAACTGGCGAAAGACAAGAACTTCGACAACATCCAGAAGGCGATGTATAGCCAGTTCGAAAACACCTTCATGATGTATTTGCCGCGCCTGTGCGAACACTGCCTGAACCCGGCATGTGTGGCGACCTGCCCGAGCGGTGCGATTTACAAGCGTGAAGAAGATGGCATCGTCCTGATCGATCAGGACAAATGCCGTGGTTGGCGTATGTGCATCACCGGATGCCCATACAAAAAAATCTACTTCAACTGGAAGAGCGGTAAGTCTGAGAAGTGCATCTTCTGCTATCCGCGTATTGAAGCCGGTCAGCCGACGGTGTGTTCAGAAACCTGTGTCGGTCGTATCCGTTATCTCGGCGTGCTGCTGTACGATGCGGACGCCATTGAACGTGCGGCCAGCACCGAGAACGAAAAAGATCTCTACCAGCGTCAGCTGGACGTGTTCCTCGATCCGAACGATCCGAAGGTCATCGAGCAGGCGATTAAAGATGGTATCCCGCTGAGCGTTATTGAAGCTGCGCAGCAGTCGCCGGTTTATAAAATGGCGATGGAATGGAAACTGGCGCTGCCGCTGCATCCGGAATATCGCACCTTGCCGATGGTCTGGTACGTGCCGCCTCTGTCTCCGATTCAGTCTGCGGCAGACGCTGGCGAGTTGGGCAGCAACGGCATTTTGCCAGACGTCGAAAGCCTGCGTATCCCGGTACAGTATCTGGCGAACCTGCTGACCGCAGGCGACACCCAACCGGTACTGCGTGCGCTGAAACGCATGCTGGCGATGCGTCATTACAAACGTGCTGAAACCGTTGACGGTAAAGTTGATACCCGTGCGCTGGAAGAGGTCGGTCTGACCGAAGCCCAGGCGCAGGAAATGTATCGTTATCTGGCGATTGCTAACTACGAAGATCGCTTTGTGGTACCAAGCAGCCATCGTGAACTGGCACGGGAAGCCTTCCCGGAGAAAAATGGCTGCGGCTTTACCTTTGGTGACGGCTGCCACGGTTCAGATACCAAATTCAATCTGTTCAACAGCCGTCGTATCGATGCCATCGATGTGACCAGCAAAACGGAGCCGCATCCATGATCGAACTCGTGATTGTATCGCGTCTCCTTGAATATCCGGATGCTGCCTTATGGCAGCATCAACAGGAGATGTTCGAGGCGATTGCCGCGTCGGAAAATTTGTCGAAAGAAGATGCCCATGCGCTGGGCATTTTCCTGCGCGATTTAACGGCGCTGGATCTGCTGGATGCCCAGGCGCAGTACAGCGAACTGTTCGACCGTGGTCGCGCCACGTCACTGTTGCTATTCGAACATGTTCACGGTGAATCCCGCGATCGTGGTCAGGCAATGGTTGACCTGTTGGCGCAGTACGAGCAGCACGGCTTGCAGTTAAACAGCCGCGAATTGCCGGACCATCTGCCGCTGTATCTGGAATATCTGGCGCAGCTGCCGCAAAGCGAAGCCGTGGAAGGTTTGAAAGATATCGCGCCGATTCTGGCATTGCTGAGCGCGCGTCTGCAACAGCGTGAAAGCCGTTATGCCGTGCTGTTTGATCTGCTGCTGAAACTGGCGAATACCGCTATCGACAGTGACAAAGTGGCGGAAAAAATTGCCGATGAAGCGCGCGACGATACGCCGCAGGCGCTGGATGCCGTCTGGGAAGAAGAGCAGGTTAAGTTCTTTGCAGACAAAGGCTGCGGTGATTCGGCAATCACTGCCCATCAGCGTCGCTTTGCCGGTGCCGTCGCGCCGCAATATCTGAATATCACCACCGGAGGACAGCACTAATGCAATTCCTGAATATGTTCTTCTTTGACATCTACCCGTACATTGCCGGGGCGGTCTTCCTGATTGGTAGTTGGCTGCGCTATGACTACGGGCAGTACACCTGGCGCGCGGCATCCAGCCAGATGCTGGACCGTAAAGGAATGAACCTGGCGTCGAACCTGTTCCATATCGGCATTCTGGGGATTTTCGTCGGCCACTTCTTCGGTATGCTGACGCCGCACTGGATGTATGAAGCGTGGTTGCCGATCGAAGTGAAACAAAAAATGGCGATGTTTGCTGGTGGTGCCAGCGGCGTGCTGTGTCTGATTGGCGGCGTGCTGTTGCTGAAGCGCCGCCTGTTCAGCCCACGCGTGCGTGCAACCACTACCGGAGCGGATATCCTGATCCTGTCGCTGCTCGTTATCCAGTGCGCGCTGGGTCTGCTGACCATTCCATTCTCTGCCCAGCATATGGACGGTAGCGAGATGATGAAACTGGTTGGCTGGGCGCAGTCGGTAGTGACCTTCCACGGTGGCGCTTCTCAACATCTTGATGGTGTCGCGTTTATCTTCCGTCTGCACCTGGTGCTGGGGATGACGTTGTTCCTGCTGTTCCCGTTCTCGCGTCTGGTGCACATCTGGAGCGTACCGGTGGAGTATCTGACACGTAAGTATCAGCTGGTGCGCGCTCGCCACTAAGCACGACAAAGTGCCTGATGCGCTGCGCTTATCAGGTCTACAGAGTCGTACAATTCATTGATATTACGTGATATGTATGCCGGATAAGGCGTTCACGCCGCATCCGGCATAACGTAACGCACGTTGTCAGCCTGCTGAAATCATCAGTTACACATTGTCGATATTTCAGATTGTAGAGAAACGAACCTCATCTATATGATTGGCCCACCTATGGAGCAGTGAAGGAGCACTGACCGTGGATCAACCTAATCAATCGACGATTTCTGCGGCATTAAAAATAATCGCCACGGGGATCGCCTTACCACCTGAAAAAATTACCTCTCAACAACTGGATGTTCAGTTAAATAAACCTGCGGGCTACGTTGAGCGACGTTCCGGCATTTGCTGGCGCTATTTTGCCAGCAACGACGCCAGCCAGGCCGAACTGGCGGCAGAAGCGTTGCATAATGCGTTAGCATCGGCTGCCTTAAAACCTTCTGATATTGATCTGTTAATTTGTGCGTCAGCCATTGCCGTACAGGCATTACCCTGTAGCGCAATTCATATTCTTAAAGCCGCTGCTATGCCCGCAGGCGTTGCCGGATTTGATATCAACTGTAGCTGTGTCAGCTTTATTTCCGCTCTGGAAGTTGCTGCCGGATTATTAAACTGTGGAGCATATCGGCGCATTGCTATCGTCTCGGCAGATATTGCTTCACGCGGCATCGACTGGAATCATGAAGAGTCGTCACTCATTTTTGGTGATGGTGCGGCGTGCGCGGTTGTTGAGCGGGGCGATGGTCGCAGCGGGATTATCGCCAGCCTGATCGAAATGTATCCCGAAGGCAGCGAGCTGTGTGAAATTCGTGCGGGCGGCACGCGGCGTAATCCTCGTTCTGGTGTGAGTGACAGCGACTTTCTTTTTCATATGCAGGGGAAACCGCTGTTTCGTTTTGCCTCTTCACTTATTGAAGATTATTTTTCGCGCTTACTGCAAAAAAGCGGCCTGCAACTGGCTGATATCGTTACGGTCGTTCCGCATCAGGCTAGTCATCTTTCCCTTGAACATATGCGTAAACGGCTGCGAGTGCCGGAATCTGCGCTTATTGATGTCTACCGCTTCTACGGCAATCAGGTTGCTGCGTCTATACCCACAGCGCTGCATGAAGCGGTAATTAGCGGTCGTTTTACTGCGGATAAACCTGCGCTGTTGATTGGCACGGCGGCGGGGTTAACGCTGGCTGGCATGGTGCTTTTACCGTGAAGATCCTCGTAACAGGGGCGACCAGCGGCCTCGGGCGAAATGCCGTGCAATATTTGTTGCAATCGGGTGTGTCGGTTGTAGCAACAGGGCGAAATCGTGAGATTGGCAAAGTTCTCGCAAGCGCAGGTGCACAGTTTGTGGCTCTCGATTTAACCGAGGCAACTGAGGATGACTGCGCCCGCTTGATGGAAGGCTGCGATGCCGTCTGGCACTGTGCTGCAAAGTCTTCGCCCTGGGGCGACAAAACGGCGTTCTGGCTTGCCAATGTCAAAGCGACCTACACTTTGGCACAGGCGGCAGGCAGGCTGAACATTCCCCGGTTTATCCATATCTCCACGCCTGCTGTTTACTTTGATTTTCAACATCACTATGACCTGCCAGAAAATTATCTTGCGCGAACATTTTCCAGCCATTATGCCAGCAGTAAATATGCCGCTGAGCAGGCTATTGCCGGGGCAGTAGCGCAATATCCTGCCACGAGGTTTATCCTTTTGCGTCCCCGTGGTTTGTTTGGCCCTCATGACCAGGTGATTGTTCCCCGCCTGATGCAGCAGTTGCAGCAGGGCGGCGGTTGCTTACGTTTGCCGCGCGGGGGTGAAGCGTTATTGGATCTCACTTTCGTGCAAAACGTGGTGTATGCCATGCAGCTGGCAATGCAAGTTGAAGGATTACGCTCAGGCAGTATTTACAACATCAGCAATCATCAGCCGCAGAAATTATCTGTAATGCTTGACGCCTTGCTGCGCCAGCAACTGGGATTGAGCTACCAAATTACTACCGTTCCCTGGCCATTGCTTTCTCTGGTCGCGCGCGGCCTGGAGCTGTACGGGAAATGCGTTAATCAGGAACCTGTTATCACACGTTACAGCGCCGGAACACTCTGTTTTGATATGACGCTGAGTGCGCAAAAGGCCATTACAGAGTTGGGATATCACCCGCGCTTTTCGATGGAGCAAGGTATTGCAATCACGGGACAATGGTTGCGGGAACATGGGCTGAGGGAACATGGCAAAAATAACCGCATTTGAAACGGGCTGGTGTACCCATATTGGCTGTATTGCGCTAAAAGGGGCTGGGCTTAAAGTGTGTAAATTCCCCGCCCGCGCCTGGCTGCTGGAAGTGGGGGAGAAACGCTGGCTGTGGGACACCGGCTATTCATCGTGGTTCGAACACTACACGCAATCCGGCGTATTTCGTCTTTATCGCCAGGTCACGCCGGTTTATTTCGATCCACAACAGGCGCTGGTGCGGCAACTTTCCGCACACGGACTGGCGGCAAAAGATGTTGATGCGATTATTCTGTCGCATTTTCACGCCGATCATATTGCTGGTCTGCGCGATTTTCCTGATGTCGCCTGCATCTGTTCCGGTGAAGGTTGGCAGCAGGTAAGAACGCTGCGTGGCATAGCCGCACTGCGTCAGGCCTTTGTACCAGGGTTGATCCCGGAGAATTTTGAATCCTCACTGCGTTTTATTGAAAGTTTCGCATCGGTGAATATGCCTCCTGAACTGGCACCGTTTGAGAGTGGCTATTTGCTGCCAGAAAGCAATGGCGAAATTATCCTCGTGCCGCTTCCCGGACATGCTGGCGGACATATCGGTGCGTTTGTGCAAACAGACGATGGCTGGACTTTACTGGCTGGGGATGCCGCTTGGGCTCCTGCAAACTACCGCGAATTGCGCGGGCCTTCACCACTGGCGCATCTGGTTATGTCCGACAGCCGCGCCTACTACCGCACTCTTGGGCAATTACATCAGCTTTGGCAAAACGGCGCAGTGGACATTCGGTTGTGCCACGAGGGGGATTTATGATCCCGTTGGCTTTACTCTGGCGCTACTTTCGTACCCGCAGGCTGTATTTCACCGATCGCCAGGCGCTGGAATACTGGCAGGCAAAAAGGCTGCATTCGTTCCGGCAAAATGTCTTATCTAAAAGCCCGTGGTTTCAGCGTTATCTGGCGTTGCCGTTTAACCAGTGGCCGTTGATGGACAAAGCATTAATGATGACGCATTTCGATGAGATGAATACCGCGGGTTTAAAGCGCGACGAGTTTCTCGCCTGTGCAATGCGCAGTGAGCAGAGTCGTGATTTCAAACCCAGCGTGGGCAAGTTTAGCGTCGGGCTTTCATCAGGTACATCGGGGCGTCGTGGACTTTTCGTGGTTAGCCCGCACGAGCAACAGATTTGGGCCGCCGGTGTGCTGGCAAAAGTGTTGCCCGACGGTTTATTTGCCAGAGAGCGGGTGGCACTGTTTTTGCGCGCGGACAACAACCTCTATCAAAGCGTGAATAACCGCTGGTTAAGTCTCGACTTTTACGATCTGCTGGCGCCATTTCAGGCGCAACTCAAACAACTGGAACAGCGAGCGCCCACGATTATTGTCGCGCCAGCCCAGGTATTACGCGCACTGGCGCTGGCGGTGATTGCCGGAGAGCTAACGCTAAAGGTCAAAAAAGTGATTTCGGTGGCGGAAGTTCTGGAGCCGCAGGATCGGGAATTACTGCGAAGCGTGTTCAACAATGTGGGCGAAATCTATCAGGCGACAGAAGGCTTTCTCGCCTCTACCTGCCGGTGTGGCACGTTACATCTCAACGAAGAATTTGTTCACATTGAACCGCAATGGCTGGATGAGCACCGTTTCATGCCGATCGTCACAGACTTTACCCGCACCACGCAGCCGGTGGTGCGTTATCGACTTGATGATGTGCTGGTGGCAAGTGAACAGCCATGCCCTTGTGGCAGTGCGACAAGGGCGATTGCGCGTATCGAAGGGCGGCAGGACGATCAACTGCAACTGCCGGCAAGATCCGGCGATATTCAGACCGTTTTTGCCGATGCCTGTAGTCGGGTGCTGGCAATGACACTGCCGCTAACGGCCGATTATCGCCTGCTACAAACCGGGGCAGCACAGCTAACGCTAATAGCAGATTGCGAACCGGGGATGCTGGAGCGGTGCCGGGAAGCGTTGAGTGCCTTGTTTATGCGCCAGAATGTCGCGGTAGAGCAATTGATATGGTCGCTGGAATCGCAAACTGTGCCAGTCTCTTTTACAGCCAAGCGGCGGCGAATTGTGCGTGAGTGGGGGCGGGCATGAGCAATCTACTGCTACGCCTGAAACAGATGCTGCTTGGCTGGGGAACCGTTGGGGTTATCTACAACTTTAGCGATTGCCTGCAAGGTGAGGGATATCAATTAACGCCGTCAGTAATTGATAATCTGATTGCGTTTTCGCCCTCAGCCGTGTGGCTATATCTCTCGTTTTTTTTAATTGTGCCGTTAGGTTATTTATCCACACCACTTTGCCACCTGCGCTGGCTGGCCCGTGCAATGCAACTTTCGGCACTGGTGGCAGGCGTGTTTTATCTACTCTGGCCCACAACCATGCAATATCCCGCGTTTGCTCAGTCGGGGATATCTGCGGGGGCTCTAAATGGGCTGATCGCCATTGACTCAAGTCAGAACTGTTTTCCCTCCTTACACGCCGCGCTCACGCTGTTGGCAGTATGGGCGATTGCCAAAAAGGGGAACCGTTGGCTGACGCTGATGAGCGTGGTCTGGGCGATAGCGATCGCCTTTTCGATTCTGCAATTACGCAGACATTTATTTATCGATTTAGTAGGCGGCGCGTTGCTGGCGTCGATTTGCGGTTGGATATGCGCAACATGCGAGAAAAGGAAGACGCAATATGAGTGATTTACTGTTTCCCATCATATCGATGGTGCTGTTGGTGTTAGCCGAAGCGGGCGTGTTGCAATTCACCGGGCGGCAAAAAGTGGACTGGCTGGATGTGATTTTTAATATCAACTCCGGTCATATGATGCTGTGGTTATTTCGCTGCCTGGAAGTGCTCTGCTATGGCCTGGTGGTCAATCACTTCAGCCTTGGACTGTTTGATAATGCGCCGGTGATCCTGCTGTGGCTGTTTACTATTCTGGCGTGGGATTTCGGCTTTTACTGGCTACATCGCTGGCATCACGAGATGCGCCCGCTGTGGGCGGTACATGTGGTGCATCATCAGGGGGAACACTACAACCTCTCATTAGGCGTGCGGAACTCGTGGTATTCCTCGTTAACCTCAATCCCGTTTTTTATGCTGCTGGCGATGCTTGGTGTGCCATTGCAGGTCTTTTTGGCGGTTTCTATTATTCACTATGGTTGGCAATTTTTTAACCATAACGCGCTAACGCCGAAACTGGGTTGGCTGGAAAAAGTGCTGATCACGCCTTCGCATCATCGCGTCCATCATCTGAATGAAAAGCAATATGCCGATACCAATTACGGTGGCACCTTTTTGTTGTGGGATAAACTTTTCGGTTCCTGGAGTGCTGGGCCGGATCATGACGTAGGCTACGGCGTAAAAAATAGTCGCTTGTCCTGTAACCCGATGCGCGAGAGTAACCTGCCATTTTTACGCTTAATGGGCTTTCGCTCATTTGGCAAAGCGATTGAACGTCGTTACCAAAGTTCCGCGTGGGCAGTGGGGGCTGGGGTGATCCTGCTGTTTATGTTGGTGCTTGGCTACATTCAACAATATGGCTATGGCATCGAGTTTATTACCAGTGAGCAAGCCGTATTATTTGTTCTGCTGGTGGCAGGCTCCATTGCGCTGGGGGGCATGAGCGACGGGCAGCGGTGGGGAATGATTTTGTGGTGCTCTGTGACGTTGTCACTGCTCTATTTTATTCTTTATATGTGTTCATGGAGCACTCTGCTCTGGAAGGGATTAGCGGGCATTTTGCTGGCCCATTGCGTGTTATTCCTAATCGGTGTAGGACGTAAGTCGCTAAGGAAACGCTATGAACCTGTTTAATCCCGACAGGTTAATCACTTTTCCTGCTGATGATCCGCAACTGGTGAAACAGTTGCAGAATGGTACGAAATCGTACCTCGCAAAAGCAGGCGATCATCGTTATGCCGACGGCTGGGCATTCACCAAAATGGCGGCACTGATTATTGCCTGTCTGTGCTGTTATGCACTGGCGTTGTCTCAAAGCCAGTGGGGGCTGTATCTGTTGTGGTATCTGGCGATGATGTTTTGCGCCATGCTGTTAGCGGTCAATGTGGTGCATGACGCGTCGCATGATGCGTTTTTGCGCGGTAAAAAGGCCAATGCGTGGCTTAACTGGTGGGTTGCTTTTCCAATGGGGCTTGATCCGGACTGTTGGCGGGTGCGCCACGTTCGCTTTCATCACGGCTTTACCAATATTGAATTTTACGATCCGGATACTGCAGAAAATGGCATTCTTCGCCAGACTCCGTGGCAGCAGTGGCGACCTTTTATGCGCCAGCAACATCGCTACTGGCCGCTGGTCGCCGCGCTCACCTTTCCCTGGTATATCTGGGTGGTGGACTGGCTCGATCGCGCCGGGTTTACGCCGGTAACACGGCACCTGGCCCTGCGAGGTTTTGCTGGCTGGGGGTATTTCTTAGCCGGGAAACTGGCGCATTGTGCGCTCTGTCTGATACTTCCCTGGCTTTTGTCTGATTTTAGTTTTATGACCATCCTGCTGACTTATCTGCTTAGCCAGCTGCTGGCGTCATTGATCTTTGTGATGTTGATTATCGGAACGCACTGGGCGAAGGGGCATACGCAGTTACCGCCAGAAGAGGGCAAAATGGCCGTGGGCCGGCTGGCGCATACCTTCGCCACTACCTTTGACTGGACGCCGCAACCTGCATGGCTTGGCTACTGGCTGGGCGGAATTAATTTGCATCTTACCCATCATCTTTTTCCTCACTGGCATCATCGCCATTATCCAGCGTTAAGCCGCATTATCGCGCAAATTGCCAGCCAGCAAGGTCTGGATTATCAGTTATTGACGTTAGCGGATTTGCTGAGGCTACAGCAGCAGTTTTTACGGCGAATGGGGGAGGCGCAGATAGATTGAGAAACGAATTAAGAGATGGTGGTGGGGGAAGGATTACTCAGCGCTGCGCGCTTCGCCCTTCGGGTCGTTGCCTGCGGCAACGCTCTCTCGCTGGCGCTCGAGTCGAACCTTGGTCGAAGCTTCTCATCCTTCCCCGCATGGGCAGAATATGAAACGATATCGATAAGTTTGAAATGAGTTTTTATCAGGAAGTGATGGTGGTGGGGGAAGGATTACTCAGCGCTGCGCGCTTCGCCCTTCGGGTCGTTGCCTGCGGCAACGCTCTCTCGCTGGCGCTCGAGTCGAACCTTAGTCGAAGCTTCTCGTCCTTCCCCGCATGAGCAGAATATGAAACGATATCGATAAGTTTGAAATGAGTTTTTATCAGGAAGTGATGGTGGTGGGGGAAGGATTACTCAGCGCTGCGCGCTTCGCCCTTCGGGTCGTTGCCTGCGGCAACGCTCTCTCGCTGGCGCTCGAGTCGAACCTTAGTCGAAGCTTCTCGTCCTTCCCCGCATGAGCAGAATATGAAACGATATCGATAAGTTTGAAATGAGTTTTTATGAGGATGTGATGGTGGTGGGGG
>NZ_CAWOOJ010000027.1:0-13012 GCF_963883145.1 Escherichia sp. E4385
TCTCATTCTGAAGCGCCAGAACACGATTGAAAACGAAACGACCGCCTGCGAAGCGCCTCATTTCACGCTCCTGTTGACCACCGGGTCTTCACTGGAATTTAAATGCCTGTAGTCGTTTCACCGGTCAAATTATATTTTGGTCTATGAAAAAAGAAACCGATATCCGACGCGGAAGGCACTGTGTTTTCCTGATGCATGTTCATTTGGTCTTTGTCACCAAATACAGACGCCAGATTTTTGACCATGACGCGACAGGAAAACTACGCACTTACTTTTCAAATGTATGTGCTGATTTTGAAGCTGAACTGGTTGAAATGGATGGCGAACAAGATCACGTCCATTTGTTAATTAACTATCCACCCAAGCTGGCGATATCCAGTCTGGTAAACAGCCTCAAAGGCGTATCGAGTAGATTACTGCGACGAGATCGACCAGATATTGCAGTCAGGTATTACCACAAAGGCGTTTTGTGGAGTCCCGGCTATTTTGCCAGTAGCTGCGGAGGTGCGCCAATATCCGTCATCCGCCAATACATTGAACAACAGCAAACACCTGGTTAGGTGGAAAACCGCGCCTTATATCCCCGCCCTGATTGAACTGCCCCCATAAACCTATTAGTCCGCGATGTGGCCTGAGTCCGGTATTCTACCGGACTCAGGCCCTTTAACTTCTCTTTTACAAACGAGAGGGAAACAACGGTACTTAATACGCCCTTTAGCCAAAATCTGTCTTTTTCTTGATTACCGCTATTTTTTCGTTAAGGCGCATTCTTTATGCTGTATCGATACACCAAAGGTAAGTTAAACAGGGAGTGACGGATGCCAGTGCTACAGTGGGGAATGTTATGTGTTCTGTCACTTCTCCTTTCTATTGGCTTCCTCGCTTTACATCTCCCGGCGGCACTCCTGCTTGGACCAATGATCGCCGGGATCATCTTCAGTATGCGCGGGGTTACCCTGCAACTCCCCCGCTCCGCTTTTCTCGCTGCGCAGGCCATTCTTGGCTGCATGATTGCGCAAAACCTGACCGGTTCGATCCTGACCACGCTGGCGGTTAACTGGCCGATTGTGTTAGCTATTTTACTGGTAACGTTGCTTTCCAGTGCTATCGTGGGATGGTTACTGGTGCGCTATAGCTCACTGCCCGGAAATACAGGTGCCTGGGGCTCCTCACCTGGTGGTGCGGCGGCAATGGTCGCGATGGCGCAGGATTACGGCGCAGATATCCGCCTGGTAGCGTTTATGCAGTATCTGCGGGTACTGTTTGTCGCGGGGGCCGCTGTTCTGGTTACCCGAATGATGCTGGGCGATAACGCTGAAGCGGTTAACCAGCAGATCGTATGGTTCCCGCCAGTCAGCATTCATCTCCTGTTCACCGTCCTGCTCGCGGTCGTTGCCGGTACGGCGGGATGCCTGCTACGTCTTCCTTCCGGCACGATGCTTTTTCCGATGCTGGCAGGTGCGGTGCTCCAGTCTGGCGAGTTCATCACGATTGAGTTACCGGAATGGCTGCTGGCGATAGCTTATATGGCGATTGGCTGGCGAATTGGTCTGGGCTTCGATAAACAAATCTTACTGCGGGCATTGCGTCCGCTGCCGCAAATCCTGCTGTCGATATTTGCTCTGCTCGCCATCTGCGCCGCGATGGCGTGGGGGCTGACCTGGTTTATGCATATTGATTTTATGACTGCCTACCTCGCCACCAGCCCCGGCGGACTAGATACGGTGGCGGTCATCGCCGCAGGGAGCAATGCCGATATGGCGCTTATTATGGCGATGCAAACCCTGCGCCTGTTCAGTATTTTGCTGACGGGGCCTGCCATTGCGCGGTTTATTTCAACCTATGCGCCGAAGCGAACGGCCTAGTGCTGGCAACCAGGACACCAGTAAAACGGGCGCGATGACAGCGTGGTTTTCTCAATGGTGCCGCCACAGCGTTCGCACGGTTCGCCATCACGATGAAAAACCTTAAAACGGAACAGCGCGCCGTGATGTTTATTTTCATCCACCTGCCCCCGCGTAGCGTAAGAAAGTCGCGGAATATCCAGTAACGCGTGTGCGAGCGCATCCAGTTGAGCCGCGTTGAGATCTTTCGCTTTATGATTTCCGGTCAACCCAACCTGCCAGAGGATCTCCACGCGCAGATAATTGCCAAGCCCTGCCAGAAACGCCTGGTCAAGCAGTAACCCGGCAAACTGACGGTTACGAAAGCGCGGCGACAATAACCGTTCTTTCACCACATCCGGCGTCAGATTCGGGTCGAGCACATCGGGGCCAACGCGTTGTAAGAACGGATGCGTCGTCAGTTGTTCCGGCGTTAACATTTCAATATCAGAGGCGCTATAAAGCAGAATGGTTTTGTCGGCTGTTTGCAGCTTTACCCGCAACACCCGCGTGGTCTGCGGCTCTTCGCCAGTATCAACCACGCGCCAGACACCATAGAGTTGGTTATGGCTATAGAGCGTTAAGCCATCCGAAAAATGGGTCAGCAACGCTTTTCCGCGCGTTTCCACATAAGTGACATGCTGACCAATAAGTTGTGATTGATAAGGTTTTAACTGCGGGAAGGCAAACCAGACATCGGTCAGTGGTTTGCCTTTGATCGCCGCCTCCAGGTTATCCGCTGCACGGCGGATCTCCGGGCCTTCAGGCATAGTGATATCCTTTTTTCATTCTTTGTTCAGAGGGATTATGCTGCGACAACAATCCCCTTTTCAGCAAATGCAGATCGTAGCCGGCGGGCGAACGCCAGTGCGTGTTCTCCGTCGCCATGCAGGCAGACCGTTTGCGCCGCGACCGTTGCCCATTCGCCGGTGATACTTTTGACTCTGCCGTGTTGCACCATCTCCAGCGTTTGCGCCAGCGCCTGTTCTTCGTTTTCAATCAACGCGCCTGGTTGGCTTCGCGGCACCAGCGAACCGTCGGCTTGATAGCCGCGATCGGCAAACACTTCCTCGCGCGTTACCAGCCCATATCGTTCGCCTGCACGAATCAGCTCGCTTCCTGCCAGTCCAACGAGAATCAATGCCGGATCGCAGGCGTAAACGGCTCTGGCGATGGCGTCTGCCAGTTGTGCGTCTTTCGCTGCCTGGTTGTATAACATGCCGTGCGGTTTAACATGACGCATTACGCCACCTTCCGCCCTGGCAATCGCTGCCAGCGCGCCAATTTGATACAGCGTCTGGGCATAAACGGTTTCTGGCGGCAGCTGCATGGCGCTGCGACCAAAATTTTCTCTGTCGGGAAAGCTCGGATGAGCGCCAATAACCACACCATTTTTTATTGCTTCTCGCACGCTTACCAGCATGGTTTGTGCATCGCCTGCATGAAATCCACAGGCAATATTGGCCGACGAAACCAGCGTTAAAAGTTCCGCATCGCTGGAACTTCCTTCGCCCAGATCGGCGTTAAGGTCAATTTTCATTGTGCAGCCGCCACGCTAATTGTTCGAAATAACGTTGCTGATCTTGCCGCGCTTTCAGCGCCTCTTCCAGTGAACACTGGACAAAATGAATCGGCTGGCCGAGCGGAATTTGCGCCAGATGGTACATGTCGGCCTCAATGATACAGGCAATGCGCGGATAACCGCCGGTAGTTTGCGCGTCGTTCATCAACACAATCGGCTGCCCGTTATGTGGCACCTGCACCACGCCTGGCAACAAACCGTGAGATAACAGTTCGCGATCGGTGGTACGTTTTAAGATTTGCCCCTGTAAGCGATAGCCCATCCGGTTACTTTGCGGGCTAAGCTGCCAGGGCGAACGCCAGAATGCATCCTGCGAGGCGCGATCGAACTCATGATATTCCGGCCCCGGTAAGGCGCGAATCCGGTTGCCCCACAGCAACTGTTTAACGCCCTGCGCTTCCATAAAATCACGCTTCGCTTTGCCAATGGGGAGTCGGTCACCATCCTTCAGTAAACGCCCTTCCAGCCCGCCAATCCCCACCTTGAGATCGGTGCTGCATGACCCCATCACTGGCGGCACATCAATACCGCCCGCCACCGCCAGATAGCTACGTACACCATGTTGTGGACGTTTAAGCATTAAACGCTGGCCTGCTTTCATCGGCAGGCGCCAGCCAGTCCACACGGCGTTATCATCCAACCGCGCTTCACAGCCTGCGCCAGTCAGGGCAAACCAACCATCGCTTTCAAACTCAACCGTTAACTGACCGAGCGTGATCTCCAGCGCGGGCGCGTTGGCATCATTACCCACCAGCAGGTTAGCAATGCGTAGCGCAGGCATATCCAGTGCGCCGCAGTGGCTGATACCCGACTGGCGAAAACCGTGACGGCCGCCATCCTGCACGGTGGTATACATGCCCGCACGAATGATTTTCAGCATACTCCCTCCTTCTGCGGTACAAAGCGCACGCTATCTCCCGGACGCAATAAGATAGGTTCGTCACGCGTCGGGTCAAACAGACTGAGCGAAGTATGACCTATCAACTGCCAGCCGCCCGGCGTTGCCAGTGGATAAACACCAGTCTGCGGCCCGCCAATCCCGACAGAACCTGCCGGAACGAGCAAGCGCGGTTCAGCGCGCCGTGGCGTGTGTAGTTGTTCCGGCAAACTCCCGAGATACGGGAATCCTGGTTGAAAACCTAAAAACCAGACCACGTATTCCACGGAGGAGTGCAGTTCAACGACCTGTTTTTCGCTCAACCCACAATGCGCAGCGACCACCGCCAAATCCGGCCCGCCTGCGCCACCGTAAACCACCGGAATTTCGATAAAGCGAGACTCCGGTTCCAGCGCCTCGCTCTCTTCCCACCAGCGTTGCAAACGCTCTATGGCGTCCAGCGCCAGCGTTTCAGGGTTACGCAAAATCACCGTGATATTGTTCATGCCGGGAATAGCTTCAACGACATTCGGCATATCCACCAGACGCTGGGCCAGCCGCCAGATCCGTTTCTGGCTGGCCAGCGTCACCGGCGGCTCCAGTTCCAGCACTACCGCCGTTTCACCTATCAGATAACAACGCGCTCGTTGCACTTTCGATCCCTCTGATTATTCGTTATGCAGGATTAGGAATATCAATAAAGGTCACATCAAGATCGGTATTTTCATTCAACCACTCGCTCAACGCGCGAATACCGCCGCGTTCGGTAGCATGGTGACCCGCAGCATAAAAATGCAATCCCTGCTCGCGGGCTGAATGAATGGTCTGTTCAGAAACTTCGCCAGTAATAAAAGCATCCACGCCAAAACGCGCGGCACTATCAATAAAACTTTGCCCACCACCGGTGCACCAGGCGACGCGCTGTACTACCTCCGGGCCGTTGTCGCCACACCACAACGGCTTGCGTCCCAGACGCGCTTCAATCCATGAGGCCAGTTCCAGCCCCGGTACCGGCATGGTCAGTTCGCCCCACGGCACCAACGGCTCAATTTCGCCCATGACCGTGATCCCCAGTAACGACGCCAGTTGCGCGTTATTACCCAGCTCAGGATGTGCGTCCAACGGCAGATGCCAACCGTACAGGTTGATATCATTCGCCAACAATGTTTTTAAGCGGTTACGCTTCATACCGCGAATTACTGGCGATTCCCCTTTCCAGAAATAACCATGATGCACAATGACCGCATCAGCGCCCAGGCGTACCGCTTCATCGAGTAGCGCCTGGCTGGCGGTGACACCGGTAACAATTTTTTGCACCATCTCTTTGCCTTCCACCTGCAAACCATTCGGCGCATAATCACTTATCGCCGCGCTGTTCAATTTCTCGTTAATCAGTTGTTCCAGTTCGGTGTTTTTCATCATTGCGCCTTCCATATTCTGATAGCTACTCCGTTAACATAGCGTTCCCTCGCCTGTTCGTCGATAGCCAATCTTTCGACATATTAAGAAACAAACCCATCGCCAAAAGGCGCAAATTGTTTATCTCATAAATGCATAGTTCATGTATATTTATGCAATCAGACAGCATATTGCATAAATAATCAGATCTGTATCAGAGTTTTAACTTTAAGGAAACACACGCACGCCGCGCAACTATTACGTGGTGTCGCATCCAACCGCGGAATTACTATGAATAAACACGCATCACAGCCGCGCGCTATCTACTACGTTGTCGCGCTGCAAATCTGGGAATATTTTAGCTTTTACGGCATGCGTGCCTTGCTGATTCTCTATCTCACCAATCAACTGAAATACAACGACACCCACGCTTACGCGTTATTTAGCGCCTACTGTTCGCTGGTGTATGTCACGCCGATCCTCGGCGGTTTCCTGGCGGACAAAGTGCTCGGCAACCGCATGGCAGTAATGATAGGGGCATTGTTGATGGCAGTCGGGCATGTGGTGCTGGGCGCCAGCGAAATTCACCCGACATTCCTCTATCTGTCGCTGGCGATTATTGTCTGCGGCTATGGTCTGTTTAAATCCAACGTCAGTTGCCTGCTTGGTGAACTGTATGAACCGACCGATCCACGTCGCGATGGCGGTTTCTCGCTGATGTATGCGGCGGGTAACGTGGGATCGATTATTGCCCCTATCGCCTGTGGTTACGCCCAGGAAGAGTACAGTTGGGCGATGGGCTTTGGCCTGGCGGCGGTTGGCATGATCGCGGGTCTGGTCATTTTCTTATGTGGCAATCGTCATTTCACACATACCCGCGGCGTTAACAAAAAAGTACTGCGTGCGACAAACTTTCTCCTGCCGAACTGGGGATGGCTGCTGGTTCTGCTGGTCGCAACGCCTGCGCTGATTACTGTACTGTTCTGGAAAGAGTGGTCGGTATACGCCTTAATTGTCGCCACTATCATTGGTCTGGCGGTACTGGCGAAAATTTATCGCAAAGCAGAAAACCAGAAACAGCGTAAGGAGCTGGGGCTGATTGTGACGCTCACCTTCTTCAGCATGTTGTTCTGGGCCTTCGCACAACAGGGCGGCAGCTCGATTAGCCTTTATATCGACCGCTTCGTTAATCGCGATATTTTCGGTTATAGCGTTCCGACCGCCATGTTCCAGTCGATTAATGCTTTTGCTGTGATGTCGTGCGGTGTGGTGCTTGCCTGGGTGGTAAAAGAGAGCGTTGCGGGTAATCGTACCGTGCGCATCTGGGGGAAATTTGCTCTTGGCCTCGGCCTGATGAGCGCCGGGTTCTGTATTCTTAGCTTAAGCGCCCGCTGGTCTGCAATGTATGGCCACTCTTCCCTGCCGCTGATGGTGCTTGGTCTGGCAGTGATGGGGTTTGCCGAACTGTTTATCGATCCGGTTGCTATGTCGCAAATTACGCGTATTGAAATCCCCGGCGTGACCGGCGTATTAACCGGCATTTACATGCTGCTTTCCGGTGCGATTGCTAACTATCTGGCGGGCGTCATTGCCGATCAAACATCGCAAGCTTCGTTTGATGCTTCCGGGGCGCTCAATTACTCCATCAATGCATATATAGAAGTGTTTGATCAAATCACCTGGGGTGCGCTGGCGTGTGTAGGACTGGTGCTGATGATTTGGCTGTATCAGGCGCTTAAGTTCAGAAACCGTGCGCTGGCGCTGGAGTCTTAATACGCCAACACCGATGCCTGATGCGACGCTTAACGCGTCTTATCAGGCCTGGATGGCCCATTGAATTTGCACTATTTGCCAGGCCGGATAAGGCGTTCATGCCGCATCCGGCATCTGGGCACGAGTCTGTTATTTCCCCTTCCTCGCCGCTTCATACGCTGCCAGCGTTCGTAGCCTCGCCTCTTTGTGATCGACAATCGGCTGTGGATAATCCAGCTTCACGCCCGCTTTCTGCGCCCACTTCCACGGCTCATGCACCGCTTTCCCTGGCACATCGCGCAACTCCGGTAGCCACTGGCGGATAAACTCGCCTTCGCGGTCAAATTTCTCGCCCTGGGTTGTCGGGTTGAAAATACGAAAATACGGCGCAGCATCGGTTCCGGTAGAAGCGGCCCACTGCCAGCCGCCGTTATTGGCCGCCAAATCACCATCAATCAGTTGTGACATGAAATACCGCTCGCCTTCGCGCCAGTCGATCAACAAATCTTTCACCAGAAAGCTGGCTGTGATCATCCGCAGGCGATTATGCATCCAGCCAGTGCTGTTAAGCTGACGCATAGCAGCATCGACAATCGGGTATCCCGTTTTGCCTTCCTGCCAGGCCTTTAAATGCGCGGGATTACTCTGCCACTGCACGCGGTCGGTCCAGGCAATAAACGGACGATGTTTACACAGCGAAGGATAATACGTCATCAAATGGCGGTAGAACTCGCGCCATATCAGCTCATTAAGCCAGACGCTACCCGGTCCGCCTTCCAGCGCCTGCGGCTGTTCCGCCAACAGGCGATGTAAACACTGGCGAGGCGATAATCCACCCGTTGCCAGGCTGGCGGACAAACGACTGGTGCCTTCTACTGCCGGAAAATCTCGTTGTTGCTCATATTCTCCGGCACCGTTCTGGCAAAACTGGCGTAATTGCGCAATCGCCGCTTTTTCTTCCACCGGGAAATGCGCGGTATCGAAAGACTGACGAGGGTAATTCAGCGTAATGGATGGCACGGGCTCTATCGATCCGCTACTACGAACTTTTGGTGCAGCGACGCACTCCGACATCCCTTCCCGCAACCGTTTCAGCCAGGCGTTTTTAAACGGCGTAAAGACTTTGTACATCTCATGATTGCCAGTCATCACCGCCCCCGGCGGCAGGATCACGCTGTCATCAAATCCTTCACACACCACGTTACGCAGCGCTCTTTCAACTTCCACATCCCGCGCCCGCTCATTCACCTCATACTGATAGTTATAAAAAAGATGAGTAACGCTGTTTTCCGCGCACACCTGTTTAACTATTTCGACGCTGGCGACAAAGTCATCCACTTCACGGAACAATAAAGGAATACCTTTTTCCGCCAGCGCGATCTGTAGCCCATTCAGTTGAGCATTGATAAGTTCAGCCTGACGCGGCGACATGTTATGCGCCGCCCACTGGCGTGGTGTGGCGATATACAACGCCAGCACGCGTGCAGACGAATTGCGGCAGGCGGCAGCCAGCGCGAGATTATCGTGCAAACGTAAATCCTGGCGAAACCAGACCAGATGGATGGTCATAAAACTCCTGCATGGCGCAAGTTAATCACACGCGGCCAAAGTTCGAAATAACGCTGCCCTGAAAGCCAGGCGTCAGGATAAAGCGCCATATAGTGTTTGATACGCATCAGCGGCGCAAGAAGTGGTTGCTCGCCACGGCGATAACTGTCGATAAGCGCCGCCAGCTGCTGGCGTTCTGTGGAATCAATATGTGGGCGAAAATAACCCTGAACGTGCATCAAAACGTTGGTGTGGTCACGTCGGTTGGCGGGGTGAGAAAGCAAAACAATTACGCGTTGGCGGTACTGGTTGTAAAAATCATCCAGATTTTGCCACTGGTGAATATCAGCCACGAACGGGCCAAGTTTGCGGTATTCCGGCTGGGAATGCGCCAGAAAGACGAGTTTATAGCGGCTGTGATAATCGAGAAGCGCCCCGCGCGTTAAGCCATGTTCTTTCAGTCGATGTAACTCATGAAGGGCGAAGATACGGATTAGAGTGCTGGCATCAAATCGTTGTTGATTCATTACTGCTCCTGAACGGTTTACAGGAGTAAGTGTAGACGTTGGGAAATGATATTTGTGAAGTTAATCCTGTTGTAGCAGGGCAAGATTACGAAAGCCCGCTCCCCGTAAGGACTGACGCCAGGTTCAAACGTTACCAGCACCGTCATCTGCGCTATTCGATCGCTTACTGTCGGTATTCCTAAAAGTCTTTTACTTCCATCCTTCCTCGGAATTTCCACCGCACGCACTGACGGCGGCATCCAGCTTCCCGACGATAACCGGTTCCAGATTTTGTACAGATTTTCTTTCAGATCCCGCTCAAAATCTTTCAGCGTCTGGTTATCCACCCCGGCAGCACCGGCATTCGCCCTTGCCCGCCGGTACGCTTCCACCACATGCAACCTACTGATCTGAAACGTTTTTTCGATTCACACACAGTCTCCTCCTGCCTACAATTGGGCTGTGATGCAGACTGCCCGACGCTGTCCCTTCGCTCAACATTCATTACAAACGCTTCCTCACTACTGCGAACAACTCTGCGCCGGTTTCGCACATCGATACTCTCATACTCATAATTTCGGTTATTTGTATTTCTCTCTTAACATTGCGACGACCGGTTCCCGTAACTCCTGCAAAGAGCCTGATACAGCGTCATGCCTGCTATACGTCTGACACCATTTACGCAGCATTCGGATTTCACCCGTAAATTAAACCAGGCGGTATCACGAAACCTCCGGTTTTGATGTCACTTAGGACTAACGACGTTTCAACACTGGTTCGGGTTTACTTATCTCACTGTATCTCACATAAGATCAGATCGCGTCTGATCGTTCTCCCTGCGCTCACTACCATGGCTCTTTACCACAGCAGCTGGGGTTGTTTGGGACCGACTTCCGACAGCAGATGCATCTCTTCACAGCTTATGCTTATTACATGCAAAACGTCCCGTTTTGCATCTTTGTGCCTACGGCACACCATGATCTTTCCCTAAGCCTCTGCTTGGTTGGGGAACTGCGTATTCAGGCCGCACAGAATTTGACATTGCCTCTGTTAACCATTTATTTGGACGGGCGACTGAATAATATGATGACGTTGTAGCATTTTTAACGTGACACATAATTATGAATGACCGCCTGATAGATATGCACCTCCGGCGTGAAGTTCATATTTTAAGAGACAGACTTTTATTCATTTGTCTTTTTATCATAAAAAGAACGCAATGTATCTCCGTCTACCATAACCACAACCTGATTAGTTCTTATTGTGAAATAGTCCTCATCATTGGTATCATCATAATCTATATAACGAAGAAAATCCTCAATATTAGGTTGGTTGTATCTGTCAGATGTGCATGAACACAAAATCCTGACAAGTTTCCGACAAGGCCTGCATATTTTATACCTCCAGTTTAATATAGCGATAACATGCTCATTTATTGACTGCTTAACAAACCATTTATCATTAACCACAGAATATTCTAATGAACCAATATTATAACGCCTCATCCCTAGCGGAAATACATAGGCATCATTAAGCCTGACGGAAAATTCATATGTTTTCCCTGCGGGAATTTCTATAAAATCAGCTTCTTTATCAGAATCAAGCTGACAACGCAATGCGATATAATCCAGGCGTATATTGTCCGTATTTATTGAAAATGCGTGTCCGCAAAGTGGGAAATCCTCAGATTTTGTTGCAAGCCTGCTAAGATGAACATACAATGAATAATCATTTGTGTTACTTAAACTTACATTGGCCAGCAGATAATCTGCTTCTTGCTTCACTGTTAAATTTGCTTTTAGTTTGTAGCGTTCTTCGTTGATTTTATTTTTTAAGTCAGATAGTCTATAGTTAAAATTTTGTTCGAAAGGATATTTCCATATTTCAGGGTGCTCATGTTTTTCAAAATCCCACCAAAGCCTACCATATCCATATTTAATGATTACGACACCTTCGCCTGCTAATGAACTGAATGTAGAAAAGATACAGATAAATACTATCAATATTCGAAGTAATGACGATATCCAAAATGAAAACATATTATTACCTCTCCAGTGGCTTCAAGTTGTCCTTTAACGCATTAATTAATTCCTGTAGTTAGCTTTACACTCCAGTCTACTATTTTTGAGTCAGTGTGAACCCATTGACTTACCTGATTTATTGAATCAACTTTCATTACTGCACCTCTTTTTCAATTTCAATCATTTGTTCGTCACTCAGGTGACATTCAAAATACTTCTCAATATTATAAGCGTTTTTAAAAACATATTGATCACCTTCACTTTTTAATCTGTTGGCTTCTCCTAAATAGTTTTTATCCCTGCTAAACCCCCCTTCTATTGGCATATCATCTGTCCCCATGCCGCCATATTTGCCATTTTCACCCGTCCGATAGAAATGTGATAACTCATGACAAAGGCTAGACACCTGAGATTCCGGTCCTGTTAGTTCTTTACATACAAATCGCTGGTATATATTCACACGTAATATGCTTTCAAACAAGGTAGGTTTTAAATATAAAGTTTGATCGGCTGTAACGTTTGCAGTGGCAATCGCATCATCAGTTTTGTTAACAAAATTACCATGTTCACGATCATCAGCTTTAACAGGATCCTTAACATGTAGCTTTTGACACAATTCTATCAATCTGTCTACACTTTCTACCATAAACTGATAAGCAGTAATGTTATCTCTTGTTTCTATATAAGGATCCGGGAAGGCTACAGGTTCGTTATTTCCTTCCTCTTCGTTTTTCTTTGCTGCGGCCTCGGCCTTCGCTCTCTGTTTTATTTTCTCTTCCCTAGAATCGATAGTTATAACTGTATTATGGGTTACACCAAATATTTCAAAAAACTCAAGCTGTTCTTCTGCTCCCCAATTCTCAGGCTTGAGCATTTCTGCTCTCATTTCAAGCACCTTCATCTGAGCCTTAATAGCTTTTGTCATCATCCTTTTAAATTGATCAGTAACCTTATATTCTTCTATGCATCTATCTTGCGTACTGGTTTTAGCAACCGCACTGTTTTTATCACTACTCATTTACGCCCCCCAAAAGCATATCGATATTCTGACTCAATAATCTGACCTTTATATTTCTCTCAACTTCAGTTATAAAACGTTCGGTATATCCTTCATCATCTGTTTCTCCATTTTTTTGCTCACCGTTTTCTAAAAATGCTATATAACGGGTATTTGAATAAGGTATCCCATTGTCATTTACAAAATGAAATTGTACGTTGTATTTCTCAGGAGGGTTGTCGCTCTCTTTTTTTGTGAAATCACCAGATTTACTGTCGCTTTCATCGGAGTTATTTCCGCGACCGAAGTCCTCACTGTCATTCTGTTCGTCAGTCAGCTCATCATTCCCATCACTATAATCATCCGCCAGCGCTTCCAGCACCGCCGGCAGCAACGTCTCCACCGCCGTCCCCGGCCCCCCGCCGCAGTTCAGGTTTATCTTCAGCCC
>NZ_CAWOOJ010000028.1:0-30796 GCF_963883145.1 Escherichia sp. E4385
AGTCCCGTCCGTTCCGCCACTTATTAAGAAGCCTCGAGTTAACGCTCGAGGTTTTTTTTCATTTGTATTTCTATTTTTGCTAAAATCGCAAAAATCCTCTGCGTTTTCCGCCCTTTTTCCGCAACAGTCTAAAGCCCATAATCACCTTAGTTAACGAAAATAGCATTAAAAGAGGCATATTATGGCTATCCCTGCATTTGGTTTAGGTACTTTCCGTCTCAAAGACGACGTTGTTATTTCATCTGTGAAAACGGCGCTAGAACTTGGCTATCGCGCAATTGATACCGCACAAATCTATGATAACGAAGCTGCAGTAGGTCAGGCGATTGCAGAAAGTGGCGTGCCACGTCATGAACTCTACATCACCACTAAAATCTGGATTGAAAATCTCAGCAAAGATAAATTGATCCCGAGTCTGAAAGAGAGCCTGCAAAAATTGCGTACCGATTATGTTGATCTGACGCTAATCCACTGGCCGTCACCAAACGATGAAGTCTCTGTTGAAGAGTTTATGCAGGCGCTGCTGGAAGCCAAAAAACAAGGGCTGACGCGTGAGATCGGTATTTCCAACTTCACGATCCCGCTGATGGAAAAAGCGATTGCTGCTGTTGGCGCTAAGAACATCGCTACCAACCAGATTGAACTCTCTCCTTATCTGCAAAACCGTAAAGTGGTTGATTGGGCCAAACAGCACGGCATTCATATCACTTCCTATATGACGCTGGCTTATGGTAAGGCACTGAAAGATGAGGTTATTGCTCGTATTGCAGCTAAACACAATGCGACCCCGGCACAAGTGATTCTGACGTGGGCGATGGGGGAAGGTTACTCCGTAATTCCTTCTTCTACTAAACGTGAAAACCTGGAGAGTAATCTTAAGGCACAAAATTTACAGCTTGATGCCGAAGATAAAAAAGCGATCGCCGCACTGGATTGCAACGACCGCCTGGTTAGCCCGGAAGGTCTGGCTCCTGAATGGGATTAAGCCTCTCTGACAGCTCCTCCGGGAGCTGTTTTTACATGCTCGCTAAGGAAATCGATAAAAGCCCGGATGCGCGTACTTACCGCACGGTCGCTGTAATAGACTGCACTGAATGGCATTTCCACTGGCAACACTTTATCTGCCATTAACTCCACCAATTCTCCGCGAGCGATTTCTCTGTCGATCATGTAGTCGGACAAACACGCAATCCCGTTGCCACTCAGGCAAAGCTGTTTCAGTGTTTCCCCACTATTGGATGACAAACCGTACTTCACCTCATGTAATTGCCCATCACTACAGGCTATCGGCCAGGTATTGAGGGAAGCGGGTTCAGTGAAGCCCAGGCAAACATGTTGCTTTAAATCGTCGATCGTTTCTGGCTTACCGTAGCGGGAAATATAATCAGGGGAGGCGATAATTTTTCGATAACTGTTAAATAACGGCCTGGCACGTAAGCTGGAATCCGTTAACGTACCGGCGCGTATCGCGACATCCACTTTTCTTTCGATCAAATTAATAATCGTTTCGGAGGAGACTAGCGATAAAGTGACTTCCGGATAGCGTTCACGGAAAGGCTTAATCAACGGCATCAGAAAGTGCAGCACCACTGGCGTCGCGGCATCGATCCGTAACAGTCCACGCGGTGTATTACGCGTCTCCATAATTTCTGATTCTGCCGCTGCCATCTCCTGCAAAATTGACTGTACGCGACGAAAATAACGTTCGCCTTCTTCCGTCAGGCTAAGTTGTCGCGTGGTGCGATTAAGCAAGCTAACGCCGAGTTTCATTTCCAGCTTCTTGACTGCCCGGCTTACCGCAGAGTTCGCTTGCCCTAATTGTTCGGCCGCCCGGCTAAAGCTGCCGCTTTCGACAACCGAAACAAAAATAGCGAGTTCTTCCGACGTAGCTTTCATTTTTGCCTCTGTCGCAAAATATAAGAGTGATTGTGGATTTATTTGTCATTAAACCATTCAGATAGGTGATATGTCATCCGATTTAATGATCTCTATAAAGACTAAAATTCAGCCTGGTGTAAGTACTTGCTTACATAACAATCTACAATTGCTCGTTGAAAGAGTGAGCTAAAATCCCTATAACAGTAGAACCCTCCTGAATGCGGAAGGGGTGACGTAATAGAGGTTTCAAAGTCAAAAGTGCGAAAAAATACCTATGCCATGCGCTATGTTGCCGGACAACCTGCGGAAAGGATTTTACCGCCGGGGTCTTTTGCGAGCATTGGCCAGGCATTACCCCCCGGGGAACCGTTAAGTACCGAAGAGCGTATTCGGATCCTGGTGTGGAACATATACAAACAACAACGTGCTGAATGGTTGTCGGTACTGAAAAACTACGGCAAAGATGCACATCTGGTTTTATTACAGGAAGCGCAAACAACGCCAGAGTTAGTACAGTTTGCGACTGCTAACTATCTTGCAGCTGATCAGGTACCCGCTTTCGTGCTGCCGCAGCATCCTTCCGGTGTAATGACCCTTTCGGCGGCGCATCCCATTTATTGCTGTCCGTTACGTGAACGTGAACCTATTTTACGTCTGGCAAAATCAGCACTGGTGACGGTCTACCCATTACCTGACACTCGTCTGTTGATGGTCGTCAATATTCACGCCGTCAACTTTAGTCTTGGCGTAGATGTTTACAGTAAGCAGTTACTTCCTATTGGCGATCAGATTGCCCATCACAGCGGCCCGGTCATTATGGCGGGAGATTTCAATGCCTGGAGCCGTAGAAGGATGAACGCGTTATATCGCTTTGCGCGGGAAATGTCGCTGCGCCAGGTGCGTTTTACCGATGATCAGCGCCGTCGGGCGTTTGGTCGCCCGCTCGATTTTGTTTTCTACCGTGGTCTTAACGTCAGCGAAGCTTCTGTACTGGTTACGCGCGCTTCCGATCACAATCCGCTACTCGTTGAATTCAGTCCCGGCAAGCCTGATAAATAAGGTATGTCAGGTCTGCCACAGGGCAGACCAACGTTTGGCGCTGCCCTTTTATACTCAAACAACAAAAGGACAGCGCAATGACAATACAATCCCACCATGACCACGTAGAAAAGCAGTTTAGCTCGCAGGCCAGTGAGTATTTAACCAGTACCGTACATGCATCCGGGCGAGATTTACAGCGCCTGGCGGTGCGTCTGGCTGATTATCCTGATGCAAATGTACTTGATATGGGCTGCGGAGCAGGGCATGCCAGCTTTGTCGCTGCGCAAAACGTGAGCGCGGTGGTGGCGTATGACTTATCTGCCCAAATGCTGGATGTCGTGGCACAAGCTGCCGAAGCCCGGCACCTGAAAAATATCACCACCCGCCAGGGATATGCCGAAAGTCTGCCATTTGCCGATAACGCATTTGATATTGTTATCAGCCGTTATTCTGCCCATCACTGGCATGATGTTGGTGCAGCACTGCGTGAAGTGAATCGGATATTGAAACCCAGCGGTAGGCTGATTGTGATGGACGTAATGTCTCCGGGTCACCCAGTGCGCGACATCTGGTTACAGACGGTAGAAGCATTACGCGATACCTCTCACGTACGAAACTACGCCAGCGGTGAGTGGTTGACGTTAATCAATGAAGCCAATCTGATAGTTGATAATTTAATTACAGATAAGTTACCGCTGGAATTTTCTTCATGGGTCGCCAGAATGCGTACGCCAGAAGCGTTAGTAGACGCTATTCGCATTTACCAACAGAGCGCATCGACAGAGGTGAAAACGTATTTTTCCTTGCAGAATGATGGCTCTTTCACCAGTGATATCATCATGGTAGAAGCACATAAAGCGGCATAAATAAAAAAGGCACCGGGGGAATCGGTGCCTTTTTATTATCTGGTTTATCAGGAATCTGGCATGTTGCTGTTTTTCACAAACAACGTCAGCTTATCGCCTGGTTGCAGATTCGCAGTGTCGCTGTTCCAGCGCATCACATCTTTGATGTTCACGCCGTGGCGTTTAGCAATGCTTGAAAGCGAATCGCCTTTGCGCACACGATACGTAATGCTATCGCTGTTGTTTGCCAGCCGCTGTGCGCTACTACCTGCGCCAATCGTCAAACTTTGGCCTGGTTTCAGCTTAGATCCGCGCAGTTTGTTCCACTGCTGCAAATCTTTGGTGCTTACGCCGAGACGTGAAGCGATACTTGAAAGCGTGTCGCCAGAACGAACGGTGTAAACACGGCTGTTAAGCGGCGTATTGTCGGCAACCAGTGTCGACTGTACGGCAGCAATTTCGCCGGAAGCCAGAGATTCACGCAGTTGATCTGCATGCTTCTTTGGCACCATCACGTACTGCGGGCCACTTGCGCCCAGCGTGGAGCCTTTCACGCCAGCGTTGAATGTCTTCAGCTTGCTGACGGAAATTCCCGCCATATCTGCAACCTTCGCCATATCAACCGGGCTACTCAGGTGTACACGCGCCAGAGCACGGCTTTCATCGGTCGTCGGCAGACGTACACCATAACGTTTGCTGTTTTTGAGAATATCGCTCAATGCCAGCATTTTAGGCACGTACTGCTTCGTTTCCTGCGGCAACGGTAACGACCAAAAGTCCGTGGATTTCCCACGTGCTTTGTTCGTTTTAATTGCCTTCATGACCCGACCTTCGCCGCTATTATAAGCCGCTACGGTCAAAAGCCAGTCGCCGTCAAACATCTTGTTCAGACGTTGCATCATGTTCAGCGCGGCTGTCGTTGAAGCAACAACATCGCGACGCGCGTCATAATTGCGAGTCTGTTTCAAACCATAATTGCGCCCCGTGCTCGGAATGATCTGCCAGATGCCTGCGGCATTGGCGCCAGACGTCGCGTGAGGATCAAAAGCGCTCTCCACTATGGGTAGTAGTACCAGTTCCATAGGCATGTTACGTTTTTTAACTTGCCCGGCTATCCAGTACATATACGGCTCTGCCCGTAAAGTTACATCGTGGAGATAGCTCTTATTGCGTAAATATTTCTGTTTCTGTTCGCGAATCCGGTCATTTTCCGGAATTCCCATCTTTAGCTCGTCGCCAATGAAAGCCCACAAGTCACCATCTGGCGCGATAGACGTCCCATCGTCCATCCATCGTGCCTGACTTGTAAACTTTGCTGCTTCCCCTTGACCAGCTGCAGAAAGGCTCTGTGCGTGCTGTTGGACGTTACCGGTACTCTGGCAACCCACGAGCAGGACAGAGGCGAGTAATATCGCTTTTGCCTTCATGTGTGTGTCAATAGTTGCTTAAAAGACGACCGATCATAACGGCGAACGAAGCCGATGACAAGAAAGTTTTATCAGAATCTATCTTTCTTTGACCTTAACCAGGCAAAACGTTCCTCAGGTTGTTGCAATAATGTTTCTTTATTAATTACATTAATTAAATCAATATCTTCTGTTCTTAAAAAAACATTAATTTTCCGCTCATTTTTCAGAATTACGGGGAGTGTAATTTGATTTTTTGCCCGTAACTCAATAACTTTACGATAATAATCATTTATGGACAAATCGTGCGGAAGAATACTCAAGGCAAACTTCATATTTGATAAAGTATATTCATGAGCACAACATACCAGTGTATCGTCAGGTAGAGCACTTAATTTTTTAAGTGATTGATACATTTGAGAAGCTGTACCTTCAAATAATCGCCCGCAGCCACCAGAGAAAAGAGTATCACCGCAAAATAGATAAGGATTGCTGAAGTAACAGATGTGTCCTAAAGTGTGACCTGGTGTAGCAATTACACTAAATTCATGCCCCAAAACGAAGGCAGTATCACCATCTTTGACTACCTGCGTTGTTCCCTTATCTTGTGTCTCTTGTGGACCGTAGACCACAATTTGCGGAAACTTTTCCACCAGTTCTTTTACGCCGCCAACATGATCGTGGTGATGGTGGGTGAGAAATATGGCCTCCGGTTGCCAGTTATTGGCGGCAATGGCCTTTACTACCGGCTCCGCTTCTCCAGGATCGACAATCAGGCAACGGCCTGCTTCATCATTCAAAACCCAGATGTAATTGTCATCAAAGGCAGGAATACTGTTAAGATTCATATATTACCTCTCAGTGTGAAACGGAAGGTTGTGATGAAACCGGCAAGGAACCCTCAAACAGTCGTGGCTCCTGATTGCTGGGGCGATTTGCCCTGGGGAGAGCTTTATCGCAAGGCGCTGGAGCGCCAGCTCAACCCATGGTTCACGAAAATGTATGGTTTTCATCTGCTTAAGATTGGCAATTTAAGCGCAGAAATCAATTGCGAAGCGTGCGCGGTTTCTCATCAAGTGAATGTTTCTGCGCAAGGAATGCCCGTACAGGTGCAGGCGGACCCACTTCATCTTCCTTTTGCCGATAAATCCGTCGATGTTTGTCTATTGGCGCATACGTTGCCATGGTGCACCGATCCGCATCGTTTGTTGCGTGAAGCTGATCGGGTATTGATTGATGATGGCTGGCTGGTCATTAGTGGCTTCAATCCCATCAGTTTAATGGGATTACGCAAACTTGTGCCGGTCTTGCGAAAAACATCGCCTTATAACAGCCGGATGTTTACCCTGATGCGGCAACTGGACTGGCTCTCTTTGTTGAATTTTGAAGTGCTACACGCCAGCCGTTTCCACGTTCTTCCGTGGAATAAACATGGTGGAAAACTATTGAGCGCGCATATTCCTGCGCTTGGTTGCTTACAACTTATCGTTGCCCGGAAACGGACTATTCCTTTAACGCTCAACCCGATGAAACAGAGTAAAAACAAGCCACGAATTCGCCAGGCGGTTGGCGCCACCCGGCAATGTCGTAAACCACAGGCTTAAACTTCGACTTGATATCCCGTATCTTCCAGTATGGGATTCATCGCCGCGGCACGAGCCAGTTCATCGCAACGTTCGTTTTCTGGATGACCGGCATGGCCTTTAACCCATTCCCATTTGATTTGATGCTGCCCCAACGCGGCATCAAGACGTTGCCAGAGATCGACATTTTTTACTGGTTTTTTGTCTGCTGTTTTCCAGCCACGTTTTTTCCAGTTATGGATCCACTGGGTGATCCCCTGGCGGACATACTGGCTGTCGGTACTCAGAATGACTTCACAGTGTTCTTTTAACGCTTCCAGCGCGACAATAGCGGCCATCAACTCCATACGGTTGTTGGTGGTGCGGGTGTAGCCAGCGCTAAAGGTTTTTTCGCGTCCACGATAGCGTAAAATAGCACCGTAACCCCCAGGTCCTGGATTACCCAGACACGAACCATCGGTGAAAATTTCTACCTGTTTAAGCATCTCTGGTAGACTTCCTGTAATTGAATCGAACTGTAAAACGACAAGTCTGACATAAATGACCGCTATGAGCACTGCAATTACACGCCAGATCGTTCTCGATACCGAAACCACCGGTATGAACCAGATTGGCGCGCACTATGAAGGCCACAAGATCATTGAGATTGGTGCCGTTGAAGTGGTGAACCGTCGCCTGACGGGTAATAACTTCCATGTTTATCTCAAACCCGATCGGCTGGTGGATCCGGAAGCCTTTGGCGTACATGGTATTGCCGATGAGTTTTTGCTCGATAAGCCCACGTTTGCCGAGGTAGCCGATGAGTTCATGGACTATATTCGCGGCGCGGAGCTGGTGATCCATAACGCAGCGTTTGATATCGGCTTTATGGACTACGAGTTTTCGTTGCTTAAGCGCGATATTCCGAAGACGAATACCTTCTGTAAGGTCACCGATAGCCTTGCGGTGGCGAGGAAAATGTTTCCCGGTAAGCGCAACAGCCTCGATGCGTTATGCGCCCGCTATGAAATAGATAACAGTAAACGAACGCTGCACGGGGCATTACTCGATGCCCAGATCCTTGCGGAAGTTTATCTGGCGATGACCGGTGGTCAAACGTCGATGGCTTTTGCGATGGAAGGAGAGACACAACAGCAGCAAGGTGAAGCAACAATTCAGCGCATTGTACGTCAGGCAAGTAAGTTACGCGTTGTTTTTGCGACAGATGAAGAGCTTGCAGCACATGAAGCTCGTCTCGATCTAGTGCAGGAGAAGGGCGGAAGCTGCCTCTGGCGGGCATAAATACCTGTGAAAGGCGCTAAAAATAGCGAGTTGGGCGATTTTTGCAGCAAACGATTCAAAAGATGAGAAAAATCGTTGACGAAGGCCGAGGCAATCCGTAATATTCGCCTCGTTCCCAAAGGAACACAACACGGAGCGGTAGTTCAGTCGGTTAGAATACCTGCCTGTCACGCAGGGGGTCGCGGGTTCGAGTCCCGTCCGTTCCGCCAAATTTACTCATGAAGATGAGTTCAGAAAACCGCAAAATTTTTAATTTTGCGGTTTTTTTGTATTTAAACTCCACTATTTCTTCGTTCAGTTATTTTGTTATGCTGTAAATGTGTTAATCATATATGGTTGACCATTCATTAATATTTAATAATACTAGCGAATCATTCAATTTAAATATATTTCCACATTATAATTTTTATTTTTCTATTGATTTAATGAATTGATATTTAATATTATTTTTGTTTGTTCTGATTCAAGTGGAGTATATAATTAACAGTCGTTAGCTAAACATTACCATGATTATGACAGACGAGGGAGTGTCCGATTATGAATTCAAAAAAGGTTTGTTGTATATGTGTATTATTCTCGCTGCTTGCAGGATGTGTCTCTGAATCTCCTATTGATGAAAAGAAGAAAAAAGCTCAAACCACACAAAGTAATCTTAATAAAAACGCTCCCCAGCAACTAACAGACAAAGACTTATTTGGTAATGAAACCACACTAGCCGTATCCGAGGAAGATATTCAAACTGCGCTTGAAGGAGATGAGTTTCGTGTACCTCTCAATTCTCCCGTAATAGTCGTTCAGTCTGGCAGTCGTGCACCGGAAACCATCATGCAGGAGGAAATGAGAAAATATTATACAGTTGCCACATTTTCTGGCATTCCTGACAGGCAAAAGCCTGTAACCTGTAATAAAGACAAAAACAAAGATGAAAGCCAGGATGTTGTAGATGCTGAAAATATGAACTGGATGCAGGCATTACGTTTTGTGGCGGCAAAAGGCCATCAGAAAGCGATTATTGTTTACCAGGATACGTTGCAGACAGGAAAATATGACTCTGGATTGAAATCAATAATTTGGTCAGATTATAAAAATCAAAAATTGACTGACACGATGTCACTGCGTTATTTGGTTCGATTCACGCTGGTGGATGTGGCTACAGGGGAGTGGGCTACCTGGTCGCCGATGAATTATGAATCGAAAGTGATTTTTCCGCAGATAGGGAATAAAAATTCCGACAGCCTTGATGTGGCAGAACAGCAGGTTTCACAACTTAAGCAGAAAACGTACGCAGCAGTGGTTAAAGATCTGGTGAATCGCTATCAGTAGTAAGGTTTTATACCAGACGTTTTAATGGTACTTAGCAAGAAAGAGCATTTTTTCTATTTTACAGTCTGGATCAGGTCTGCTAATTAATTTTACATATATATTTTTTCAGGAGTAGTAAAAAAACTGTCCTAAAATCATTTATTGTCCTCTCAACATATAAGCTGTAGTTCGAGTTTTCGGTTGAACTGTCAAAAATACATCATATAAATCTATAAAAACAGTAGATACGGTTAATTAAGAATTTTTATTCGCAATTAACCGTACTTTGTTATTTTATCCTATAATATTAAGTTGCCTTTTTAAAATATAACAATAATGCAGATGAAAGACTCCCTGGTAACTTAGAAAATCCGTTCACTCCAAAGGCTGTATGCACTGGTTCCGGCGACGCTGTGCTCCCAGTTGATGCTCTCATAGGTAAATGACACAGACTCTTCCGGCTGCCCAGGACTGTCGTTAATGGTATGTGGAACGGTAAGTCCGATGTTTGAGATCCGGGCGTTAGTCAGTTTCAGCTTGTAGTACGGTTCATTAATACCAAAGCGATTGGTGCGGTAGAATACAAAATCACAGGTCAGACATTCATTCTCTGAAATGGCCTTGCCCAGCAGAGGGGAGGATTTGTCCACCGGTTTCGTAATGGTCAGCTCCTGATGGTTGACGTTCTGCGCGCGGCTCAGACCATGGGACAGTGACGTCACCATGATCTGATCCTGATGTGCAATCTGGGCTTTGTTACCGATGGACGGCATTGACGAGCACCCAGATGAAATCAGCCCCTGGAGTTCTCCGTTTAGTGTCAGATAGACGGGATTTGCCATTGTTATTCCCCTTAACTCAATGAGTCGGATGGACAGGTTCGGTTCTGTTATCCTTTGCCAAATCCTGTCCGGTATTTTTCAGCAGCAGCCAGCGGCTTAACAGCCCGTTCAGCCGTTCGTTGATCTCTTTTTCTAGCGCCTGTGTGTCCTGCTTCTGCGCGCGGGTTTCCTGGTACTGTGTCAGCAGGTATTCCAGCGGTGTTTCCTGGTTAAGTAACCGTTCTGCCTGCCAGGTCACCGTTTTGATATAAGAGAGGGTGAACCCCTGTTTCTCCGTCTCCTTTTTCATCATCAGATCTGCAAAATCCCGCAAATTCTGCCGTGCCTGTTGCCAGCCCTTCATTTGTGGACTGGCTTGCGCCCGGTTTCTCAGCGTGGTGCTCCACATCCTGCTGGCTTCCTGCTGTTGCAGGCTTTCCGGCCAGAGGGTGTCTGCGGTGCGCATCATCTGCATTCCGGTTTCCAGCGGCTGTAGCGGTGGAGTATTCAGAAGCTGTTGCAGGTATTGTTCATATTCTTTCAGTACCGGTGATGCCAGCCAGACGGTGGCTGCTCCCTGTGTGGTATCCCTGACCTGTGTAAGCTGCCGCTGCATCGGGTACGCCTGCCACCACCAGAGTGCAGCAGCGATAACGGCAGTACAGGCGGCACCGGCAACAAAACCTTTTACCGTGTCGCCCTGTTTTGCTTTGTCGGCGTTATCTGCCACACCGCGCACCTCCACCCGCATTTCCGGCAGGTCGGATAGGGGGGGCATGGTTTCCGCTGTGGCGGAAGCCGTACCTTCAGGCGCATAGACCAGCGTTCTGACCATGGTCTGTGCCGCCGTATCAGTACGGTTTCCGGGCTGCGGCTCAAGCCGCTTGCGTGTGTTCTGCACAAAATAAAGCAGATTTTCCACGCGCGGCTGGCGCTTCAGTTCCACCTGCTGGAGTTTGTCGCAGATAAGCTGTAAAGCCCGTTCCGTGCGGTAGAGCAACGGCAGATCGTCTTCGGAAAAAGACACCTGCTGACGCAGGATATTGCCGGTGCGGGTGTTGAACCAGTCCAGCATCTCCGTTCGCGCCGGGCCACCCAGCGGCCAGAATTTATCCCATTCGTGATTGATCATCGCCGCCAGCAGTTCCGCTCCCTCACAGAACCCTGCCAGTCCCTGATTACGGGTACGCGCCAGCGTATAGTAGGTGGCGGTATGCAAATCCACCCCGTTGGCCTTAAAAATCGACAGCGCCAGCGATTCCACCAGTTTCCAGTTCAGCTCCGGCTGTGACGGGTGGTTAGCCTTGTTAATTTCTTCGCGGATGGCGCTGAACTCCGGCAGGGAGCGCGGATCGCTGCCGGTAACGATAGTTTGTGTCAGTGCGTTGTTGCTCATCACTATTCCCTTAATACAACGTATCCGGTAAACGGAACTGGCTGAACAGACCGCCGGTGAATGGGTTATCTTCGGTATCCACATGCACCCGGTAAACCATTGCGCCGCCGTCCACGTTAAAGCGCACGTTAAAGGTGTCACTGGTCACGTTGGTCAACTGGCCCGCGCCGAACAGGCGGAACTGCGCCCACGGTCCACTGAAAGCGATACTGCGCGGTGCTCCACCGCTGGTGCCAACCAGCGTCAGCTTGCTTTCATTGCCTTCACGCATGTTGTTTGGCCAGACCAGATGGGCGGTGTAGTTGCGTCCCTGGCTGTAGTCCACTAACTGGCCGTCCAGGTTAAGTACGCTGCGCCGCTTATTGCCGGAAAGCGATACGGTTTCCACGGCAAACTGTGCGCCCAGTCCGTTCTGCTGGCTAAAGAAGATGTCGCGGATTTTTTGCGCGGTATCCAGTTGTTGTCGGATATCTTCACGGATCAGCACTCTGCCGTCGTCGCCAAAGGTCAGATCGTTTTCAAGGAACAGGCGCAGGTTGTCCTTATAGAAATTGTCCAGAATGCCATCCGGTTTAAAGAAACGTTCAAACGCATCCAGTGAGGCATCCTGTGGGGCGCGTGGATTGAACGGATAGTTATCGGCAAGCTGTTCGTTGAAGGGTTTCACTACATTGTCGCGCCAGTCCACTTCCATGTAATGAACGGCTTCCACCATCACTACATGCCAGGCCTGATCCGCCAACTTGCCCACCCAGCGGTTAAGAGGCGCAGGCAGGGTTTTTGCCATCTGGCGGGTAGCGAAGATTGGATCGCTGCTGTTTTGATCCAGCCGTAGCTGTACTGCTTTCAGCGCCGATTTCCCAGGCACTGGCGAGTTCTGGATCGCCAGCAGGTAACGGTGCAGCTCGGTCAGTTGCTGGTATACGGCCTGTAGCGTACTCGCCTTGTCTTTTTGCTCCTCCAGTGCGCTGTTTTCCGACGCGAACTCATGTCCCAGCCGGGATAACAGGCGGTAATCCATCTCATTTATCGCTGCTTCCCTCGACTTATCGTCCAGTTTGCCGGAGATCGTCAGCGCGTGTGTATTATCGCGCAGCGCTGTCAGCGCACGCTGGAATGGCTGATCGCCGCTGATAATCTGCTCCAGCGCGTCGGTTAGCTCCGGCATGGTTTCATAGTCACGGACGTTGAGATTATCCATTCCGGCACGCCATGTAGCGGTATAGTCACTGAGGTACTGTTCAGTGATATGGTGCTGGATCTCTTCACGGTCGGCCTCGCTGTAGGCGACGCTTTGCGTCAGGTTCAGCACCCACGAATCCAGTGCGGTCAACTCAACGAGACCGTCGTGTTGTTTGATAAAATAGCTTTGGAGGCCATAGCGGGTGAGAAACTGCGGGATCACCAGTTTTTCATCATTACCGGCGACGAACACGTTGTCGAAGGTGGGACCAACCTGGTCGCGCAAATTCAAATCGGCGGGCAACACGCTTAATGCTTTGGTGCGAAGGGTCTGGTAGACACGCTGGTATATGGGTAGCTTGCTCAGTTCATGTTGCGCATTAATGATCGGTTTATCATAGGGTGTCCAGCGGCTGACAGCATCGCTGTCGCCGCTCTGGCGCTGCGCGTGCCAGTCCGTGTGCTCCAGCGCATAGTCCAGATGAGCCATCAGTTGAGTCTGAATATCACGCTGACCGTGAAATTCATTGCTCCAGCGCCGCGCCATGTATTGTTTTACCGCCTCGTTGTTGCGCCCGCTTTTGTCTTCCATCATGCGCACTACGCGCAGTACAGCGAGCTTTTCTTCGCTCTCTGGCGGGGCATTGTTCAGATCCCGGATCAGGCCGTTCATTAACGAGGGGAGATAACGCTGCTCAAGAAGCTGAATGTAGGTTTGCTCCACATACGGCCCTACGCGGACGCCCTGGTACAATCCCATATCCGCCAGAAAACCGTGATCGCGGTAATCACCATAGGCCAGGGTGGCATCGCGTACCGGGTTAAGCAACGGCAATTGCAGATTGCCGAATTCATCCGTTCCCTGCGGTGGTGGTACGTCCATAAAGGCTTTAGCCTGTGCCAGTACGTTAACGCCGGACTGCCAGTTCTGGTTGTAATAATGATGCCAGCCACCGACCAGTAATGCGGCCAACGCTGCGCCACAAGCGGAAAAACTGGTCAGCCTACGACGGGAGCTACCCAGCCAGACGCTGTTTTCACTCGCAAGGTTTGGCTCGGCCAACAGAACTTCAGGGAAGAGGCGGCGGGTGAAATAGGGCGTCGTCTCTACCAGAGGCCAGGTTGCCAGCGAGCTGTTACCCAGCCCATACTGACGGGCGGCGGACTGCGTGAAAATATCATCCACTTGGCCGCGCTGTAGCGAGGATGTGAGCCAGACGCCGCGCAGCATCACGTCCATGTTCTCGCCGTCCAGCAATGCGGCGAGCAGTGAGGTGACGATTTCTCCCGTTCCCTGCATCTGACGGGAGAAACTGAATACGGCGCTGCGCAGTGCAGCACCTGTCTGCACGAGCATCAGGTCTGACAGGGCCAGGTTCATCTGCTGCCCCCACGTCTGCCAGAAGGCGCTCAGCTCGCTGCGCCAGTCATCGTTTTCATGGGCGCGGCGGGTAAACGTGACGCCGAGGATCGCATCGCGGTCTTTTTTATCCAGCGAATGGAACAGCGCGGCAAAGCCGGTCAGCAGATCCAGCCGGGTCAGCACCACATAAACGGGCAACCGGCAGTGCAGGCACTGGCGGATCTCCTGAAGTTGCTGACGCAGATTTTGCACCAGTGCTTCGCGGCGGGGTTTATCCGCCGTCAGCAGATCGGGAAGATCGAGCGTCAGGATCAGGCCGTTGAGCGGCTGGCGTGCGCGCGTTTGCATCAGCCAGCCCAGCCAGTGTTCGCGCAGGCGGCGGTGGAGCAGATCATCCCCGCCGGGGGAGGTCAGTACGCCGTCAACATCGAAAATCACCGCCTGGTTGCCCACTCGCGGTGTGATCAGCGGATGGTATTCCATACCCCGGATGCTTTCCGGCGTGTAAATAATGTCAGACGGAAAGCCCTCGCGCAGCAGCGTGCTTTTGCCGCTACCGGCAGGACCAATGACCATATACCATGGCAACTGCCACAGATAACGGCGGTTATCCAGATGGCGGCGCAGGCGCAGTAGCCAGTGATCCAGATATTGTTGCTGGTGGTGGAGTTCCACCGTCAGTGGATCTTTTTCTTCCTCGCGCTGTTGTTTCTGTTGTTTTTCCAGCTTTTGCAGACGCTTCATCACCCGCCAGGTGAGCCAGATCAGAGCGATAAGCCCCCAGACGGCGGTCGCCAGCCAGCGGTTTGCCAGCGGAGCCAGCCAGTGCTGTTCATAGAGCGTCCATTTCGGACCCTGCCACCAGATCCACACCAGCAGAAAAATCCATGCCAGCGCCAGCAGCCAGGCGGCGGAAACCTTAAACCGGGGCATCGCTGGCCTGAGAGCAGATCTCAGCGTGCTGAACAGTCGGGATGTCGGAAATCTGAACACAGTAACTCCTTGTTATCTTTTACTGTTCTGCCGTGAATTTTTGTTCCAGCGCTTCCAGCAGGGACGGCTCCCATTCGGACAGCATCATTTGCAACCCTGTTCTGAAGAGCATCCGGTACTGCTGTTGTGCAAGCTGAACCATACCGGCCTCTTCCAGTAACTGCGCGCCGAAAAACTGGCGGTGAAACTGGTTGCGGGGATCACCTTCTGGCAGGTTTTCCAGGTACCGCAGCGCGGCTTCAAGCCCGTTTTCATCGAAGCACGCCCTGGCCGTCTGTAATTCTTCATCGGTCTGTACAACCGGGGCGGTCTGGTTGGCTGAGCCGGATGATGCCAGCCACTGTTTCGTTTGTTCCGAAACAAACGGAGTGCGGTCGTTAAACAACAGGTTGAGCAGTGCGGGCAGTCGGGCCAGAAAACCGGTAACTTCATCACGGATAGCCTCCGCTACCTGTTTATAACCGAGGCGCAGCGCGGTCTGTGCTGAGAGGTAATGGCCGTCCAGCCAGTACGGGGCCAGCAGCAGGCTTTTTTCCACCTGTTGCCACAGCGCCATGTCGGCATTGTTCAGCCGCGCAAGATAGTCATCCATCATATCGGCAGGGAAGGCTGCCAGTGGGGTTCGCCCGTCGCTTTCGGCCTGCGGGGTACTTGTGATGGTCTGCCACAGTGCATGGCGGCGCAGGCGGTAGCCCTGCGGTGACTCCGGCTGGCGCTCACAGAGAATGGCGGCCACCTTCAGCAGGGTGTCGCGCCATGCTTTATCGTCGAGGCTGTCAACGGTGACCTGCGGGATTGGAGTGGCTGCAACAGGAGGTTGAGTGGCAACCGTGTGCGGTGACATATCCGGTACAGATCCAGTCGAGGCCTGCGGCGCAATGGCGGCGGTTCGTGCAGATGATGGTATTTCAGGCGCTACATCACGAAACGTGCGCTGAAACAGAGCAAATAAATCGTCTGTCGCCTTAGCCAGCTCAGGAGCGTTGTGCACCTGCCAGCACTGCGCCAGTTTTGCCAGTTCTCCCAGCAAAGCATCGCGCTGTGTTGTCGCAGCATTCCCGGCAAAGTCCTGAACGGTTGACTCAAAGCGTTTTATCACCTGAGCGGCAAAGCGCTTTTTGTGGGTCATGTTCTGCGGTGCGGCACATGTCCAGTAGTGCTCTGTATATTGAGCCAGAATTCTGGAGGCCAGCAGAATATCCCCGGCATGTTGCAGGGTACGCAGCAGGTGAGCCAGCAGGCGAAAATCTTTGGTTTCTGAGGCCAGAAGCATCAGGCCCCGGCGCTGAAGCTCGGGGATATCAAGCTGGCTGTGCGCCAGCGAGCCGAGCTTGACGATTTCGCTGTCGATAAACTCCCAGTCAGCATTGCCATCGTCCAGCGCGGCGGATAGCTTAGCTTCCGGTATGTTTTCCAGTAGTTGTGCAAGCCATACATCGGGATTACGTAAGTCCATTGCCATATTTTTATTCTCCCGCCCAGTGGCAGGCATCGCGCAGGGGAGCAATCTCCCTTGCCAGCCCGTCAATGTTAAAGGTCAGCTTTCCGGCGGCGTTGTCTGCGCCGGTATCCACCATCAGCGTTTTTGCGCCGAACAGTTGCTTAATTTCATCAATGCCAGATAACCCCCGGCTGGATTCCAACAAGGTACCGTTCTCACGCACAAACCAGTGGCTGCGGAATGCCCGGCTGTCGGCATTCAGGGTGACGGCGATATCATGGACATCCAGAGGGTGCATCAGCGCCACCTGCATCCGGGTGATATTGTCCACGCAACTGAACATCAGCACCGGGCGCGGCGGAACATGACCGATAGCCGGGGTGGTGATCACCACTGTCGGGCGCTCTCCTGGCACCTGCGTCACCAGTAGCCCTGTGGTATTGCCCTGGCGGCGTTTTTCCTGCTCTGTGGCGCGAGTCCAGGCTTCACCCTGGTAACGGGCTTTCACCAGTGCAGCCCCACCAAAGGCTGGCTGTTCCGGCGAAAGAATGCGGTCATAACAGTCGAGACGCTCCAGCGCCGCAGGCTCCCGCCGACAGGACTGCATGGACTGTAACGTAGCTGCCGCATCCGAGGGTGTCGCTGTAGCAGCAGCTACCGCCACACCAGCCATTGATGATGTTTCTGCGGGCGCGGCACTGGCGGGTAAGCCCGCCATCAGGCTCGCGATAAACCATCCTGTCTGCCGGAAAACGCGCAACCTGCTCATAAAACCGTTTCATCCTCTGTGACGGACTCGTCGTCCTGAGCATCTTCCACGTCTGCCGTGAACGCGCCGTCTGCCGCCGACAGGCGGATGCGGGCAATCTCCGTGTTGGCCGCCATTTTCTGCAACAGCAGCAGCGAGAGCGGCGGCAGCATGTCGCCATCGATGACCGATTCCAGCATCCTCGCGCCGTTTTCCGCGCGGGTGACGCGGCTCATGATTTCGTCCGTCACTTCCGGTTCTATAATCACTTTCGCACCAAAGCGGCTGCGCAGCACGTTATCCAGGCGGGTGAGTTTTCCGTCGATAATGGTGGCGAGCGTCTCTTTCGACAGCGGCAGGTACGGCACCACTTCCATACGCGCCAGCAGGGCAGGTTTAAAGAAATCCGCCAGCACCGGGTAGAGGGCTTCCTGCATGGTTTCCGGGTTACCGACGTGTTCGACAATCACCTGGTAGCCAAGGTTGGAGGTGAGGAAGAAGACGATGTTTTTACAGTCAATCAGGCGGCCCTCGCCGTCCGCCATCTCGCCTTTATCAAATGCCTGATAGAACAGGTTGAGCACGTCCGGGTGCGCTTTTTCCACTTCATCGAGCAGCACCACCGAGTACGGTTTCTGGCGGATGGCTTCAGTCAGCACGCCGCCTTCACCATAGCCGACATAGCCCGGAGGGGAGCCAATCAGCCGCGAGACGGTGTGTTTCTCCTGAAACTCGGACATATTGATGGTGGTGAGGTACTGGCGACCGCCGTAGAGTAACTCTGCCAGTTGCAGGACAGTCTCCGTTTTACCCACACCGCTGGGGCCAGCCAGCAGGAATGCGCCCAGCGGGCGTCCCGGACGGCGCAGGTCGGCGCGTGCGGTCAGCAGGTGTTTATGCAGGCTGGCAATCGCCAGGTCCTGGCCTTTGATGGTGTCGCCCAGCCATTTTGGCAGGTCGGTGATGACCGATATCTCATTCTGTGACAGGCGGTTAAGCGGCACGCCGGTCCATTCGGCGATTACCGCCGCAATCTGTTTTTTATCGACGTGCGGGGAGACCAGCAACCGGTCGTTATGCAGGGCGTCCAGTTCGGTAGTAAGCTGAGCCAGCCGCTGTACCGGGGAAACTGTTTCAGCGTTTTCTTCCGGCTGTGTGCTACTGGCTTCATCAGTTGGTGCGGTACCGATATTATCCTGCTCTGACTCTGGCGGCGTACCCACTACGGCATCCACATTCGGCAAAGCTGCCGCATCGTTCTCTGCCACGCCCAGCAACTGCTGGCGCAGCGCGATAATCTCCTGGACCAGCGCCTGTTGCTGATGCCAGGCGGCTTCCAGTTCGTCAAGCGCCGTCAGCGTTTCATCGTACTGCACCAGTACCTCAGTCATCCGCGATGTGTCGGTACGCAGACCGATGCGAAGCTCGCGCTCAAGCTGGCGAATTTCCGCCTCCTGCTGGTGGCTCAGGGTGGTCAGCGCCGAGATTTGTTTCGGTGGCGATGAAAGGTTGATTGCCACACGTGCGCAGGCGGTATCCAGCACATCAATTGCTTTGTCCGGCAACTGACGCCCGGAGAGATAACGCTCACTCAGGGTTGCGGCGGCCTGCAAGGCGTCATCGTCAATCAGCACGCCGTGAGACTGTTCATAGACCGCCGAAAGACCACGCAGAATAATGGTGGCTTCGGCGGCGTTGGGTTCGCTGACCTTCACCAACTGGAAGCGGCGCGACAGGGCGGCATCTTTCTCGAAGTATTTTTTGTACTCGCTCCAGGTGGTAGCAGCGATGGTTTTCAGCTCGCCGCGCGCCAGCGCCGGTTTGAGCAGGTTGGAGATATCCAGCCCGCCCTGCTGGTTGCCCGCGCCAATCAGGGTGTGCGCTTCGTCGATAAACAGAATGACCGGCACCGGAGAGGAAATGACCTCCGCCATCAGCCCCTTAAAGCGTTTTTCGAATTCGCCCTTCACCGACGCCCCGGCCTGCAATGCGCCCAAGTCAAGGGTCATGACATCGGTGTTTTTCAGCTTGTCAGGCACCAGGCCTGCCACGATGCGCAGCGCCAGCCCTTCAATCAGCGCGCTTTTACCCACGCCTGCTTCACCCACCACCACCGGGTTATTTTTACGGCGGCGGCAGAGAATGTCGATCATCAGGTCGATTTCGTGATCGCGACACAGTACCGGATCGAGCCTGCCGTTACGGGCGTCTGCGGTCATGTTTTTGGCGTAACGGGCAAGCAGGTTGTCGCCGGTTTCGGCTGTACGGGGCGCTTGCCCGTCAGCCAGAGCCACAGATTCGGCTGACTCTCTGGTCCATGCGGCGAAATCCTGCTGCAACTGGTCGCGGTTTATGGCGGTCAGCAGACGGGCTGCGACGGGGGAAATGTAGCGCAGGGGTGAATGCAACAGGGCAAGCAGCAGGACGCCGCCGCGCAGTTCGCTGTGCTGCATCTGGGCCGAGGCCAGCAGCCATGACTCCTTGAGCCATTCGACCAGCATAGGGGAGAAGCTGGGATAACCTTCGGCGGAACGTCCGCCGGGGTAACTCTCCACGGGCAGCGCCTGGCGTAAATCCTCAGCGCTGATGCCTGCGCGTTCGGCAATCACCCTTAAATCGCTGCGTGGGATAGCCAGCATCTGCAACAGTACATGGGCAACAGTGATTTCACTGGCCTGCTGGCTCATACACTCCGAGGCAGCCATTTCCAGCGCCTGTTTTGCAAAGGGGTTAAGCCGCTTTACCAGTGTGGCTAAATCAATCTGGATCATAAGATGTCCTTATCGGAGTAATTTATTGAGCTGATGCAGAATATCCTGCGTCTGGCTGTCCAGACGCAGCAGATAAAACAGATAAAATACGGCCAGCACGACAAGGCCGCCGCACAGCACATGCCTGATGGTTAGCCGCCGGATTAGCTGATAACGCCCGCCCTGTGCTTGGTTATTCTGATGAAGCAGCGGAAATGGCGCGTCGCCGCGCAGTTTGCGCAGGGCATGGTGCAGGCGTTGGTAGATCCGTTCAAATTCATCCTGTTGCTGAATGGCAACCTTGTAGCGCCCACGAAAGCCGAGTGAAAAGCAGATGTATAAAAACTCCAGCAGATCCTGGTAACGTACTGGTTCGCGGATCAGGCGTTCGAGCAAGATAAACACTTTCTCGCCACCCCAGGCTTCGTTATGAAAATGAACCAGCAGCGACTGTTTGATCCATTCGTTTTTGTTGGACCAGCCGTTGCCCAGCGCCGCTTCGTCAATAAACGTGCAGAGAATGTAGCGGAACGAAACAATGACGCCCGGCTCGTAACCCTGCTCCTGAAGTAGTTGCTCCACGGCCTGGACATCGGTAACCACCTGGGCAAACAGATGTTCCGGCATGGCCTGACTGTTCATAGTGGACAGACGCATTACCATGCCGAGTAATGGTGTGGCGGAGTCAATCATTGGATTCAGGCTGTTGCCGCGAAGGGCGAGACGGTACTGGCGTCCTGGAGTTCCGCTCTCCGGCTCCATGGGAAAAACTGACGGTTCACTCACATCGCTGATATCGCTCATTCACTTATCCCCTTATCGCCCAGAGCTGAAGGTTCAGATCGGGAAAGGTGCCGGAGATATGCAGCGCCAGCGCGCCCGCTTTTATCACGTCCTGCCAGGCTGGGGTGCCTTTTTCCAGTTCGAAGTAAACATAACCTTCATGCCAGGGCAACTGACGCGGCGCAGCGGTAAGCGTGTGCAGCGGAATACCCGGCACCTGCACGCTGACCACGCTGCGGATTTTGTCGGTAGCAGCCACTTTCGACTGCTGGATGAACTGGCGTTGTACCTGGTCGTAGGGCATCCTGGCGCGCACTGCCAGTACCAGCTTGCAGGACTGCAACAGTGTGGGATCGCTGATGGTGGCGATCCAGGTCCCCTCAGAAAAGAACAGCGGAAGATTCTGCGCTCGCGGCACCAGTACGGTATTGAGCGCACGTCGCAGTTCCGGGATCACGGTTTTGGTGAAGGTCGCGGTAAGATCCCGGTGATTATACGGCTCCACGGTGCAGGGCAGGCGATTACCTTCCGTAAAGGTCATTAGTTCTCCCAGCAGCCCCACCAGATCCCGGTAGAAGGCTTCCGGATGCAGCGTGTGCAGTTGTGAACGGTGCGTGAACTGCATTTGAGAGCGGTTAAGCATCTGCAACATCATAAATTCGGCCACATCGGCGATCCCGCTCTGTTCAGGCGAACCGATGCGCCCGGCCAGGTCGGCGGCGCGGGTGGCAAGTAGCCCCTGCACCTCGCCGGAGAATGCCCCGAGTAACCCACTGACACGGACGGCCTGAATGGTGGGAATAAAGGTGTTGTCCAGCACCAGGGCACCGGTGGCATTTTTATTGAGGATACGGCACAGGGGAATCGTCACCATCGCGCTGAGATCGTCTGCGCCGCTGACAATTCGGGGGATCAACTGCCCCAGACCGACCGGCTGTTCGTCGCCTTCGTCGGTGTGAAAATCACGGACGTGGGCATGGGTGAGGCGATAACGTTCCGTTCCCTGTCCCGCGCTGTGCAACCCCTTGATTTCATTGATCACGTCGCTGATTACAGGCAGCGCCAGATAAATATAGTGGCTCTCTTTCGATGACAGGGGGCCCGGCTGGAAAGGTTCTGGCAGCAGATCCTGGTCGGGAATACTGAATACTGTGCCGTCAGGCATACAGCCTGCCGCACGGTCAATCATAATTTTGCCCTGAGCAAGCAGTTCGGTATTGATGGAGAGTTCCGTAAAGCCCCAGAAAAAATCACCCTGTGCATCCAGACGACGGGTCAGCAGGTACTCGCAGTGACGCTGCTGTTGCTGAAAATGCTGCGGCAGGGCAAACAGCCCTTCCTGCCAGATCACCTTGTTTTTCATTGTTGCCATCGTCAGTTTTCCTCTTTTTTCATCTCAATCGCACTGGCGCGGATATGTACCAGCAGGCGATAGTGGTGGCCGATACTTTCTACCGGCTCAATTTGTTTCCATTCTGTGACCTGATCGTCTGAAAAATAGGCAATGACACCGATATAACCGGTTTTCTCATCCAGCTTGATCGGCGGCAGTGTTTTTACGGTATCCGGCAACAGGTTGAAGTCCTGGTGATCGATATAGTTTTTCCCTAGCACGTCGGGCAGCGCAGTTGTGGCAACCTGGTCGTAGTCGGCGGCCTGGAATTTGGAGTCGTCGCTCAGATAAACCAGTTGGACATCCACCGGCGCAGCTTCGCCGTCCGCCGTCAGGTTGCTGTCCGGCTCGGTCAGCAGCGTGATGGTCAGCTCGGTTGACTGATCCATTAACTTTCCGACCTGGATATCCGGATTACGGATCACCTGGCTGATTTTTTTCGCTGTTTCACAGCCAGTTAACACAACGCTCATCAGAACGCAGGCCAGAAACGCTTTGCCATTCATGCTTCCGGCTCCCGCTGTTTTTCTCGCAGCACCCGGTCATAGACTTGGGCATAAACTTCATTGAACAGCATTTCAAATCCCTGCTGTCGGCTGGAGGCCAGCTCATCGTAATAGTTGCTGTACATCTGCCATGCCCAGGCATCGTCCATTTTCTGGCGCAGTTCATGGCTGCGGCGGTATTGCGCAAAGCGGCGCATCAGGTTGCCCGGCGAGAATGCCTCCAACATGACATGCAACGCTTCCACAATCGCCGCCCGGTTAGCCTCTTCATGATGCCGGATGTTGCGCAGGCTTTCGCCGATGGCCGCAGGTGCTGCGAGATGTACCGGACTTTTACCCTCGGCGAACATGACGTTTAGCGCGGTGGCATAGTCCATATCAAGGCGCAACGGGTTGTCTTCCAGTGGACGCAGGTGTTTATCCGACAGGCTGTTCTGTTGTTGTTGCAGGCTCAGCAATCCCTTAATGGCGGCCTGTAACGCCCGTCCGGCCTCTTCGAGAAACTCATCTGCATCCTGAGAATCGTGCAGCGTCAGCGGACACTCCATACCGCGCAGCAGCGGGGTCACGGCCAGGTGGTACTGCGCCATGGCAGAAAATTCATCGCCGTCCTCATGACGGGCATTGCCGGGCGGCAGATCCATAAAAGGTGTATTGATCCCGTTTGCTCCTGTCAGATCGGAGGCGGGGGTAATGGGCCGGGAAACGCGTGGGGCGATCGGATCATCTGCCACCATCAGGCTTTCCGTCTGAAGTGCATGGAGAGGATCGCTGGAAAAACCGTGCGCCACCGTGGGGGCAAGCTGATGCTGGAACGGCATTCCCGGATACGCCGGTTGTCCCTCGGTGGTCAGCAGGGTGTCCGCCAGACTGTCGCGGTTCATCACAATTGTTTCCGGGGTTGCCATCCGCTCGTCGTAGGTGATCGCCGCGCCGTCATGCAGAAACGCTTTCATCGCCAGTGCGCCGAGCTGGATCTCATCGCCCTGGCGCAGGCGGATGAGCGCATCGGAAGAAACCGGGGCCAGATTAATCATCAGTCCCGGAGTCAGGCACCGCAGGCAATAGGCTCCGTCGTGCCGGATAACGGTACAGGCACGCGCAGCAATGCTTCCCGCCCGATCCTGTACCTGCCAGTGACATTCCGGCGTATGACCAATATCACCGCCGTTTTCGCTGAACAGGCATTTTGCGGCGCGTCCGCTTTCCAGTTCATTGCTATTCATCACCTGTAAAGTCAGTGATGCCTGGCGGGATTGCTGTTTTTCCTCAGCCATAAGTGATTCCATAGAATTATTCCCTGATTCGGATTGTGATGGCGGGCGGTACTTTCGGCTGACCAATAAAGCTGGTTCTGCCGAGGCGGGAGCTGGCCGGATCGCCAAGGCGCATCCCTTTAGCCTGCAGTGGAGCCAGGCACAGCCGTAAATCCCAGGCAAACTGGTCGCGCAGAATAAAGGAAAGGAACATGGTCAGCGGCAGATGATTTTCGCCATCGGGTAAAAATGAGAGATAACGCTCCCGCGACAGGCCGCCAATCTGCAACAGAAATTTTCCGCTGCGATCCGGCACCCGTGCGCCGAGGGTAAAATTAACGCCAAGTATGGAGCGTCCCGGAATATGTCCAGCCGTTTTTCCTTTCGGATTACGTACACCCAGCCGGTTCTGGTGTGCCGGATCAATGGTGACTTTACGCAGTTGCCAGCGTTCAATGGTGACATCCGGCAAATCAAAACAGTGTGACACCAGATTACAGATAACCTCCGGCGCGCGGCCTGGTGTTGCCAGAATTCCGGCGTAAGCCAGCATTTTGCTGTGGTTAATGGCAAGCCTGTCACGCACGCTCTGATTACCCAACCCGACCAGCGCGTACATGCGCTGTGAAAAGGTGTCAGTGCCGCCATTACGAAAGCAGATGTAGTAGCGGTATTTGCGCCAGGCATGGTAGGCAAACTGCGTCCAGCGGTGGCTGAACAGATCGAGGAATTCTTTCAGGCCGTCTTCGTTCTGTGCGGATTCCTGCGCCATCTGATCCAGATAATAGCCAGGTAGCGGCGACTGGCTGCCGGAAAAACCAAGGAACCGGGTTTGCAGTACATACTGTCCGTTCTGACTACGGGAAAGCGCACTCAGATCCGTACCAGGAAAACCGATACTGGCGTCAGAGCTGAAACGCACGATCTCCCGAGCAGGTTCGGTACGCAGGGAAATGTCCTTGCCCGACGCGCTATACCGACGGTATAGCGCCTCCATCAGCACATAGAAATTGCAGTTGCGCACATCCGCCGGTAACGGCGGTTTTGCCGCTATATCAGGGCGTGCTGGCCCATTTTCTCCCGCCATTCCCAGGCCTCCTGACTTTCCGTGTTGATGATTTTTAGACAGTGGTACGAATTGATGCTGGCGTAGAGAGCAAAAAAGTGCGATAGCACGGTACCCAGAAGATAAATTTCACCTTCGCAGATAAACGGATCGGGGCGTATCCACAGTGTGGTCGCCAGACCGCGAATAGGAACGCCTTTAAACAGCCTGTCAACAGGTTTGGTTTCGAGTTTTTCTATGGCATCCAGTTTCTGGCGGGACAACCTGGCCCGCTGTGGATGATGAGCACCCGGCAGGTCGAAGGTTCGCAGGATCTGGATCAGTGTCTCCCTGTCCAGCAGGGAGAGATAGTTCAGGTTCATCGCGGAAATCAGCGACCAGTGCATGTCGCCGTCCGTGACCGGCCAGAGCGGCTGCGTCGGGCGTATGACATTATGAAATGAGGCCACCGCCGGGTTTTTGTTGACGGCCACGCAGATATCGCCGGTATGCAGCCGGGCAGGGATCATACGGTTGGTACAAATTAATGACGTGGTGATCACATCATCATTAAACCGTGAGCTGTCCGGAATGCTGCCGTCCGCATGGACAAAGGCGACACTATGTTCAAGCCCGCGGTGAAACAGGGATGTTTTAGTCCGGTGATGCCAGTAGACGACTTCCCGCTGGCGGCTGTACTCCATCTGGTGCTGGAAACTTTCAAATTCGGGCCAGATACGCGCCTGGCTGCCAGGGCTGGAGTCAGTACCTGAAACTTTGACTTTACTGGTGACGGTGCTTATCTGAAAAATGTCATAAGCGTCGGGATGCTTATGGCTGGCACGCAGCGGATATTCCGCCATTCGTCCATCTGGTCTGACGGGTTCTGCATAGTGGGTAAATAGGTTAATTGCGGGCGTACAGTGCAGACGCAGCGAGTCTTGGCGTAGTTTGATGTCGGCAGGTAACGGGCGGTTAAAGTGCAGGCGTAGCGTAAATGCGCTGACCGGGAAATCGTCCGGTAGCGGCGCGACATCGCGCAGATGAAAAAAGAAGAAGGCTTCGGGATAGCAGAAATACTCCTGGAGTACCCGATAGCCGCTGTGGACATTTTTCGGCCACGGTAGCAGGGCATCCTGGTTGTCAAAACCAGCAGCTTCCAGCCACAGATCCGGCAGCGGCAGGCGGTACTCTCCGGCAATCAGTTCCGCATCCATCAGGCATTCGCAAAACCACAGATAAAGCTGGTGTCGGGTATAATCGTCTTCATTACCCAGCCAGAACGCGATTTTGTTCAGGTCAAGCATGGCGGGGGCGACATTGTTATCAGCGGCGAAACTGATATCGATGATGCCTTCTTTCAGGCTGCTGGCGTTGCGGGTGTCGAGAATGCGCAGTGGTTGCAGCCAGATATCGCGCGCCAGCGTGAAATGACAGGCTGGGAGTAACTCAGATTTATCTTTGCCGTCAGGCAGGGGTTTCCGGCCCGAAACGGTTGTCCGTGTTGTATCTGAACTTATCAGCTCATTACGACAGACCTGAACAGGAACTTTTAACTGACTGGCTTTGGGTTCATAGGCAATAACCGTCATGGCCGGAACCGGGCGTAAATAGTTGGCCCACAGCATACGGATCAGCCCATGGGTGAATTCGGGAAATTCATCCTCGAGTTTCTGGCGCAGGCTGCCGGACATAAAAGCAAAGGCTTCCAGCAGGCGTTCCACATCCGGATCGCCCTCTTTCTCGGCCAGAAAATGGGCCAGATGAGGTTTTTCCTGCGCCAGCAGTTTGCCAAGCTGGCGCAGATAATCCAGCTCTTCGCGGTAATAGCGTTCCTCAAAGGGCATGACGTTTACTCCACTCGGTACTGCTGGTGGCTGTCCAGCACGATGTCAAACTCAAGTACATCCCTGGCCTCGCTGAAATCAACACAAGCTACAATTCGAAAACGCAGCTCTAACGGTGCACTTTCATCCTGTGCGACGACGATAACAGTGACTTCAGCGATACGGGGTTCATAACGCAGAATGCAGTGCCTGATTTTCTGCGCAGTTGTATCCCTGAGATTCATGGAGACGGAGGCCATATTATCCAGATCGCCGATCCCCAGCACTGGTGAGCCATAACAACTGCCGGAGCGGGTATTCAGGACCTGTCGCAGGTTACGTCTGATGGAACGTATCAGTGCTTCTTTTGGATTCTGGTATGAAGGCGGGTTTGCCGCCTCACGGATACGTTCAAAAAGACTGCCGGTTGGTCCAGAATCCCGTCTTTGCATCGGATTATTCCTTATCCAGTCGTCCGACCAGGCTCAGGTCGAAACTGGCACCCATGTATTTAAAATGCGGTCTGACAGAAATCGCGACCTGGTACCAGCCCGGCTCACCATCCACATCCAGTACCTCGATCTTCGCCTGACGCAATGGCCGGTGGCTGCGGACTTCGGCAGGCGGATTCTCCTGGTCGGCCACATACTGGCGAATCCAGGTGTTCAGCTCGCGCTCCAGGTCACTACGTTCTTTCCATGAGCCAAGCTGTTCGCGCTGAATTACCTTGATGTAATGCGCTAACCTACTGATAACAAACAAGTATGGCAGCTGAGTGCCGAGTTTATAGTTGGTTTCCGCAGTTTTGCCTTCGGGGGTTTTGGGGAATGTTTTGGGCTTCTGCACCGAGTTGGCCGAGAAAAAGCACGCATTATCAGACCCTTTACGCATGGTCAGTGTGATAAAGCCTTCTTCCGCCAGTTCATACTCTCTCCGGTCAGTTACCAACACTTCAGTCGGAATTTTTGCCAGCATTTGCCCCATGGATTCATACAGATGCACTGGCAGGTCTTTGACTGCGCCGCCGCTGGAAGGGCCAATGATATTGGGACACCAGCGATATTTAGCAAAACTTTCCGCCAGGTTGGCAGCCAGTAAAAACGAGGTGTTCCCCCACAAATAAGACTCGTGACTCAGGCTGACGTCTTCATGGTAACGGAAAGTTTTGACAGGGTTCTCATCCGGCGAGTAAGGGTGGCGCAGCAGGAACCGGGGGGCGGTCAGGCCCAGGTAACGAGAATCTTCCGATTCACGCAGGGCGCGCCAGCGGGAATAGGCCGGGCCTTCAAAGATGGCACCCGGTTCTTTGATCCCCGGTAACTCTGTCCATGAGTCCAGACCGAAAAATTCTGATGATACTGACGACAGGAACGGGCTGTGCGCCATCGCGCTGACCTGGCTGATATATTTCAGCAGTTTCATATCTGGCGTGGTGTTCTTAAAGGCAAAGTTGCCGATTACTGCCGCTACTGGCTCACCGCCAAATTGTCCGTAACCGCTTGAATATACATGCTTGTAATACGCAGACTGCGTGATTTCAGGTGCAAATTCGAAATCATCCAGCAGTTCTTCCTGAGTGACATTCAGGAAATGGACTTTGATGTTTTCCCGTGTATCGGCCCGCTCAACCAGCAGTTTCAGCGAGCGCAGCAGGGATTCCAGTTCCTGAAACTCTGGGGCATGAATAATGGCGTCCATCTGCCTGCCGGTTCGGGCATCAATATCAGCAATCATGGAGTCAACAGCCAGGATATTGATAGGTTCAGCGCTACTGTCGCCCTGTAACATGGCGGCAATAAAAGCGCTCACGCCCTGGCGGGTGATATCGTAGCTTTCTGATTTAGGCTGGACGCGGGTCTGCGCCATGATTTCATCAAGCAGGGATGGGGTCGCGGCGGTTTGCGATGCGCTGACGGGAGCAATTTCTTCCTTTACTGACATACTGAAAATCCTTCTGTGAAAATTATTTCTGAACGGCGATGCCCAGTTCCTGGATTAACTGCTCACGGGTGTCTTCATTTTCCAGTAACGCCTGAAGTTGTGCGCGGAATGCCGGAATATTGCCCAGTGGAGACTTAAGTGCGACCAGTGCTTCACGCAATTCGAGTAGATGTTTTATTTCTGGTACCTGGCTGGCGATATGGTCAGGAGAAAGGTCATTCATAGATTTGACTTTCAGGTTGACGTACATTTGCTCATTGGGAGCGTCACTGAGTTCAGCCGGAACAACAAACTCCCGTTCAATGTCAGCTTCTGCAATGACTGCGTTGAGGTTATAGCGGTTGATCGCAATGGCAGTTCGCTCATCCAACGGCGTGTTATCTGGTTTCCCTTTCAGATTGCCGGTGATCAATAAATTCAGCGGCAATTCGATATCAGCAGCTATCCCATCAACTTTTGGCGTATATCGAACGCTGATTCTTTCTTTCGGCGCGACACTGCCGCCATCGTTGCTCATTTTGCTCATAAAAATGTTCCCGTTCAGGCCATGAGCACAGCATGTTCGTACTGCATAAAAATACCGACAATACCGTTTCAGTGGCAGTTAGATAATGTGACCTTTCTTCTGTTGTGATCGCTATTCTACTCATGAAATAAAATATTAAAAGAACTATTTATATTTTCGAAAGAAGGGTATCCTTCATGTGTAATACATGATAAAGAAATAAATCCTGGTGTTTATAGACTTCATGAATATAAAGGTATGATTAATTTAATATTATAAGACATTGATTTACATGCATTTGTTTGTTTGATTAATAAATTTTATGTATGGTTTTATTTATTGATTAACTGCTACTTATATTTCATAAGAAATTCCTTTAAGGAATGTCTTAATTAGGTGCTGGAACGATGGAGAAGTAAGTGGTGTAATAATTAATTCTTGACGAGTTTGTGAATTTTCTATGGGGGGAAGATACTTTATGGATAATCATGCTGTTGGTGTTGATATATTTTTAGCTTATGTGACCGTGTTCTGAAATTGACTAAAAATATATTTAAACCCCATAAAAGAGTTTTTCGGTAGGTGCTAATTACGTGTGCCTGCAACTTGAATAAATAAAATGGTGTGGTTCCTGATGTGAGCCGCATCGCACTTTAACCTGTCGGGGATTAACGACGGGTTATTCGTAAAACAGCAGTTGATAATTTCACAAGGAGTTCATAAATGCCAACCCCGTGTTACATTTCAATTACAGGTCAGACCCAGGGGAACATCACTGCCGGTGCTTTCACCGCAGATTCTGTCGGCAATATCTACGTGCAGGGACACGAAGATGAAATGCTGGTGCAGGAGTTTCTGCATAACGTTACTGTTCCAACCGATCCGCAGTCTGGTCAGCCTTCCGGGCAGCGTGCTCACAAACCGTTCATTTTCACCGTGGCGCTGAACAAAGCCGTTCCGCTGCTGTACAACGCGCTGGCCTCCGGTGAAATGCTGCCGAAAGTGGAGCTGCACTGGTGGCGTACATCTGTTGAAGGCAAGCAGGAGCACTACTTCACCACACGTCTTACTGACGCGACGATTGTGGACATGAACCTGCACATGCCGCACTGCCAGGCCCCTGCACAGCGTGAGTTTACGCAATTGCTCGCAGTATCACTGGCCTACCGTAAGGTTGAGTGGGAGCACATCAAATCCGGTACTTCTGGTGCCGATGACTGGCGTGCACCGCTGGAAGCATAAATCTGAGTCAACAACATCCTGCCTTCGTGCAGGATGTTGTTTTTGTACGTGTAAAAAATGAGTGTCAGTAAGGAGTTACGCTTTTATGAGGGAGATGGTGGATGCCGGGAACCCGGGCGGTAGCGTACCTGAATATGAGCGTAACGCTGTACTGGCATCCTCTGCTGCATGGTCAGTAGACAACCAGCGTTCTGTAAGTGAATCAAGGGAGGTCATATGCCCTCAGAAGGATTACGTTTCACGCTGTCGGTGGACGGCATTGTGGAGAT
>NZ_CAWOOJ010000029.1:0-30935 GCF_963883145.1 Escherichia sp. E4385
GGAGGCGCATTATAGGGAGTTCTCCGTAGGCCGCAATAGAAAAATTGCAAAAAAATGACTGACTGCTGCATTCCCCAGCAAAACCCCGCTTTATACCTTTTTACGCACAGAGTTATCCACAATCATCAGCATAATTTCTGCATTTCTCACACGGTAAGCACAGTCAAAATAGTGATCGCCATTGAAAGAGAAAAATTCGCGAGCGTTGCGCAAACGTTTTCGTTACAATGCGGGCGAAAAATAAGGATGCCCCGTTAGGGGCGTTAGCTGAGTTTTTCGCGAAAAATTCAGCTAACGCTCTCTGTAATAGTCAAATCCAGGGGATTTACCATGCAACAACGTCGTCCAGTCCGCCGCGCTCTGCTCAGTGTTTCTGACAAAGCCGGTATCGTCGAATTCGCCCAGGCACTTTCCGCACGCGGTGTGGAGCTGCTGTCTACAGGGGGCACTGCCCGTCTGTTAGCAGAAAAAGGTCTGCCGGTAACCGAAGTTTCCGATTACACCGGTTTCCCGGAGATGATGGATGGACGCGTGAAGACCCTGCATCCGAAAGTACATGGTGGCATTCTGGGCCGTCGCGGCCAGGACGATGCCATTATGGAAGAACATCAGATCCAGCCTATCGATATGGTGGTTGTTAACCTGTATCCGTTCGCCCAGACCGTTGCTCGTGAAGGCTGCTCGCTGGAAGATGCGGTTGAGAACATCGATATCGGCGGCCCAACCATGGTGCGCTCCGCCGCCAAGAACCATAAAGATGTCGCAATCGTGGTGAAGAGCAGCGACTACGACGCCATTATTAAAGAGATGGATGCCAACGAAGGATCGCTGACGCTTGCAACCCGTTTCGACCTCGCCATCAAAGCCTTCGAACACACTGCCGCCTACGACAGCATGATTGCCAACTACTTCGGCAGCAAGGTTCCGGCCTATCACGGTGAAAGCAAAGAAGCCGCAGGTCGCTTCCCGCGTACGCTGAATCTGAACTTCATTAAGAAGCAGGATATGCGCTACGGCGAGAACAGCCACCAGCAGGCTGCCTTCTATATAGAAGAGAATGTAAAAGAAGCCTCCGTTGCCACAGCAACCCAGGTTCAGGGTAAGGCCCTCTCTTATAACAACATCGCCGATACCGATGCAGCGCTGGAGTGCGTGAAAGAGTTCGCCGAGCCGGCATGTGTGATTGTGAAGCACGCCAACCCTTGCGGCGTGGCTATCGGCAATTCCATTCTTGATGCTTACGATCGCGCGTACAAAACCGACCCAACCTCCGCATTCGGCGGCATTATTGCTTTTAACCGCGAGCTGGATGCTGAAACCGCACAGGCCATCATTTCTCGTCAGTTTGTCGAAGTGATTATTGCGCCGTCCGCCAGCGAAGAAGCCCTGAAAATCACCGCCGCCAAGCAGAACGTACGCGTTCTGACCTGCGGTCAGTGGGGCGAACGTATTCCGGGTCTTGATTTCAAACGCGTGAACGGCGGTCTGCTGGTTCAGGATCGCGATCTGGGGATGGTCGGTGCGGAAGAACTGCGCGTCGTCACCAAACGTCAGCCGACCGAACAGGAACTGCGTGATGCGCTGTTCTGCTGGAAAGTAGCGAAATTCGTGAAATCCAACGCTATCGTCTATGCCAAAAACAATATGACCATCGGAATTGGCGCGGGCCAGATGAGCCGCGTGTACTCCGCGAAAATCGCCGGTATTAAAGCCGCCGATGAAGGCCTGGAAGTAAAAGGTTCCTCTATGGCTTCTGACGCGTTCTTCCCGTTCCGTGACGGTATTGATGCCGCCGCTGCGGCGGGCGTGACCTGCGTAATCCAGCCTGGCGGTTCTATCCGCGATGACGAAGTGATTGCCGCCGCCGATGAACACGGTATTGCGATGCTCTTCACCGACATGCGCCACTTCCGCCATTAATGGAGCGACAGATGAAAGTATTAGTGATTGGTAACGGCGGGCGCGAGCACGCACTGGCCTGGAAAGCGGCCCAGTCGCCGCTGGTTGAAACTGTTTTTGTTGCCCCGGGTAATGCAGGCACTGCGCTGGAACCCACGCTGCAAAACGTCGCTATCGGCGTGACCGATATCCCGGCGCTGTTGGATTTCGCACAAAACGAAAAGATCGATCTGACCATCGTCGGCCCGGAAGCGCCGCTGGTGAAAGGCGTAGTCGATACCTTCCGCGCCGCCGGGCTGAAAATCTTCGGCCCAACCGCAGGTGCCGCGCAACTTGAAGGCTCGAAAGCGTTTACCAAAGATTTCCTGGCCCGCCATAAGATCCCTACGGCGGAATACCAGAACTTCACCGAGGTAGAACCAGCGCTGGCGTATCTGCGTGAGAAAGGCGCGCCAATCGTCATTAAAGCTGACGGTCTGGCTGCCGGGAAAGGCGTTATCGTGGCGATGACGCTGGAAGAAGCCGAAGCCGCCGTGCACGATATGCTGGCGGGTAACGCCTTTGGCGACGCGGGTCATCGCATTGTTATCGAAGAGTTCCTCGATGGCGAAGAAGCGAGCTTTATCGTAATGGTGGACGGTGAGCATGTGCTGCCGATGGCCACCAGCCAGGATCACAAACGCGTAGGCGATAAAGATACCGGACCAAACACTGGCGGGATGGGCGCTTACTCCCCTGCGCCGGTGGTGACCGATGAGGTTCATCAGCGCACGATGGAACGTATCATCTGGCCAACCGTGAAAGGTATGGCGGCGGAAGGCAATACCTACACCGGTTTTCTCTACGCGGGCCTGATGATCGACAAACAGGGCAATCCGAAGGTTATCGAATTTAACTGCCGCTTTGGCGATCCGGAAACCCAGCCGATTATGCTGCGCATGAAGTCCGATCTGGTTGAGCTCTGCCTGGCGGCCTGTGAAGGCAAACTGGATGAGAAAACATCCGAGTGGGATGAACGTGCTGCTCTCGGCGTGGTGATGGCTGCGGGTGGATATCCGGGCGATTACCGCACCGGCGATGTGATCCACGGCCTGCCGCTGGAAGAAGTGGCAGACGGCAAAGTGTTCCACGCGGGCACGAAACTGGCGGATGACGAGCAGGTAGTGACCAGCGGCGGGCGCGTACTGTGCGTCACCGCGCTGGGTCATACCGTGGCAGAGGCGCAGAAACGCGCCTATGCCTTAATGACCGATATCCACTGGGACGACTGCTTCTGCCGGAAAGATATCGGCTGGCGCGCTATCGAGCGCGAGCAGAACTAACGCGACAGTTTTGCCAATAGCGTTTTACGCGTGATCCCTAACTGACGGGCGGCTTCGGTTTTGTTGCCGCCCGTTTTCTCCAGTGCCGCCAGAATCACCTCTTTTTCCACTTCCACCAGCGGCTGAATATCCTGACTTTGCGCCAGCGGGATCGGCGTACTCGCAATCGCCAGCGGCAGCTCGCGTTCGGAAATATATTCCCCGGTCAGCAACACCACTGCCCGTTCTACCGCGTTTTCCAGCTCACGAATATTTCCCGGCCAATCGTAATGAATCAACAGATCCATTGCCTGTGGCGTAAAGCCTTTTACCGCTTTGCGATTGCGTTCGGCAAACCGCTGAAGAAAATGGTTAGCCAGCAGAGGAATATCCTCCCGCCGTTGCCGCAGCGATGGCACTTCAATCGCCACCACGTTCAGGCGATAGTAGAGATCCTGGCGAAAACGCCCGGCATTTACCTCTGCGGCAAGATCGCGATGGGTCGCCGCAATCAGCCGGACATCAACCGAAATAGTCTGGTTGCTACCGACACGTTGCACTTCGCGCTCCTGAATCGCACGCAGCAGACGAACCTGCATCATCGGCGAGATATCGCCAATTTCATCGAGAAACAGCGTTCCGCCATCCGCCTCAACAAAGCGCCCTTCCCGCCGTTTGTCGGCTCCGGTAAACGCCCCTTTTTCGTGACCGAACAATTCAGATTCCAGCAAGGATTCGTTGAGTGCCGCACAGTTGAGCGTTACCAGCGGTTTTTCGCTACGTGCGCTACTGGCGTGAATCGCCCTGGCGACCAGCTCTTTACCGGTACCGGAATCGCCGTGGATCAGCACCGTGGCTTCCGATGGCGCGACAAGGGCAATTTCACCGAGCAGGTGTTGCATCGCTGCGCTTTTACCAACCATCCCGAACTGGCTGGCGGACACCGCAGGTATTTCAGCATCGACACTGTGCGTATGCGCGAGCGCCTTTTCCAGCGTCGCCTGCAGGTTATCGAAATCCAGCGGTTTGATGAGATAATCCAGCGCCCCGGTTTTCAACGCCTCTACCGCCGTCTCGACGCTGGAGTAAGCGGTCATAATCAGTACCGGAATCGCCGGATTTAACGCTTTGATCTCTTTCAGCGTGGCGATGCCGTCCATCTCTGCCATTCGCACATCGCAAAGCACAAGATCAAAAACCTGTTCCCGCACCTGCTCCAGCGCCTGTCGCCCGCTGTTCGCCAGCGCGACGTTATAGCCCCAGCCGCGCAGCAATGCCTGCAAAATAGTGCAGTGGCTAATGTCATCATCCACCACCAGAATATCGATATTATCGTGCGTCATCCTTGTGGGTCCTTACGCGTAATATTGACCGGAAGCCAGAGGGTGAACGTTGCGCCTTTCCCCTCCTGGCTTGCGACCTGAATTGTACCACCGTGTTGTTCAACAATATTATGCACGACCGCCAGCCCCAGCCCGGTGCCTTCGGCTTTAGTGGTGAAGTACGGGGTGAAGATGGCTTCAAGCTGATCCGCCGCAATTCCCTTACCGCTGTCAGTAACACTAATTTTCACGCCTGCGCCGCTTTCGCTGGCCGTCACGCTAATCACGCCATGCTGACCAATCGCCTGAATGGCATTGAGATAGAGATTCAACAGGACCTGAGTCAGCCTGTCCGGATCGGCCTGAATTTCCGGCAACATGTCGTTGGCGGTAAAGCGTAACTGGATCTCCCGGCTGTTTGCATCCTGGCTTACCAGCTGTAATGAGTGGTTAATCAGAGTGTTGAGATCCACCCCCTGCAAAGCCAGATGCGTTGGTTTAACCAGTTCCAGCAGCTCGCTTACCACGCGGTTTAAACGGTCGGCTTCTTTCGCCATAACCTGCGCCAGTTGATGCGCTTCTCCCCCTGCTGGCGCACGTTCGGCAAAGTATTTCGCCAGCCCTTTAATCGAGGAAAGTGGGTTACGGATTTCGTGGGCAACGCCTGCCGCAAGATGCCCCAGTGCCACCAGCTTCTCTTTGCGCTTCATTTCATCCTGCAACAGCTGGCGCGAGCGCAGATAGCGGCGATACCAGAAGAATGACAACACGCTTGCCAGCATGACCGTCGCCAGAGCGAAGAGGATAATCAGGGTATTGCGCTTTTCCCCACTCTGGGTTGCAACCAAATCGCTGGCGTCAACGGCGATGAAAATAGCCTGTTGTGCTTCTGCCTGTGGCACAGCTTTGCCGTTACAGCGCGGCATATTGTGCATACCATGCCGCCAGGGCGATGACATTGGCTGGAACAAACGATAGACCTCAAGCGCAGGCGTTTTTTCTGCATCCTCAAGCAGTCTCCAACGGGAGTTTTCCTCTGGCTTTAACTGCTGCATTTCATCCGGCGAATAGAGTGCACGCCCAACCATTTCGGGGTCGCTATGAAGAATAATGATGCCCTGTGCATCGGTGACCGCAAACCACAACACCCCAGGCTGGCCAGCCATCTCTTCCAGAAGCGCCTGTTGCTGCACATGGTGCATTCGCATCCCCATCCCTACGCGGCTTCCTGACTCCAGAGCGCGAATGAGCACATTACCTTTTTCCAGTAATGCCTGACGGTCAGCCTCGCTTGCCCGCCCATAATCACGAATCACAGTTACCGCAAACAATCCCACCAGCCCAACAATGACCACGGGGAGGATCGCGCTTAACCATTTAGCTAAGGAGTCTTTAGAACGTTGCATAAAACGCATCTTCTTCTTTGCCTGCTCATCCCTTTCTGACAGCAGAAATCATGCCATCTTTTATCAGCGCTTACCCTGCGCTGTAACACAAACGCTTAAGTTTCAATGAGTAAAAATGACTCGCTACCCACAGCAGGCGAGTCATTTTTACTCGCTTATCACGCCAGATTGCCCGTCATATCAGCGTTTCGTTGTTGGCACGAAAGATGCAATACCCAAAGTAAGACAACCACTGGAGGATTAACCATGAAACGGAACACGAAAATTGCCCTGGTGATGATGGCGCTTTCAGCAATGACGATGGGATCGACATCTGCATTTGCTCACGGCGGACACGGTATGTGGCAGCAAAATGCCGTGCCTTTGACCAGCGAACAACAGACAGCGTGGCAGAAAATCCATAATGACTTTTACGCTCAAAGCAGCGCACTGCAACAGCAACTGGTGACGAAGCGTTATGAATACAATGCCCTGTTAGCCGCTAATCCACCGGATAGCAGCAAAATTAACGCGGTCGCCAAAGAGATGGAGGCTTTGCGTCAGTCGTTAGATGAGTTACGGGTGAAACGGGATATTGCGATGGCTGAAGCGGGTATTCCGCGCGGTACCGGAATGGGCATGGGTTACGGCGGCTGCGGTGGTGGTGGCGGTCATATGGGAATGGGCCACTGGTAAATCAGAACGTTTTCTCGTTGGGTTGCCAGCGACAGAAATCAGAGTTTGCCACCAACAGTAATTGCGAACCTTCGGGCGCTTCCAGCCATGCCACGCTGACATCAACAGAAGAGCGGCTCTGGCGGCGCTCGATATGCGCTATCGCCTGCGAATCTAAATCAGGTTTAATGGTTTGCCCTTCGCAGGTGGTCACGGTCTGTTCCATCGCATGCCAGCGCCCCTGACGCAGCACGACTCTCCCCTGACGTAAGGCATCGCTAATCTGGCGGATTTGGTCAGCACGATAACGATATAAATCAATTTGGTCGTTAGAAAGCTGCTGCTTTTCCCCGTCGGATTCACGTTGCATAAAGCTCAGATCGCCGCGATCGTCAAAACGCGCGCGAATGTTCACCGGCGGTTCGCTGTAAACATTGATATTGATAAGCGTGAGGTTATCGCCCTGCCAGCGATACTCTCGCGTCGTGGTATCGCCATTGCGCCACGGGCTAAATACGGCAAGCAGATGGACATTATCGCCGCTGTCTTTTCGCCAGATGCGTACCGCGCCCTGATCTTCAGCAAATCCACTGGCGGTAAAGGGAGGAAGTGAGGAGTTATGGCTACAAGCAGTAAGAAACAGCGCGCCTGCCAGCATCAATGAGCGACGCCAGAAAGACAAAAGGGGTGAAACCACCCCTTCGTTAAAACTGTTCACTGCCACGCAATCTTACTTAACTGCGTCTTTCAGTGCCTTGCCAGAAACAAATGCCGGTACGTTCGCAGCGGCGATTTTGATTTCTTTACCGGTCTGCGGGTTGCGGCCAGTACGCTCAGCGCGGTGGTTCACTTTGAAGGTACCGAAACCAACCAGTTGTACAGCATCGCCTTCTTTCAGAGACTCAGTAATTGCAGCCAGAGTGGACTCCAGAGCAGCTTTAGCCTGGGTTTTGGACAGTTCTGCTTTCTCTGCAATTACATCAATCAGTTGAGTCTTGTTCATAAGTTATCCTTACAATGTGTTTATCGCTTGCTAAGCATCGAGTGCGACGGAAATGCCAGAATAGCACTCTCCTGCATACGCGCACCGATAGCCACTTTTTTTCGCCCCCCAAATGTAGACCAGACGGGGGGCGAAAGGGAAGACTCCAGGTACGACAAATCAGGCGTTAATTCACGTTTTCTGGTCTTATTGCTGAAAAATTATACCAATATTGCTCTCGCCCGTCTCACGCAGGTCTGCCCTAAGGCCTTTTATCAGCTCGATATCGCGTTCTTCGCACTCAGCTAAAAGTCGGAATATTTCCCACTGAATGTCCCATTCTTGCTCTACAGCTGGGTTTTCTTTGAGCTCTTCATCGCTCATTTCGCGACCAGCCTGAGTCATTTCCAGCATCGCAACGGTCGTGATGGAGGTCTTACTCACTTCCACCGCGTGTTCGAGCGTTTCACCACTCAAACGCGAATGGACCAGTTCACTTAACGCCACGCAGGCATCGATTGCCGGATAAACGCCGTACAGATCGAAATCGTCCGCTGAAGGAATCGCTTCTTCAAATTTCTCCAGTTGGCTGTCGAAATTTACTTTTGCGTCTTTGACGGTCAGCGTTTCCCAGATGAGATCGAGAATGCGGCGATAAATTTGCCCATCGCCAAAACCGGTTTGCTGGCAGAACATGGCGTAATTGGGGTACATGCGTTCGCACAGACAAGCCATGAAAGTGACATGCTGCCAGCTTTCCAGGCGCTCCAGACGCAGATGAATTGGGTTTTGTAACATGTTGAGTTCTCAAATACGGGAATTAACCGCAGTTTACCTGAATTAGGGCTGATTTGCTGTATAGCGCACGAACGCCGGACGTTCCGAGGCCACCGCGTCCGCCCAGCGCGTTGGCTCCGGCAGACGATAGCCTTTCATGCAGCGTTGTACCCACGCCAGCGCACTGTCTACGCTGACCCGATGGCCGGTAGAAATAAACAGAGGGTTACAGCGCGCTTTACTGCGCCAGACCCAGGCCAGCTGCTCGCCTTTATCCATCAGCGGGGCCAGTGCGCCCGGTTCGCTGGAGAGTGGTTCGAATTTACCGCAGAGCCGCTTTTTCGCCACGCCAATGGTCGGCACATCCACCAATAAGCCAAAATGGCTGGCGACGCCAAGACGGCGCGGATGCGAGATCCCGTGACCATCGACAAACACTAAATCCGGCTTTTGCGACAGCATCTCCCACGCTGCCAGCAGCGCAGGATATTCGCGAAAGGAAAGAAAACCTGGAATGTAAGGCATGGTAGTAGCGATGCGGGCCACTTTATACTCCACCAGCTCAAGCGAGGGGTATTTCAGCAGCACCATCGCCGCTCGCGTCACTTCTCCGCCCTGCTCAAACCCGACATCGGCTCCGGCGATCAGATCCGGCGGATCCTTATCGAGTCGATCCTCGCGGATCACAGAAGAAGCCAGTTCGATTTGTTGAGCGCGTAATGACGCGAGATCCATAATCGCTCCTTAGAGCCTGGTTCAACAGGCGTAATTGTTGAAGGCAGTTTGAGGCCGGACAGCGCGGAAAAACCGGAGCGTACACGTAGTACGTGAGGATTTTGAGCACTGCCCGGCCTCAAAATGGCAAATAAAATAGCCTGATGGACCAGGCTCTTAGCGGTGATACTGTTCAGACAGGCGATGCACTGCCTCCACAAACACGCCAGCATGTTCTGGCGGCACATCCTGATGAATACCGTGACCAAGGTTAAAGACATGACCTTCGCCGTGACCGAAACCTGCAAGTATAGTTGCTACTTCTTCTTCAATGCGGGCAGGCGGCGCATACAGCATCGACGGATCCATATTGCCCTGCAGCGCGACTTTATCACCCACGCGGCGGCGTGCATCGGCGATGTCCGTTGTCCAGTCGAGGCCCAGCGCATCGCAACCGGTTTCTGCCATGGCTTCCAGCCACTGTCCGCCACCTTTGGTAAACAGCGTGACCGGTACGCGGCGACCGTCGTTTTCACGCAGTAAACCATCAACAATTTTATGCATGTAATAGAGCGAGAACTGTTGATAATCGCGCCCGGTGAGCACGCCGCCCCAGGTGTCGAAAATCATCACTGCCTGAGCACCGGCTTTAATCTGCGCATTCAGGTACAGAGTGACGCTTTTCGCCAGTTTATCGAGTAGCGCGTGCAGCGCCTGCGGATCGGCATACATCATTTTTTTAATCACGGTGAACGCTTTGCTGCTGCCGCCTTCCACCATGTAGGTCGCCAGCGTCCACGGGCTGCCGGAAAAACCAATCAGCGGCACTTCGCCTTTCAGTTCGCGACGAATGGTACGCACCGCGTTCACCACGTAACCCAGCTCATCTTCCGGGTCCGGAATTGGCAGTTTATCGACGTCAGCTTTGCAGGTGACTGGTGTGGTAAAACGCGGACCTTCCCCGGCTTCAAAATAGAGCCCTAACCCCATCGCGTCCGGCACGGTGAGGATATCGGAAAAGAGGATCGCCGCATCCAGCGGGTAGCGACGCAGCGGCTGCAAAGTCACTTCGCACGCCAGCTCGGCGTTTTTGCACAGCGACATAAAATCGCCCGCCTGGGCGCGCGTGGCTTTGTATTCCGGTAGATAGCGGCCCGCCTGGCGCATCATCCATACTGGAGTGACATCAACGGGCTGGCGCAGCAGCGCCCGCAGATAACGATCGTTTTTAAGTTCGGTCATTTTGGCTGTTCCTTAGTGCGTCAGGCGGTCAGTGTATCATCACTCATACTCTGCCCGACACATCGCCACCGTATCTTCTATCAGACGGCGCGCTACGGTGCCGGGCGGCGGGAGTAACGGCAAATCGTCATAGCGATACCAGTTCGCCTCGAGCAATTCTTTCGGGTCGATCACGATGTCGCCGCTGTCATATTCCGCCATAAACGCGGTCATTAAAGACTGAGGAAACGGCCACGGCTGGGAAGTCACGTAACGCAAGTTTTTGACCTTGATGCCACTCTCTTCCATCACTTCCCGCGCGACTGCCTGTTCGAGGGTTTCGCCCACTTCGACGAATCCGGCGAGTACCGTATGGACACCGTTACGATGCCGGGTATGCTGAGCAAGTAGGATTGAATCATCGCGACGGATGGCAACGATAATGCAGGGAGCGATTTGTGGGTAGTAACGCTCACGGCAGTGGCTGCATAGCATCGCCCATTCGGTTTTGCTCGGATACATGTCATGCCCGCAGTAACCGCAGTATTTATGCGAGCGATAAAACTCCGCCAGTTGCACACCACGTCCGGCTAATTGAAACAGCCCGACATCCAGATCAATGACCTGGCGCACCGAGCCCATATCGTGACGGCGCTGCTGTTGCACTAGCCAAACAGGTTCTCCCTGCCATTCGCCGATTTGTAGTGCGCGCTGACCCACAAGATCGAAATTTGCCGCTTCGCCGTATGGTAATTCTCCCTTCGGCAACCATAATTTTTGTTCATGACTGACTACCCACCAGCCGTGATCTAATTTTTCAATTATACGATCCATAGCTCTTGCACTACCTTTGCATCACTGGCATGTTTAACATGGTTTTTACATTTCTCACTGAGCAGTTTTTGAAGACAAACTTGCGGAGTCAATCATGCTTAACCAGCTCGATAACCTGACGGAGCACGTCAGAGGAAGTAACAAACTGGTTGATCGCTGGCTACATGTACGTAAGCATCTGCTCGTGGCTTACTACAATCTGGTTGGCATTAAGCCTGGCAAAGAATCGTACATGAGGCTGAATGAAAAAGCCCTTGATGATTTTTGCCAGAGTCTGGTCGACTACCTGTCTGCCGGACATTTCAGTATTTATGAACGCATTCTTCATAAACTGGAAGGCAACGGGCAACTCGCTCATGCCGCGAAGATTTGGCCGCAGCTGGAAGCCAACACGCAACAGATTATGGATTACTATGATTCCAGCCTGGAAACCGCCATCGATCATGATAATTACCTTGAGTTTCAACAGGTTTTATCTGACATCGGCGAGGCGCTGGAAGCACGCTTCGTACTGGAAGATAAGCTGATTCTGCTGGTACTTGACGCCGCTCGCGTCAAACATCTTGCTTGAGTTCTGCGCTGTTAACGCGTAATTTACATTCAACGCCCCGTTTGCGGGGCTAATTTCTTGTCGGAGTGCCTTAACTGGCTGAGACCGTTTATTCGGGATCCGCGGAACCTGATCAGGCTAATACCTGCGAAGGGAACAAGAGTTAATCTGCTATCGCATCGCCTTTGCGGCGATCGTCTCTTGCTTCATCCGTCGTCTGACAAGCCACGTCCTTAACTTTTTGGAATGAGCTATGTCTGCAACAAAACTGACCCGCCGCGAACAACGCGCCCAGGCCCATCATTTTATCGACACCCTGGAAGGCACCGCCTTTCCCAACTCAAAACGCATTTATATCACTGGCACACAACCCGGCGTGCGCGTGCCGATGCGTGAGATCCAGCTTAGCCCGACGCTAATTGGCGGTAGCAAAGAACAGCCGCAGTACGAAGAAAACGAAGCGATTCCGGTCTACGACACCTCCGGCCCGTATGGCGATCCGCAGATCGCCATTAACGTGCAGCAAGGGCTGGCAAAACTACGCCAGCCGTGGATCGATGCGCGCGGCGATACCGAAGAACTTACCGTGCGCAGTTCCGATTACACTAAAGCGCGGCTGGCAGATGATGGTCTCGACGAGCTGCGTTTTAGCGGCGTATTAACGCCAAAACGCGCCAAAGCAGGACGCCGCGTCACACAACTGCACTACGCCCGCCAGGGCATCATCACACCGGAAATGGAATTCATCGCCATCCGCGAGAATATGGGCCGCGAGCGCATCCGTAGCGAAGTTTTGCGCCACCAGCATCCGGGAATGAGTTTTGGTGCTCGCCTGCCGGAAAATATCACCGCGGAATTTGTCCGTGATGAAGTCGCTGCCGGACGCGCCATTATCCCCGCCAACATTAATCATCCGGAATCGGAGCCAATGATCATTGGTCGCAACTTCCTGGTAAAAGTTAACGCCAATATCGGCAACTCGGCGGTCACCTCTTCCATCGAAGAAGAAGTGGAAAAGCTGGTATGGTCCACGCGCTGGGGAGCAGATACGGTGATGGATCTTTCCACCGGTCGCTATATTCACGAAACCCGCGAGTGGATTTTGCGTAACAGTCCGGTGCCGATTGGTACAGTGCCGATCTACCAGGCGCTGGAGAAGGTTAACGGGATCGCTGAGGATCTAACCTGGGAAGCGTTCCGTGACACGCTGCTGGAACAGGCTGAGCAAGGTGTGGATTACTTCACTATCCATGCGGGCGTGCTGCTGCGCTACGTGCCGATGACCGCGAAACGCCTGACCGGTATCGTCTCTCGCGGCGGTTCGATTATGGCGAAATGGTGCCTCTCCCATCATCAGGAAAATTTCCTCTATCAACACTTCCGCGAAATTTGTGAAATCTGTGCCGCTTATGACGTTTCGCTGTCGCTGGGCGACGGTCTGCGCCCCGGTTCTGTTCAGGATGCCAACGATGAAGCGCAGTTTGCCGAGCTGCATACGCTGGGCGAACTGACCAAAATCGCCTGGGAATATGACGTGCAGGTGATGATTGAAGGCCCCGGGCATGTGCCGATGCAGATGATTCGCCGCAATATGACCGAGGAGTTAGAGCACTGCCACGAAGCGCCGTTTTACACTCTGGGGCCGCTAACTACCGATATTGCGCCGGGCTATGACCACTTCACGTCAGGGATTGGTGCGGCGATGATTGGCTGGTTTGGCTGTGCGATGCTCTGCTACGTAACGCCAAAAGAGCATCTGGGTCTGCCCAATAAAGAAGACGTTAAGCAGGGGCTCATCACCTATAAGATTGCCGCCCACGCCGCCGACCTGGCAAAAGGGCATCCGGGCGCGCAAATTCGCGATAACGCCATGTCGAAAGCCCGCTTCGAATTTCGCTGGGAAGACCAGTTTAATCTGGCCCTCGACCCGTTTACCGCCCGCGCTTATCACGATGAAACCCTGCCGCAAGAGTCCGGCAAAGTCGCCCATTTTTGCTCCATGTGTGGACCGAAATTCTGCTCAATGAAAATCAGCCAGGAAGTGCGCGATTACGCCGCCGCGCAAACTATTGAAGTGGGAATGGCGGATATGTCGGAGAACTTCCGCGCCAGAGGCGGAGAAATCTACCTGCGTAAGGAGGAAGCGTGATGTATCAGCCTGATTTTCCTCCTGTACCTTTTCGTTTAGGACTGTACCCGGTGGTGGACAGCGTACAGTGGATCGAACGTCTGTTGGATGCAGGCGTACGTACTCTCCAGCTACGCATCAAAGATCTGCGCGATGAAGAGGTGGAAGCCGATGTCGTGGCGGCAATTGTGCTGGGCCGCCGCTATAACGCGCGATTGTTTATCAACGATTACTGGCGGCTGGCGATCAAGCATCAGGCATATGGCGTCCATTTGGGGCAGGAAGATTTGCAAGCCACCGATCTCAGCGCCATCCGCGCGGCAGGCCTGCGGCTGGGCGTTTCGACCCATGATGATATGGAGATCGACGTCGCGCTGGCAGCACATCCTTCTTATATCGCACTGGGACATGTATTCCCGACGCAAACCAAACAGATGCCTTCTGCACCGCAGGGGCTGGAACAACTGGCACGGCACATTGAGCGTCTGGCGGATTATCCCACCGTGGCGATTGGCGGTATCAGTCTGGCGCGCGCGCCTGCGGTGATGGCGACGGGTGTCGGCAGTATCGCCGTCGTCAGCGCCATTACCCAGGCGGCAGACTGGCGTTTGGCAACGGCACAGTTGCTGGAAATTGCAGGAGTTGGCGATGAATGACCGTGAGTTTATGCGTTATAGCCGCCAAATCCTGCTCGACGATATCGCTCTTGAAGGGCAGCAAAAACTGCTCGACAGCCAGGTGCTGATTATTGGCCTGGGCGGGCTGGGTACACCTGCTGCGCTGTACCTGGCGGGCGCTGGCGTCGGGACGCTGGTACTGGCAGATGACGACGATGTGCATTTAAGCAATCTGCAACGACAAATCCTCTTTACCACCGAAGATATCGATCGCCCGAAATCGCAGGTCAGCCAACAGCGACTGACGCAGTTGAATCCCGATATTCAACTGACAGCACTACAACAACGGTTAACGGGTGAGGCGTTAAAAGATGCGGTAGCACGGGCCGATGTGGTGCTCGACTGTACCGACAATATGGCGACTCGCCAGGAGATTAATACCGCCTGCGTGGCACTCAACACGCCGCTTATCACCGCCAGCGCGGTCGGATTTGGCGGTCAGTTGATGGTACTGACGCCGCCCTGGGAGCAGGGGTGTTACCGCTGTCTGTGGCCAGATAACCAGGAGCCAGAACGCAACTGCCGCACGGCGGGCGTGGTTGGCCCGGTGGTCGGAGTTATGGGCACTTTGCAGGCACTGGAAGCAATTAAGTTATTAAGCGGTATAGAGACGCCTGCGGGAGAACTCCGACTGTTCGACGGTAAGTCGAGCCAGTGGCGCAGCCTGGCGTTGCGGCGCGCCAGTGGTTGCCCGGTATGCGGAGGAAGCAATGCAGATCCTGTTTAACGATCAACCGATGCAGTGCGCCGCCGGACAAACTGTTCACGAACTACTGGAGCAACTCGACCAACGACAATCGGGCGCGGCTCTGGCGATTAATCAGCAAATCGTCCCGCGGGAACAATGGGCGCAACATATCGTGCAGGATGGCGACCAGATCCTGCTTTTTCAGGTTATTGCAGGGGGGTGAGATGTTACGTATTGCGGACAAAACGTTTGATTCACATCTGTTTACCGGTACCGGGAAATTCGCCTCCTCACAACTGATGGTGGAGTCTATTCGTGCTTCCGGCAGCCAGCTGGTGACGCTGGCGATGAAACGCGTCGACTTACGCCAACACAACGACGCTATCCTCGAACCGCTTATCGCGGCGGGTGTGACCCTGCTGCCGAATACATCCGGGGCGAAAACCGCGGAAGAAGCCATTTTCGCCGCCCATCTGGCGCGTGAGGCGTTAGGCACAAACTGGCTAAAATTAGAGATTCACCCTGACGCCCGCTGGCTGTTGCCCGATCCCATCGAAACCCTGAAAGCCGCCGAAACGCTGGTGCAACAGGGATTTATCGTGCTGCCTTACTGTGGTGCCGATCCGGTATTGTGCAAACGACTGGAAGAAGTCGGCTGTGCAGCGGTGATGCCGCTCGGCGCGCCGATTGGCTCGAATCAGGGGCTGGAAACCCGTGCCATGCTGGAGATTATTATCCAGCAAGCCTCGGTTCCGGTGGTCGTCGATGCTGGCATCGGCGTTCCCAGCCATGCCGCGCAGGCGCTGGAAATGGGCGCCGATGCCGTGTTAGTGAATACGGCGATTGCCGTCGCGGACGATCCCATCAACATGGCGAAGGCATTTCGTCTGGCAGTAGAAGCAGGCCTGCTGGCACGTCAGTCCGGACCGGGCAGCCGCAGTCATTTTGCCCATGCCACCAGCCCGCTGACCGGATTTCTGGAGGCATCGGCATGAAAACCTTCAGCGATCGCTGGCGACAACTGGACTGGGATGACATCCGCCTGCGTATCAACGGCAAAACGGCTGCTGACGTAGAGCGGGCACTAAATGCCTCGCAACTCACCCGCGACGATATGATGGCGCTGTTATCGCCAGCCGCCAGTGGCTATCTGGAACCACTGGCCCAACGGGCGCAGCGCCTGACCCGTCAGCGATTTGGCAACACAGTTAGTTTCTACGTCCCGCTTTATCTTTCCAATCTTTGCGCTAACGACTGCACGTACTGCGGATTTTCCATGAGCAATCGCATCAAGCGCAAAACGCTGGATGAAGCGGATATTGCCAGGGAAAGCGCCGCTATACGGGAGATGGGCTTTGAACATCTGCTATTAGTCACTGGTGAACATCAGGCGAAAGTGGGGATGGATTACTTTCGTCGTCATCTCCCTGCCCTACGTGAACAGTTCTCTTCACTACAGATGGAAGTACAGCCGCTGGCGGAGGCGGAATACGCCGAGCTAAAACAGCTTGGTCTGGATGGCGTGATGGTTTATCAGGAGACATATCACGAGGCGACTTATGCCCGCCATCATTTGAAAGGCAAAAAACAGGACTTCTTCTGGCGGCTGGAAACGCCGGATCGGCTGGGTCGGGCGGGGATTGATAAGATTGGCCTCGGCGCGCTAATTGGCCTTTCCGACAGCTGGCGCGTTGACTGCTACATGGTTGCCGAACATTTGCTATGGCTGCAACAGCATTACTGGCAAAGCCGCTACTCTGTCTCCTTCCCGCGCCTGCGCCCATGTACTGGCGGCATTGAGCCTGCGTCGATTATGGATGAACGCCAGTTAGTGCAAACCATCTGCGCCTTCCGTCTGCTTGCGCCGGAGATTGAACTGTCACTCTCCACGCGGGAATCACCGTGGTTTCGCGATCGCGTGATTCCGCTGGCGATCAATAACGTCAGCGCCTTCTCGAAAACGCAGCCAGGTGGTTATGCCGATAATCACCCCGAGCTGGAACAGTTCTCACCGCACGACGATCGCAGGCCGGAAGCGGTTGCTGCCGCGTTAACTGCTCAGGGTTTGCAGCCGGTATGGAAAGACTGGGACAGCTATCTGGGACGCGCCTCGCAAAGGCCATGAGACAGAATGTAAGAACGTAAATTTATTCCGAGCCGCTACGGAAGATGAAAAACGCAAGCTTGTTGAAAGCATTGTGTTTTTTTATGGTAGTGCCGTCAGCAGGAATGTTGTCCAGGGCGAAAAGCTTCTTCCTCGTTTCGCCCTGCCTTTCTTAAAAATTCCGTAATGCAAAGTCTGAAGCCATCGCCTGTTGAGCAATGAAAGAGATCTGATTGTAAGAGAGTAAATACTCAACTATGATAGAGACGAAAATAAGAACACATGTTCTCATCTTCCAGGATGCAGCAGACTGAAGAAATTCAGACATCCCGCAACCTGCGATTCTCGCAAGGTCAAGGCAAAGTCCGGTAATGGCGTTCTGAATACCAGAGAATTATCTCTGGCGAAACCCACCTTAAGGTGGGTTTTGTTATTTTGAGGGCTGAGGAAGCTGCTTATTTCTCAATAAATTGTAGGCAATGGTGAAAAATTTCACTGATTTACCTTTCTGTTTTTCAGAAATGGGGTAAGCGCTAGTTACATGCAAACGGAGTTTTTTCTTTTCCCTGAAAGCCCTGAACGCAACAAAGTAAAATGCCTTGTTTACTCCGTTTAAATCCACTTCAATCACGGCATAGCTACCATACCCGGCATGAATAACGTTGCTTTCTGGCAGCGCCAAAATGGTTCTTTTTAAGTGTGTTCGCGCTAAGTTATAACGGTGCTGGCAGAAGGGACGAGATTCTTTAGGCGCGTAGTACATTAACGATTGTTTTTCTTCGTTCGTCTGATGTTCATAATCTTTTGTGAAGCAGTGAAGAGAGTAGGTAACCCAAAAGCGATACTCTAAAGGCTGTTTGCCCTCATGATGCTGAACGTAGACAGCCAGATGAGCATCAAGAAACGATAAATCACGAATATCACCATCCGGATGTCTAAAAGGTCGCCACTTCTCCACTTCCTGTTTCATTCTCGTTCCTTAAGAAAGTTACACAGGAATAGTATCGAATCCTTGCCGAGTTTGACTCAATTAGTTCAGTCAGTTTCAGGATATTAGACATCTCTACATTGATTATGGGTATCCAGAAATTCATTAAATATTCTGACAAATGCTCTTTCCCTGAACTACACCCATAAAAAAACCCGCCGAAGCGGGTTTTTACGTTACTTGCGGATTAACGATTACTCGTTGTCAGAACCGCCCAGACCTGCGTTCAGCAGTTCTGCCAGGCTGGCAGATGCGTCTTCTGCAGTCACCTGCGGTGCAGCCGGAGCTTCACCCGCAGCACGGCGACGCATACGATCCTGGTGGTACGCGTAACCGGTACCTGCCGGGATCAGACGACCCACGATAACGTTCTCTTTCAGGCCGCGCAGTTCGTCGCGTTTGCCCGCAACGGCTGCTTCGGTCAGCACGCGAGTCGTCTCCTGGAACGATGCCGCGGAGATGAAGGACTCGGTTGCCAGAGACGCTTTGGTGATACCCAGCAGATCGCGGGAGTAAGTTGCCCCCACTTTGCCGTTCGCTTCCAGTTCGCGGTTTGCGATCTTGACGCGAGAGTATTCAACCTGTTCGCCTTCCAGGAAGTCGGAGCTGCCCGCGTTAACGATGGTAGCTTTACGCAGCATCTGACGAACGATAACTTCGATGTGTTTATCGTTAATCTTAACGCCCTGCAGACGGTATACGTCCTGTACTTCGTTAACGATGTAACGAGTCACAGCATGAACACCACGCAGGCGCAGAATGTCGTGCGGCGCTTCCGGACCGTCGGAAATTACGTCACCACGTTCTACACGTTCACCTTCGAACACGTTGAGCTGACGCCATTTCGGAATCATCTCTTCGTACGGATCGCTACCGTCTACCGGGGTGATAACCAGACGACGTTTACCTTTGGTTTCTTTACCGAAGGAAACGATACCGCTGATTTCAGCCAGGATTGCCGGCTCTTTCGGACGACGTGCTTCGAACAGGTCCGCAACGCGCGGCAGACCACCGGTGATGTCCTTGGTACCGCCGGATTCCTGCGGAATACGCGCCAGGGTGTCACCAGAGCTGATCTGTACGCCATCTTCCAGCTGAACAATCGCTTTACCCGGCAGGAAGTACTGCGCAGGCATATCGGTACCCGGGATCAGAACGTCGTTACCCTGAGCATCAACGATTTTCAGTGCCGGACGCAGATCTTTACCACCTGCGGTACGTTCTGCGGAATCCAGAACCACCAGCGAAGACAGACCGGTCAATTCGTCGGTCTGACGAGTAATGGTCTGGCCGTCGATCATGTCAGTAAAGCGTACATAACCGCTTACTTCGGTGATAACCGGCATGGTGTGCGGGTCCCAGTTTGCAACGGTTTCGCCGCCAGCAACCTGTTCGCCATCGCCTTTCGCCAGTACCGCACCGTAAGGTACTTTGTAGCTTTCTTTGGTACGACCGAATTCGTCGATCAGTTTCAGTTCGGTGTTACGGGAGGTGATCACCAGTTTACCGCTGGAGTTCACAACCGACTTCACGTTGCTGAGCTTGATGCTACCTTTGTTTTTCACCTGGATGCTGGATTCAGCAGCCGCACGAGATGCCGCACCACCGATGTGGAACGTACGCATGGTCAGCTGTGTACCCGGTTCACCGATGGACTGTGCCGCGATAACACCGATTGCTTCACCTTTGTTGATGATGTGGCCACGCGCCAGGTCACGACCGTAGCAGTGCGCACATACACCAAAGTCGGTGTCACAAGATACAACAGAACGTACTTTTACCGCGTCGACAGAGTTCTCTTCCAGCAGGTCACACCACTGTTCGTGCAGCAGCGTGTTGCGCGGAACGAGGATATCAGCAGTACCCGGCTTCAGAACGTCTTCAGCAGTTACACGACCCAGTACGCGATCGCGCAGCGGCTCTTTAACGTCACCACCTTCGATAACCGGAGTCATCATGATACCTTCATGGGTACCACAATCGTCTTCGGTAACCACCAGGTCCTGCGCCACGTCAACCAGACGACGAGTCAGGTAACCGGAGTTCGCAGTTTTCAGTGCGGTATCCGCCAGACCTTTACGAGCACCGTGGGTGGAGATGAAGTACTGGAGTACGTTCAGACCTTCACGGAAGTTCGCGGTGATTGGCGTTTCGATGATGGAGCCATCCGGCTTCGCCATCAGACCACGCATACCAGCAAGCTGACGAATCTGTGCCGCAGAACCACGCGCACCGGAGTCGGCCATCATGTAGATGCTGTTGAAGGAAACCTGCTTCTCTTCCTGACCGTCACGGTTAATAACGGTTTCAGTTTGCAGGTTATCCATCATCGCTTTGGATACACGATCGTTCGCAGCAGCCCAGATATCGATAACTTTGTTGTAGCGTTCGCCCGCAGTTACCAGACCAGACTGGAACTGCTCCTGAATTTCAGCAACTTCTGCTTCTGCCTCGGAGATGATTTCGTGTTTCTTCTCCGGGATGACCATGTCATCGATACCAACAGATGCACCAGAACGCGCTGCATATGCAAAGCCGGTGTACATGATCTGGTCCGCAAAAATAACGGTCGGTTTCAGACCGAGAATGCGGTAGCAGGTGTTCAGCATTTTGGAGATTGCTTTTTTACCCAGCGCCTGGTTGACGATGGAGTAAGGCAGACCTTTCGGTACAATCATCCACAGAATGGCACGGCCAACTGTCGTGTCTATCAGGCTGGTTTTCGCTACTAATTCACCGTTAGCATCTTTTTCATACTCGGTGATACGCACTTTAACGCGCGCATGCAGAGAAGCCAGACCAGAGCGATACAGACGTTCTGCTTCTTTCGGACCAGTCAGCACCATGCCTTCGCCTTTGGCGTTAACACAGTCACGGGTCATGTAGTACAGACCCAGTACAACGTCCTGAGACGGAACGATGATTGGTTCGCCGTTCGCCGGGGACAGGATGTTGTTGGTAGACATCATCAGCGCACGCGCTTCCAGCTGGGCTTCCAGCGTCAGCGGTACGTGAACAGCCATCTGGTCACCATCGAAGTCGGCGTTATATGCCGCACAAACCAGCGGGTGCAGCTGGATAGCTTTACCTTCGATCAGTACCGGTTCAAATGCCTGGATACCCAGACGGTGCAGAGTCGGTGCACGGTTCAGCAGTACCGGGTGTTCGCGGATAACTTCGTCCAGGATATCCCAAACGACAGCTTCTTCGCGCTCAACCATTTTCTTCGCAGCTTTGATGGTGGTAGCAAGACCACGCAGTTCCAGCTTGCCGTAGATGAACGGTTTGAACAGCTCCAGCGCCATTTTCTTCGGCAGACCGCACTGATGCAGACGCAGGTATGGACCTACGGTGATTACAGAACGACCGGAGTAGTCAACACGCTTACCGAGCAGGTTCTGACGGAAACGACCCTGTTTACCTTTGATCATGTCGGCCAAAGATTTCAGAGGACGCTTGTTAGAACCGGTGATCGCACGACCGCGACGACCGTTATCCAGCAGGGCGTCTACCGCTTCCTGCAGCATACGTTTTTCGTTACGTACGATGATGTCCGGCGCAGCCAGATCCAGCAGACGTTTCAGACGGTTGTTACGGTTAATGACGCGACGATACAGATCGTTCAGGTCAGAAGTCGCGAAACGACCACCATCCAGCGGAACCAGCGGACGCAGATCTGGCGGCAGTACCGGCAGAACGGTCAGGATCATCCACTCTGGTTTGTTACCAGACTGAACGAACGCTTCCAGCAGTTTGATACGCTTGGTCAGCTTTTTACGCTTGGTTTCGGAGTTGGTTTCGTTCAGCTCTTCACGCAGCTGTTCGCACTCTTGCTCCAGATCCATGCTCTTCAGCAGAGCCTGGATTGCTTCCGCACCCATTTTCGCGTCGAATTCGTCACCGAACTCTTCCAGTGCGTCCAGATACTGCTCTTCAGTCAGGATCTGCTGGCGCTCCAGGTTGGTCATACCGCCTTCGATAACCACATAGGATTCGAAGTACAGTACGCGTTCGATATCGCGCAGCGGCATATCGAGCAGCAGGCCGATACGGGACGGCAGCGATTTCAGGAACCAGATGTGCGCAGTCGGGGAAGCCAGTTCGATGTGGCCCATACGCTCACGGCGTACTTTAGTCTGGGTCACTTCAACGCCGCACTTCTCACAGATGACGCCACGGTGTTTCAGGCGCTTGTACTTACCGCACAGGCACTCGTAATCTTTTACCGGCCCAAAGATACGGGCGCAGAAAAGGCCGTCACGTTCTGGTTTGAACGTACGGTAGTTGATGGTTTCCGGCTTTTTAACTTCACCGAAAGACCATGAACGGATCATGTCTGGCGAAGCCAGAGCAATTTTGATCGCATCAAACTCTTCGGTTTTAGTCTGCGCTTTCAGAAACTTTAATAAATCTTTCACGGATTTGCTCCCGTCGGAGTTAGCACAATCCGCTGCCGGGTTTTACCCCGACAGCAGTGACCTGTTTGAGCGAGAATTACTCGTCTTCCAGTTCGATGTTGATACCCAGCGAACGAATCTCTTTCAACAATACGTTGAAGGATTCTGGCATGCCCGGCTCCATCTGATGGTTGCCGTCCACGATGTTTTTATACATCTTAGTACGACCGTTCACGTCATCAGACTTAACGGTGAGCATTTCCTGCAGGGTGTATGCTGCGCCGTATGCTTCCAGCGCCCACACTTCCATCTCCCCGAAACGCTGACCACCGAACTGAGCCTTACCACCCAGCGGCTGCTGAGTAACCAGGCTGTAAGAACCGGTGGAACGCGCGTGCATCTTGTCGTCGACCAGGTGGTTCAGTTTCAGCATGTACATGTAACCGACGGTTACCGGACGTTCGAACTGTTCACCAGTGCGGCCGTCGTACAGGCGGATCTGACCAGAAGTCGGCAGGTCGCCAAGTTTCAGCAGTTCTTTAATTTCTGCTTCTTTCGCACCGTCGAACACCGGCGTTGCGATTGGCATACCTTTGCGCAGGTTTTCAGCCAGACGCATAACTTCTTCATCGCTGAAGGTACTCAGGTCAACTTTCTGACGAACGTCAGCGCCCAGATCGTACGCACGCTGGATGAATTCGCGCAGTTTCGCGACTTCTTGCTGCTGTTTCAGCATGGCGTTGATCTTGTCGCCGATACCTTTCGCAGCCATACCCAGGTGGGTTTCGAGGATCTGACCAATGTTCATACGAGACGGTACGCCCAGCGGGTTCAGTACGATGTCTACCGGAGTACCGTTTTCATCGTAAGGCATATCTTCGATCGGGTTGATCTTAGAAATTACACCCTTGTTACCGTGACGACCTGCCATCTTGTCACCAGGCTGGATACGGCGTTTAACCGCCAGATATACCTTAACAATCTTCAGCACGCCCGGTGCCAGATCGTCGCCTTGGGTGATTTTGCGGCGTTTCGCTTCGAGTTTCTTCTCGAACTCGTGTTTCAGTTCGTCATACTGCTCAGCCAGCTGTTCCAGCTGATTTTGTTTCTCTTCGTCGGTCAGGCCCAGCTCCAACCAGCGATCGCGCGGCAGTTTGTCGAGCTTCTCAGCTTCAACACCACCGGCTACCAGCACAGCACGGATACGGCTGAACAGACCCGCTTCGAGGATCTGCAGTTCTTCAGACAGGTCTTTCTTCGCCTGTTTGAGCTGCATTTCTTCGATTTCCAGCGCACGTTTGTCTTTTTCTACGCCATCGCGAGTAAAGACCTGAACGTCGATAACCGTACCGGATACACCGTTTGGTACGCGCAGAGAAGAGTCTTTAACGTCAGACGCTTTCTCACCGAAGATCGCACGCAGCAGTTTTTCTTCTGGGGTCAGCTGAGTTTCACCTTTCGGCGTTACCTTACCAACCAGAATGTCGCCACCGGTCACTTCCGCACCAATGTAAACGATACCGGATTCATCCAGTTTGGAGAGCGCAGCTTCACCCACGTTCGGGATGTCAGCGGTGATCTCTTCCGGCCCCAGCTTGGTGTCACGGGACACACACGCCAGTTCCTGAATGTGGATGGTGGTGAAACGGTCTTCCTGAACAACACGCTCGGATACGAGGATGGAGTCTTCGAAGTTGTAACCATTCCACGGCATGAACGCTACGCGCATGTTCTGACCAAGCGCCAGTTCACCGAGGTCGGTGGACGGACCGTCTGCCAGCACGTCGCCACGTTCTACCGGTTCACCCAGAGACACACACGGCATCTGGTTGATACAGGTGTTCTGGTTAGAACGGGTATATTTGGTCAGGTTGTAGATGTCGATACCTGCTTCGCCCGGATACATCTCGTCTTCGTTAACTTTGATAACGATACGGGAAGCATCCACGTACTGAACGACACCACCACGTTTAGCAACAGCCGTTACACCGGAGTCAACGGCAACAGCACGTTCCATACCCGTACCAACCAGCGGCTTATCAGCGCGCAGAGTTGGAACGGCCTGACGTTGCATGTTCGCACCCATCAATGCACGGTTGGCGTCATCGTGTTCCAGGAACGGGATCAGGGACGCACCGACGGATACCACCTGCTGGGTGGATACGTCCATGTAGTCAACCTGGTCGCGACTGAACAAGCTGGATTCGCCTTTACTACGGCAAGTTACCAGGTCTTCTACGAAGTGGCCTTCTTCATCCAGGTTGGAGTTCGCCTGGGCGATAACGTAGTTGCCTTCTTCGATAGCAGACAGATAGTGAATTTCGTCAGTTACAACACCGTCGGTCACTTTACGATACGGAGTCTCAAGGAAGCCGTATTCGTTAGTCTGTGCGTACACGGACAGAGAGTTGATCAGACCGATGTTCGGACCTTCAGGGGTTTCGATTGGACATACGCGACCGTAGTGAGTCGGGTGTACGTCTCGAACTTCGAAGCCTGCACGTTCACGGGTCAGACCGCCTGGGCCGAGTGCGGAGATACGACGTTTGTGCGTAATCTCAGACAGCGGGTTGTTCTGGTCCATAAACTGAGACAGCTGGCTGGAACCGAAGAACTCTTTCACTGCTGCGGAAATCGGCTTGGCGTTGATCATATCCTGAGGCATCAGGGTATCCAGATCGCCCAGAGACAGACGCTCTTTCACCGCACGCTCTACACGTACCAAGCCAACGCGGAACTGGTTTTCCGCCATTTCGCCAACGGAACGGATACGACGGTTGCCGAGGTGGTCGATATCATCGACTTCGCCTTTACCGTTACGGATATCGATGAGCTTTTTCATAACATCAATGATGTCGTCTTTGCTCAGGATACCGGAACCTTCGATTTCTTCGCGCAGCAGAGAACGGTTGAACTTCATACGACCAACCGCAGACAGGTCATAACGGTCTTCGGAGAAGAACAGGTTCTCAAACAGGCTTTCAGCAGCTTCACGAGTCGGCGGCTCGCCAGGACGCATCATGCGGTAGATTTCTACCAGTGCGCTCAGACGGTCGTTAGTTGGGTCGACACGTAAGGTTTCAGAGATATATGGGCCGTGATCCAGATCGTTGGTGAACAGCGTTTCGATACGCTTGTGACCAGACTGGCTCAGCTTAGCCAGCAGATCCAGGCTCAGCTCCATGTTCGCTGCGCAGATCAGCTCGCCGGTAGACTCATCAATATAGTCTTTAGCAACCACTTTACCTGCGATGTACTCAACCGGGACTTCGATCAGTTTGACGTCGTCTTTTTCCAGCTGGCGAATATGGCGCGCAGTAATACGGCGGCCTTTTTCTACGTACACTTTACCATTAGCTTCGATGTCAAAAGATGCGGTTTCACCACGCAGGCGTTCCGGCACCAGTTCCATCTGCAGCTTGTTATCACGGATTTCAAAGATAACTTTTTCAAAGAACAGGTCGAGGATCTGCTCTGTGGTGTAGTTCAGGGCGCGCAGAATGATGGTCGCAGGCAGTTTACGGCGACGGTCGATACGTACGAACAGGTTGTCCTTCGGATCGAATTCGAAGTCCAGCCAGGAACCACGGTAAGGGATGATGCGCGCGTTATACAGCACTTTACCCGAAGAGTGGGTTTTACCTTTGTCGGAGTCAAAGAAGACGCCCGGACTACGGTGCAGCTGGGAAACGATAACACGCTCAGTACCGTTGATAACAAAGGTACCGTTGTCTGTCATGAGCGGAATTTCGCCCATGTAGACTTCTTGTTCTTTAATGTCTTTTACGGTGCCTTCCGGCGCTTCGCGCTCATAGATCACCAGACGCAGTTTAACGCGCAGCGGTGCGGAATAGGTCACGCCACGGATTTGACATTCCTGGACGTCAAACACCGGTTCGCCAAGGCGGTAGCTGACGTATTGCAGCTCGGAATTACCGCTGTAGCTCTGAATCGGGAATACGGAACGGAAAGCAGCTTCCAGACCATACTGCCCTTCAGGATCTTGCTCGATAAATTTCTGAAACGAGTCAAGCTGGATAGAAAGGAGATAAGGTACATCCAGAACTTGTGGACGTTTACCAAAATCCTTACGAATACGTTTTTTCTCGGTATAGGAGTAAACCATAGGGTTCCTCAGCTCGCTGACAAGTCGACCCATCTGTCCATTGAGCGGACAGTTTGTGCAACACTATTTTGTTGACCGGAAAATGGAACACTTTCCGCAATGCCTGTTGCTATCACGCTTAAACCATTTCATTGCGATTTACACAGAACGGGCGTCCTGTCGCAGTATATTAAGTCGTCGATAGAAACAAGCATTGAAAGGCACAGCAGTAGTCAAACAGTGTGAAACGCTACTGGCGCCTTACAGCGCAAAAAGGCTGGTGACTAAAAAGTCACCAGCCATCAGCCTGATTTCTCAGGCTGCAACCGGAAGGGTTGGCTTATTTAACTTCAACTTCAGCGCCAGCTTCTTCCAGGGATTTTTTCAGTGCTTCTGCGTCGTCTTTGCTCACGCCTTCTTTCAGAGCAGCCGGTGCAGATTCTACCAGGTCTTTAGCTTCTTTCAGACCCAGGCCAGTTGCGCCACGTACTGCTTTGATAACAGCAACTTTGTTAGCGCCAGCAGCTTTCAGAATTACGTCGAATTCAGTTTTTTCTTCAGCAGCTTCAACCGGGCCAGCAGCTACAGCTACAGCAGCAGCAGCGGAAACACCGAATTTTTCTTCCATTGCAGAGATCAGTTCTACAACGTCCATTACAGACATAGCTGCAACTGCTTCAATGATTTGATCTTTAGTGATAGACATTTAAATTGTTCCTGAATATCAGAATAAGTTTATACGTAAGCGAATGCGTTAAAAAGATAACTGCGATTAAGCAGCTTCTTTCGCATCGCGTACAGCAGCCAGAGTACGAACCAGTTTGCCAGCCGAAGCTTCTTTCATGGTTGCCATCAGGCGTGCAATTGCTTCTTCGTAGGTCGGCAGAGTTGCCAGGCGGTCGATCTGAGACGCCGGGATCAGCTCACCTTCAAAGGCAGCGGCTTTGACCTCAAATTTTGCATTCGCTTTCGCGAACTCTTTGAACAGACGAGCAGCAGCGCCCGGGTGTTCCATAGAGTATGCAATCAGGGTCGGACCAACAAACGCGTCTTTCAGGCACTCGAACGGAGTACCTTCAACAGCACGGCGCAGCAGGGTGTTACGAACAACACGCATGTATACGCCAGCTTCGCGACCTGCTTTACGCAGTTCAGTCATTTTATCTACAGTTACGCCACGGGAATCCGCAACTACTGCAGACAGCGCGCCTTTGGCTACTTCGCTGACTTCAGCAACAATCGCTTGTTTGTCTTGAAGATTTAAAGCCATTAGCTTTGCTCCTGGATGTTTGCCAGAGAAAATCTCTGGAACTCACTTCACTCCTCCAAACGGAGAGAGCGTCTTAATTACGGTGAGCAGAAACAAGCCAGAATATAAAAGAATAATCTTAGCGTTCTGTCACCGTCTACGCAGGGGATTAAGTTTCTTGCGAAACTCCTGCGGTCTTCGACGGAGGCCTGGATAGGCCAGGCTCCAACGAACAAATCTTTTCTATCCGTCGCTATTCAGCTTGTGGCGGCGTTGGCTTCCTTCGTTCGCACCAGTCACATAGTTAGCTATGCTCCTGGCGACTCACTCAGTTGCCGCCTTGCCACAACCCGAATATCTCGGATATACGTCTGCATTAAGCATTATACGTGGGGGTAAGATTGTAGACAAAATCACCGCCCACGTAAAGGCATTAGTTTACAGAAGCGCTCAGGCCAGCCTGGTCAACTGCAACACCTGCACCCATGGTGGTGGAGATGCTAACTTTCTTGATGTACACGCCTTTCGCCTGAGTCGGTTTTGCTTTTTTCAGCGCAACCAGCAGAGCTTCCAGGTTTTCTTTCAGTTTGTCAGCGTCAAAGTCCACTTTACCGATGGTGGTGTGGATGATGCCGTTTTTGTCGTTACGGTAACGAACCTGGCCAGCTTTAGCGTTTTTAACCGCTTCAGCAACGTTCGGCGTTACAGTACCCACTTTCGGGTTTGGCATCAGGCCGCGCGGACCCAGAACCTGGCCCAGCTGGCCAACAACGCGCATTGCATCCGGAGAAGCAATAACAACGTCAAAGTTCATTTCGCCTTTCTTGATCTGGTCAGCCAGATCTTCCATACCTACCAGTTCAGCGCCTGCAGCTTTAGCAGCTTCAGCGTTTGCACCCTGGGTAAATACGGCTACGCGAACGGAACGGCCAGTACCGTGCGGCAGTACAGTTGCACCACGTACGTTCTGGTCAGATTTACGAGCGTCGATGCCGAGGTTAACAGCAACGTCCACGCTTTCTACGAATTTAGCAGTCGCCAGCTCTTTCAGCAGAGCGATAGCTTCGTTGATGTCGTATTGTTTGGTCGCATCAACTTTCTCGCGGATAACACGCATGCGCTTGGTCAGTTTAGCCATTTCTTAGTCCTCCACTACCAGGCCCATGGAACGTGCAGTACCTTCGATGGAGCGAGTCATCGCTTCAATGTCGGCACCAGTCATGTCGGCAGCTTTGGTCTGCGCGATTTCCTGCAGCTGAGCGCGGGAAATTTTACCCACTTTGTCTTTGTTCGGCTTACCGGAACCAGACTTGATACCAGCCGCTTTTTTCAGCAGAACTGCTGCCGGCGGAGTCTTGGTAACGAAAGTGAAAGAACGGTCAGCGTAAACGGTGATTACTACCGGAATCGGCAGACCTTTTTCGATGGAATCAGTTTTTGCGTTGAACGCTTTGCAGAATTCCATGATGTTTACGCCCTGCTGACCCAGAGCCGGACCTACTGGCGGACTCGGGTTAGCCATACCAGCTGCAACCTGCAGCTTGACATAGGCTTGTACTTTCTTAGCCATTATAAATTCCTCAAGTTGGGTAATAACGCCTCTGAGAGGCTCCCCGTGATATAAAAAATCGTTTTACGGGCAAGGCCCATAAAAACAAAAGGCGCGAAATTGTATTCCAATCTCGCGCCTTGTGCAACGATTAAATCGCCGCTTTTTTGATCGCTGGGTTAGGCTTTTTCAACCTGGCTGAAGTCAAGTTCTACCGGGGTCGCACGACCGAAGATAGAAACAGACACTTTCAGACGAGATTTCTCGTAATCCACTTCTTCAACAACACCGTTGAAGTCAGCGAACGGACCATCATTAACACGGACCATTTCACCCGGTTCAAACAGCGTTTTCGGACGCGGCTTATCACCAACCTGCTGCAGGCGGTTCATAATCGCATCGACTTCTTTATCGCTGATTGGCGCAGGACGATCGGAAGTACCGCCGATGAAGCCCATCACACGCGGTACGCTGCGCACCAGGTGCCAGCTAGCGTCGTTCATCACCATCTGAACGAGGACGTAACCAGGGAAGAATTTGCGTTCGCTTTTGCGACGCTGACCGCCACGGATTTCAACCACTTCTTCGGTTGGTACCATGACTTCACCAAACAAATCTTCCATGTTGTGTAATTTGATATGCTCACGCAGCGATGTTGCTACGCGGCCTTCAAAACCGGAAAACGCCTGAACGACGTACCAGCGCTTTTTAGGAGCTTCAGACATCTCAGAACCTCAGGCCAGTGATAAAGGATACCAGGCGAACCAGAATACCATCCAGTCCCCACAGGATCAGTGACATTACTGCGGTAACCGCAGCCACAATCAGCGTGGTGTGCAATGTTTCCTGGCGAGTCGGCCAAATGACCTTACGGACTTCGGTACGCGCTTCACGGGCAAAAGCAACGGTTGCTTTACCTTTTGTCGTTAACAGCGCGACACCACCCGCTGCAGCAATCAGAATTACTACGGCCAGCGCACGCAGCGGCAGCATAATGTCGCGATAAAGGTAGTTGCCGACAATTGCCACCAGGAGCAATGCCACCACAACGACCCACTTCATCGCTTCCAGGCCGCGCCCGCTTCCTTGAGCTTCGGTATTCGCACTCATAAACCAACCTGTCAGAAGTATTCTACAAACATTTTCACCCCGCGATCGCGAGGCAAACCAAATCGAAACGCGTATTAGCTTTTCGGATTATACGCCCTCAACAGAGCCTGTCTCAGCAATGATTATGACAAAGAAAATCACTGATGAGCCAGGTTCTGGTACGAAAGCGTGCAAAAAGGGCATCAAATGATGCCCTTTTAGTGCGCATTGCGTCAAATGTTATCGGCAATTAGCTCAGAACTTTTGCTACAACGCCCGCGCCAACGGTACGGCCGCCTTC
>NZ_CAWOOJ010000030.1:0-55319 GCF_963883145.1 Escherichia sp. E4385
AGGTGGTTTAGGGATAACAATAAAAAGGGCGGAGATAATCTCCGCCCTTTTCTTATAGCTTCTTGCCGGATGCGGCGTTAACGCCTTCTCCGGCCTACAAAATCATGAAAATTCAATACATTGCATGAGTCTTGTAGGCCTGATAAGCGTAGCGCATCAGGCACGCTCGCATTGTTAACGCCATTAAATATCGATATTCGCCGCTTTCAGGGCGTTCTCTTCGATAAATGCACGACGCGGTTCAACGGCGTCACCCATCAGCGTGGTGAACAGCTGGTCGGCGGCAATCGCATCTTTAACGGTAACGCGCAGCATACGACGGCTTTCCGGGTCCATGGTGGTTTCCCACAGCTGTTCCGGGTTCATCTCGCCAAGACCTTTATAACGCTGGATGGAAAGACCACGACGGGACTCTTTCACCAGCCAGTCCAGCGCCTGCTCGAAGCTGGCTACCGGCTGACGACGCTCGCCACGTTCGATAAACGCATCTTCTTCCAGCAAGCCACGCAGTTTCTCACCCAGCGTGCAGATACGACGATATTCGCCACCGGTGATGAACTCGTGATCCAGCGGGTAGTCAGTATCCACGCCGTGGGTACGCACGCGAACAATCGGCTCGAACAGGTTTTTCTCGGCATTGGTGTGGACATCAAACTTCCACTGGCTGCCGTGCTGCTCTTTGTCGTTCAGTTCGCTGACCAGCGCGTTCACCCAGCGGGTAACGGTCTGCTCATCAGAGAGGTCGGCTTCCGTCAGCGTCGGCTGATAGATAAGCTCTTTCAGCATTGCTTTCGGATAACGACGCTCCATACGCACGATCATTTTCTGCGCCGCATTGTACTCAGACACCAGTTTTTCTAACGCTTCGCCCGCTAAAGCGGGTGCGCTGGCGTTGGTATGTAAGGAAGCACCATCGAGTGCGATGGAGATTTGGTACTGATCCATCGCTTCATCGTCTTTAATGTACTGTTCTTGCTTACCTTTCTTCACTTTGTACAGCGGCGGTTGGGCAATGTAAACGTGACCGCGTTCGATGATTTCCGGCATCTGACGATAGAAGAAGGTCAACAGCAGCGTACGAATGTGCGAACCGTCGACGTCCGCATCGGTCATGATGATGATGCTGTGATAACGCAGTTTGTCCGGGTTGTACTCGTCACGACCAATCCCGCAGCCAAGCGCGGTGATCAGCGTCGCCACTTCCTGGGAAGCCAGCATCTTATCGAAGCGGGCTTTCTCGACGTTGAGGATTTTACCTTTCAACGGCAGAATCGCCTGGTTCTTGCGGTTACGCCCCTGTTTTGCAGAGCCGCCCGCAGAGTCCCCTTCCACAAGGTACAGTTCAGAAAGCGCCGGATCGCGTTCCTGACAGTCCGCCAGTTTGCCCGGCAGGCCAGCTAAATCCAGCGCACCTTTACGACGGGTCATTTCACGAGCGCGACGCGCAGCTTCACGGGCGCGGGCAGCATCGATAATTTTGCCAACCACGATTTTCGCGTCGGTCGGATTTTCCAGCAGGTATTCTGCCAGCAGTTCGTTCATCTGCTGTTCTACCGCCGATTTCACCTCAGAAGAAACCAGTTTGTCTTTGGTCTGAGAGGAGAATTTCGGGTCCGGCACTTTCACGGAGACAACGGCAATCAGGCCTTCACGCGCATCATCGCCAGTGGCGCTGACTTTCGCTTTTTTGCTGTAGCCTTCTTTGTCCATGTAGGCGTTCAGGGTACGGGTCATCGCCGCACGGAAGCCTGCCAAGTGAGTACCGCCGTCACGCTGCGGAATGTTGTTGGTAAAGCAGTAGATGTTTTCCTGGAAGCCATCGTTCCACTGCAGCGCCACTTCAACGCCGATACCGTCTTTTTCGGTGGAGAAGTAGAAGATATTCGGGTGGATCGGCGTTTTGTTCTTGTTCAGATACTCAACGAACGCCTTGATACCGCCTTCATAGTGGAAGTGGTCTTCTTTACCATCACGCTTGTCTTTCAGACGAATGGAGACGCCGGAGTTGAGGAACGACAACTCACGCAGACGTTTCGCCAGAATTTCATATTCGAACTCGGTCACATTGGTGAAGGTTTCGAGGCTGGGCCAGAAACGCACCATCGTGCCGGTTTTATCGGTGTCGCCGGTAACCGCCAGCGGAGCCTGCGGTACACCGTGTTCGTAGATCTGACGGTGAATTTTACCCTCGCGCTGGATAACCAGCTCCAGTTTTTGCGACAGGGCGTTTACTACCGAAACACCAACGCCGTGCAGACCGCCGGACACTTTATAGGAGTTATCGTCAAATTTACCGCCTGCGTGCAGCACGGTCATGATCACTTCCGCCGCCGATACGCCCTCTTCCGGGTGAATACCGGTCGGAATACCGCGCCCGTCGTCCTGTACAGAGACAGAGTTATCGGCGTGAATGGTGACGATAATTTCTTTACAGTGACCCGCGAGCGCTTCGTCGATAGCGTTATCTACCACCTCGAATACCATGTGGTGCAGACCGGTGCCGTCATCCGTGTCGCCGATATACATACCCGGGCGCTTACGCACCGCATCCAGCCCTTTCAGGACTTTGATACTGGAGGAGTCATAAGAATTCGACATCAACGTTTCTCGCTCATTTATACTTGGGTTAATCCGTTATTTTACCCTTTTCCACGGTAAACATCTTCGAATTTTCGTCCGACATGTCTATAACGTGTTCAGCACTGATTGCGCTGACAAAGACCTGTGATTGCGTCGCTTTTAAGCGGCTGGCAAGCAGCCCGCGACGCTCATCATCAAGCTCAGAGGCAAAATCATCTATCAGGTAGAGACACCGCCGCCCGCTTTCACGGGTGAGGAACTCTCCTTGCGCCAGACGTAAGGCGCACATCAACAGCTTAAGCTGCCCACGCGATAAGGTATCTTCCACCGGCGCACCGTCGGCGCGAATGCGTAAGTCCGCTTTGTGCGGGCCGTGCGCGGTGTAGGTTAGCTGGCGATCGCGTTCAAAATTACGTTCCAGCACCTCAGCATATTCTGTCTCTTTCTCCCAGCCGCGCTGGAAAGAGAAAGTCAGAGAAAACTCAGGGAGAAATTGCTTACAGGTATCAGCCATATCGGCCGCGATACCGGCGCTATACTCCGCGCGCCAGGTGCTGATTTGCTCCGCCAGCGGGATCAATTCTTTATCCCACGGGCGTAGCTGTTCGTAACGTGTCACCTGGCGCAGCGCCGCATTACGCTGCTTGAGCAACCGCTTGAGATTGCTCCAGGCGGTGAAAAATCCGGGTTCGTTGTGAAAGCATCCCCAGTCGAGGAATGCTCTTCTGTATTTGGGGCCGCCGTTGAGTAAAGTAAACCCTTCTGGCGTGATCAGTTGCATCGGCATCAGATGCGCCAGCTCCGCGACTTTATGCCCATCAGTACCGTCGATACGGACTTTGCTGTCGCCCTGTTTGTCTTTGGTTAAGCCAATCGCCGTCTCGCGCTCTTCGCCCTGCAAACGCCCGTGGAGCACAAATGCTTCCTGCTCATGGCGAATAACGCGACCAATCTGCAAACTGCGAAACGCCCGACCATGGCCGAGCGTATAGATGGCTTCCAGCACGCTGGTTTTGCCACTGCCGTTGGCACCTACCAGAAAGTTAAAGCCGGGAGATAAAGCGAGATCCGCGGTTTCAATGTTGCGGAAATCGCGGATCAACAAGCGGGTGAGGGACATTACAGTCTCATTGGCATGACAACATAAGCCGCGCTCTGGCTGGCTGCATCTTCAATCTGCACGCTGGAAACCGAATCGGTCAGCATCATGCGGACGTTTTCGCATTTCAGCGCGTTCAGAACATCCAGCACATAGCTGACGTTGAAGCCGATTTCCATCTCCGCACCGCTATAGGTAACGTCGAGGATCTCTTCCGCTTCTTCCTGTTCCGGGTTGTTGGCGGTGATTTTCAGCTGGTTTTCGCTGACATACAGGCGCACACCGCGGAATTTCTCGTTAGAGAGAATTGCCGCGCGAGCAAACGCCTGCTTGAGGAGATCGCAGCCTGCTTCCAGATGCTTGTCCGGATTCTTCGGCAGAACGCGGCGGTAATCCGGGAAGCGACCATCCACCAGTTTAGAGGTGAAGATAAAGTCGCCAACGTGGGCGCGAATGTTGTTGCTGCCAATCTGCACGCGCAGCGGATTGTCGCCGCCGTCGAGCATACGCATCAGTTCAATCACGCCTTTACGCGGCACGATCACCGAATGGCTTGGCAAAGATTGACCAATTGGCATTGAACAGACCGCCAGACGGTGGCCGTCGGTCGCCACGGTGCGCAGTTCTTCACCTTCGGTTTCAAACAGCATACCGTTTAAGTAATAACGAACGTCCTGATGCGCCATAGAAAACTGGGTCGCTTCAATCAGACGCTTCATCGTCGCCTGTGGCAGGGTAAATTCGACTTCGCTCTGCCAGTCATCGAGGTTCGGGAAATCCGCCGCTGGCAGGGTAGACAGCGAAAAACGGCTGCGCCCGGAGCGCACCAGCATCCGCTCACCTTCCAGCTGCACGGCAATTTCCGCGCCTTCAGGCAGACCACGGCAGATATCAAAGAATTTGCGCGCCGGAACGGTCGTCGCCCCTGGTTCGTGCGGCTGAACCAGCGCAACGCGTGCCACCATTTCCATCTCGAGATCAGTACCGGTCAGCGACAACGTACCGTCAGCAACCTGTAACAGCAGATTACCGAGAATCGGTAGCGTAGGACGACCACCTAACGGACCGCTCACCTGTTGTAGCGGTTTTAATAAATGCTCACGTTCTACGGTAAATTTCATAGGTTTACGATGACAATGTTCTGATTAAATTAGAGAAATCTTCTTTGATATCGTGGCTCTCTTCACGCAATTGCTCGATCTTACGGCAGGCATGAAGCACCGTCGTGTGGTCACGACCACCAAACGCATCGCCAATCTCCGGCAGACTGTGGTTAGTCAGCTCTTTCGCCAGCGCCATCGCCATCTGACGTGGACGCGCTACCGAACGGGATCGACGTTTGGAAAGGAGATCCGCGACTTTGATCTTGTAGTACTCTGCCACCGTCTTCTGAATATTGTCGATAGTGACCAGTTTTTCCTGCAAAGCCAGTAAGTCGCGCAGCGCCTCACGTACGAAGTCAATCGTGATCGCCCGTCCGGTAAAGTTGGCGTTAGCAATGACGCGGTTCAGCGCCCCTTCCAGCTCACGTACGTTAGATCGTAGACGCTTGGCAATAAAGAACGCGACTTCGCCCGGCAAACGAATGTCGTTTTCGTCGGCCTTTTTCATCAGGATCGCCACGCGGGTTTCCAGCTCTGGCGGTTCGATCGCCACAGTCAGCCCCCAGCCGAAGCGAGATTTCAAACGATCCTCAACACCGTTGATCTCTTTCGGATAGCGATCCGACGTGAGGATGATCTGCTGATTACCTTCCAGCAGGGCGTTAAAGGTATGGAAAAACTCTTCCTGGGATCGTTCTTTATTGGCGAAAAACTGAATATCGTCGATCAGCAGCGCATCAACGGAACGGTAGTAGCGTTTAAACTCTTCGATCGCATTGTTTTGCAGGGCTTTTACCATGTCCTGAACAAAGCGTTCGGAGTGCATATAAACCACTTTGGCATTCGGCTTGCGCGCCATAATGCCATTACCCACCGCATGAAGCAGGTGGGTTTTACCCAGCCCCGTGCCGCCATAAAGGAACAGCGGGTTATAGGCGCCGCCCGGGTTGTCTGCCACCTGGCGAGCCGCCGCGCGCGCCAGCTGGTTAGATTTACCTTCGACGAAGTTATCAAACGTATGTTTAACGTTGACGTTGGAACGATAGGTCGGTTCTGCCGGAGCCGGAACATTATCCCAGCCTGAGCGCGTAGAAGGCGCAGCACGTTGCGGCTGCACCTGCGCTGCCTGAGCGGGTGCAACTGTATTGCTGGCAGGGACTTTCAGCGTTTGTGTCACGGGCTTTGTGCCCACTTCAAAACGCAGCTGTGGGGCATCCGCTCCGCAGAAACTGGTTAGCAGTCCATTGATATTATTAAGGTACTTGTCCCTTACCCAATCGAGGACAAAACGGTTTGGCGCGTACAAGGCCAGCGTGTTATCGCTCAGTTCCGCCTGCAATGGGCGTATCCACATACTGAATTCTGTGGCTGGTAACTCATCCTGCAATCGGGCAAGACACTGCTGCCAAAGCGAAAGTGACACGGCGGACTCCACTCGAACAAAAGTCGATTATGACTAAGGCTGAAACATTCATGATTGTTGACGCACGTCGAAAAGACCCTGCATGAGGGTGACGCACGAACCGCTGTCTGCGGTTATATGCCCGATCAAGATCCTGCAAAACGATCGGGACCGCGGATCATAGCCTAAACTGCGCAAGAGATCTTCTGTTTCTCACAGATTTTCCCGATTTATCCACAGGGCTTTCCAGAACTCGCTAAGTGTAAACGATCCTGCCGCAAGGCGGGCACGATTTACGCCGCATATTGGAAAATTTAATGACCTTAGACAAAATTAGGCTTAATCGATCTAATAAAGATCCTGGACGATCCTTGCGCTTTACCCGGTAGCCCGTATAATCCTCGCCCCGACGCGCCATGCTGGTTTTCACTGGTGTGAAGCCGTACATTTTCCCAGCGAAAAGGTGCGGAAAAGCGCGGTAAATAAGGAAAGAGAATTGACTCCGGAGTGTACAATTATTACAATCCGGCCTCTTTAATCACCCATGGCTTCGGTGTCCATCGTTTCATTTTTCGGCGGATATCCAATAAAGCCATTGAATTTATTCAAGTTTAGGTAGAAATCGCCATGAAACGCACTTTTCAACCGTCTGTACTGAAGCGCAACCGTTCTCACGGCTTCCGTGCTCGTATGGCTACTAAAAATGGTCGTCAGGTTCTGGCACGTCGTCGTGCTAAAGGCCGCGCTCGTCTGACCGTTTCTAAGTAATATAGCTAACCCCTGCGTGGTTAAGCTCGCATTTCCCAGGGAGTTACGTTTGTTAACTCCCAGTCAATTCACATTCGTCTTCCAGCAGCCACAACGGGCTGGCACGCCGCAAATTACCATTCTCGGCCGCCTGAATTCGCTGGGGCATCCCCGTATCGGTCTTACTGTCGCCAAGAAAAACGTTCGACGCGCGCATGAACGCAATCGGATTAAACGTCTGACGCGTGAAAGCTTCCGTCTGCGCCAACATGAACTCCCGGCTATGGATTTCGTGGTGGTGGCGAAAAAAGGGGTTGCCGACCTCGATAACCGTGCTCTCTCGGAAGCGTTGGAAAAATTATGGCGCCGCCACTGTCGCCTGGCTCGCGGGTCCTGATAGCCCTCATTCGGGTCTATCAACGCCTGATTAGTCCGCTACTCGGGCCGCATTGTCGTTTCACTCCAACCTGTTCAAGCTACGGAATTGAGGCATTGCGCAGGTTTGGAGTGATAAAAGGCAGTTGGTTGACGGTGAAACGCGTATTAAAATGCCACCCTTTACACCCTGGTGGTGACGATCCCGTCCCGCCCGGACCATTTGATACCAGAGAACACTAACGATGGATTCGCAACGCAATCTTTTAGTCATCGCTTTGCTGTTCGTGTCTTTCATGATCTGGCAAGCTTGGGAGCAGGATAAAAACCCGCAACCTCAGGCCCAACAGACCACGCAGACAACGACCACCGCAGCGGGTAGCGCCGCCGACCAGGGCGTACCGGCCAGTGGCCAGGGGAAACTGATTTCTGTTAAGACCGACGTGCTTGATCTGACCATCAACACCCGTGGTGGTGATGTTGAACAGGCTCTGCTCCCGGCTTACCCGAAAGAGCTGAACTCTACCCAGCCGTTCCAGCTGCTGGAAACTTCACCGCAGTTTATTTATCAGGCACAGAGCGGTCTGACCGGTCGTGATGGCCCGGATAACCCGGCTAACGGCCCGCGTCCGCTGTATAACGTTGAAAAAGACGCTTATGTGCTGGCTGAAGGCCAAAACGAACTGCAGGTGCCGATGACGTATACCGACGCGGCAGGCAACACGTTTACCAAAACGTTTGTCCTGAAACGTGGTGATTACGCTGTCAACGTCAACTACAACGTGCAGAACGCTGGCGAAAAACCGCTGGAGATCTCCACCTTTGGTCAGTTGAAGCAATCCATCAATCTGCCACCGCATCTCGACACTGGAAGCAGCAACTTCGCACTGCATACCTTCCGTGGCGCAGCGTACTCCACGCCTGACGAGAAGTACGAGAAATACAAGTTCGATACCATTGCCGATAACGAAAACCTGAACATCTCTTCGAAAGGTGGTTGGGTGGCGATGCTGCAACAGTATTTCGCGACTGCGTGGATCCCGCATAACGACGGCACCAACAACTTCTACACCGCTAATCTGGGTAACGGCATCGCCGCTATCGGCTATAAATCTCAGCCGGTACTGGTTCAGCCTGGTCAGACTGGCGCGATGAACAGCACCCTGTGGGTTGGCCCGGAAATCCAGGACAAAATGGCAGCTGTTGCTCCGCACCTGGATCTGACCGTTGATTACGGTTGGTTGTGGTTCATTTCTCAGCCGCTGTTCAAACTGCTGAAATGGATCCATAGCTTTGTGGGTAACTGGGGCTTCTCCATTATCATCATCACCTTTATCGTTCGTGGCATCATGTACCCGCTGACCAAAGCGCAGTACACCTCCATGGCGAAGATGCGTATGCTGCAGCCGAAGATTCAGGCTATGCGTGAGCGTCTGGGCGATGACAAACAGCGTATCAGCCAGGAAATGATGGCGCTGTACAAAGCTGAGAAGGTTAACCCGCTGGGTGGCTGCTTCCCGCTGATTATCCAGATGCCAATCTTCCTCGCGTTGTACTACATGCTGATGGGTTCCGTTGAACTGCGTCAGGCACCGTTCGCACTGTGGATCCACGACCTGTCTGCACAGGACCCGTACTATATCCTGCCGATCCTGATGGGCGTAACGATGTTCTTCATTCAGAAGATGTCGCCGACCACTGTGACCGACCCGATGCAGCAGAAGATCATGACCTTTATGCCGGTCATCTTCACCGTGTTCTTCCTGTGGTTCCCGTCAGGTCTGGTGCTGTACTATATCGTCAGCAACCTGGTTACCATTATTCAGCAGCAGCTGATTTACCGTGGTCTGGAAAAACGTGGCCTGCATAGCCGCGAGAAGAAAAAATCCTGATTCGGTGAGTTTTCGCTAAAATAAGGGCGGTCAGTTGACCGCCTTTTTTCTTTTCGTAGGGCGGATAAGCACCGCGCATCCGCCACACAAAGCAACAGGAACATCATGAGCGATAATGACACTATCGTAGCCCAGGCCACGCCTCCGGGACGTGGCGGCGTTGGCATCCTGCGCATCTCCGGCCTCAAAGCCCGTGAAGTTGCCGAAACCGTGCTGGGTAAACTGCCTAAGCCGCGCTACGCCGATTATCTTCCGTTTAAAGACGCCGACGGCAGCGTGCTCGATCAGGGGATTGCGCTATGGTTCCCTGGCCCGAACTCGTTCACCGGCGAAGATGTGCTGGAACTGCAGGGTCATGGCGGTCCGGTGATCCTCGACCTGCTGTTAAAACGTATTCTGACCATTCCCGGCCTGCGAATTGCCCGCCCTGGCGAGTTTTCAGAACGCGCGTTTCTTAACGATAAACTTGATTTAGCCCAGGCAGAAGCGATTGCCGATCTGATCGATGCCAGCTCGGAACAGGCAGCCCGTTCGGCACTTAACTCGCTGCAAGGCGCATTCTCCGCACGGGTCAACCATCTGGTGGAAGCCCTCACCCACTTGCGCATTTACGTCGAAGCGGCAATTGATTTCCCCGATGAAGAGATCGATTTCCTCTCCGACGGCAAAATTGAAGCCCAGCTCAATGACGTAATTGCCGATCTTGACGCAGTACGCGCCGAAGCTCGTCAGGGCAGCCTGTTGCGCGAAGGGATGAAAGTGGTGATTGCCGGGCGTCCTAACGCCGGTAAATCGAGCCTGCTGAACGCGCTGGCTGGGCGTGAAGCGGCGATCGTAACCGATATCGCCGGAACCACGCGTGACGTGCTGCGTGAGCATATCCACATTGACGGAATGCCGCTGCATATCATCGACACCGCCGGGTTACGTGAAGCCAGTGACGAAGTGGAACGTATTGGTATCGAGCGTGCGTGGCAGGAAATTGAACAGGCCGACCGCGTGCTGTTTATGGTCGATGGCACCACGACAGATGCCGTTGATCCGGCAGAGATCTGGCCGGAATTTATCGCCCGTCTGCCAGCGAAACTACCGATCACCGTGGTGCGCAATAAAGCCGATATCACCGGCGAAACGCTGGGAATGAGTGAAGTGAACGGTCACGCGTTAATTCGTCTCTCGGCAAGAACTGGTGAAGGTGTGGACGTGCTGCGTAACCATCTCAAACAGAGCATGGGCTTTGACACCAACATGGAAGGCGGCTTCCTGGCGCGCCGTCGTCACCTACAGGCGCTGGAACAGGCGGCGGAGCATTTGCAGCAAGGTAAAGCACAGCTGTTGGGCGCATGGGCTGGCGAATTGCTGGCGGAAGAGCTGCGCCTGGCGCAGCAGAACTTGAGCGAGATTACTGGGGAGTTTACCTCTGACGACCTACTGGGGCGGATTTTCTCCAGCTTCTGTATCGGTAAGTAACCGTACTTACGAAGCCGCATCTGGTAATCAGGATGCGGCTTTGTTTTCCTGTTTGCATACTTTTTATTAATCAATTCATCTTATAAACATTAAAATTTTAATGCAGCGTATTTTTCTGAGAAAAAGCATTTAATAATGCGTCTCGAACGATTGTGATTCGATTCACATTTAATAAACTTAGGAATAGATATAAAAATCTTAATGTAATAGTGTAGCAACATGTCTTTCGAGGATAAGTGCATTATGAATATCTTACATATATGTGTGACCTCAAAGTGGTTCAATATTGACAACAAGATTGTCGATCACCGCCCTTAATTTGCCCTTCTGTAGCTATCACCAGAGTCAAACCAATTAGATTCAATGTGATCTATTAGTTTGCCATGCCTTAATTTTACCTTTTAGACAAGCCATTATTGCTTTATCTATTTGCTCGTCTAAATAAATGTACTCACATACATAATTATGGTGAATTAATGGTTATTGCAGACGCAATATTCACAGGGATCACTGTAATTAAAATAAATGAAGGATTATGCAATGGAAAACTTTAAACATCTCCCTGAACCGTTCCGCATTCGTGTTATTGAGCCAGTAAAACGTACGACTCGCGCTTACCGTGAAGAAGCGATTATTAAATCTGGTATGAACCCGTTCCTGCTGGATAGCGAAGATGTGTTTATCGATTTACTGACCGACAGCGGCACCGGGGCGGTAACCCAAAGTATGCAGGCAGCAATGATGCGCGGCGACGAAGCCTACAGTGGCAGCCGCAGCTACTATGCGTTAGCCGAGTCAGTGAAAAATATCTTTGGTTATCAATACACTATTCCGACTCACCAGGGCCGTGGCGCAGAGCAAATCTATATTCCAGTACTGATTAAAAAACGCGAGCAGGAAAAAGGTCTGGATCGCAGCAAAATGGTGGCGTTCTCTAACTATTTCTTCGATACCACTCAGGGCCATAGCCAGATTAACGGCTGTACCGTGCGTAACGTCTATATCAAAGAAGCCTTCGATACTGGCGTACGTTACGACTTTAAAGGCAACTTTGACCTCGAAGGATTAGAACGCGGTATTGAAGAAGTTGGCCCGAATAACGTGCCGTATATCGTTGCGACCATTACCAGCAACTCCGCAGGCGGCCAGCCAGTTTCACTGGCAAATATGAAAGCGATGTACAGCATTGCGAAGAAATACGATATTCCGGTAGTGATGGACTCCGCGCGCTTTGCTGAAAACGCCTATTTCATCAAACAGCGTGAAGCGGAATATAAAGACTGGACTATCGAGCAGATCACTCGCGAAACCTATAAATATGCCGATATGCTGGCGATGTCCGCCAAGAAAGATGCGATGGTACCGATGGGCGGCCTGCTGTGCGTGAAAGACGACAGCTTCTTCGATGTCTACACCGAATGCAGAACGCTGTGCGTAGTGCAGGAAGGCTTCCCGACTTATGGTGGTCTGGAAGGCGGTGCGATGGAGCGTCTGGCGGTCGGTCTGTATGACGGCATGAACCATGACTGGCTGGCTTATCGTATTGCGCAGGTGCAGTATCTGGTCGATGGTCTGGAAGAGATTGGCGTAATATGCCAGCAGGCGGGCGGTCATGCGGCGTTCGTTGATGCCGGTAAACTGTTGCCACATATCCCGGCAGATCAATTCCCGGCACAGGCACTGGCGTGCGAATTGTATAAAGTCGCCGGTATCCGTGCGGTAGAAATTGGTTCCTTCCTGTTAGGTCGCGATCCGAAAACCGGTAAACAACTGCCTTGCCCGGCAGAACTGCTGCGTTTAACCATTCCACGCGCAACATATACCCAAACACATATGGACTTCATTATTGAAGCCTTCAAACATGTGAAAGAGAACGCGACAAATATTAAAGGATTAACCTTTACCTACGAACCAAAAGTATTGCGTCACTTCACCGCAAAACTGAAAGAAGTTTAATTAACACTACAGAGTGGCTATAAGGATGTTAGCCACTCTATTTCCCCTACACCTCAATAACAAAAATAGCCTTCCTCTAAAGGTGGCATCATGACTGATCAATCAGAAAAAAAGCACTCTGCATTTTGGGGTGTTATGGTTATAGCCGGTACAGTAATTGGCGGTGGGATGTTTGCTTTACCTGTTGACCTTGCCGGTGCCTGGTTTTTTTGGGGCGCTTTTATTCTTATTATCGCCTGGTTTTCAATGTTACATTCAGGCCTATTATTATTAGAAGCGAACTTAAATTATCCCGTCGGCTCCAGTTTTAACACCATCACCAAAGATTTAATTGGCAACACCTGGAACATTATTAGCGGTATTACCGTTGCCTTCGTTCTCTATATTCTCACTTATGCTTATATCTCTGCTAACGGCGCAATCATTAGCGAAACGATATCGATGAATTTGGGCTATCACGCTAATCCACGCATTGTCGGGATCTGTACGGCCATTTTCGTTGCCAGCGTATTGTGGATAAGCTCTTTAGCCGCCAGTCGTATTACCTCGTTGTTCCTCGGGCTGAAGATTATCTCCTTTGTGATCGTGTTTGGTTCTTTCTTCTTCCAGGTCGATTATTCCATTCTGCGCGATTCCACCAGCACGACTGTGGGGACGTCTTACTTCCCGTATATCTTTATGGCTTTGCCGGTGTGTCTGGCGTCATTTGGTTTCCACGGCAATATTCCCAGTCTGATTATTTGCTATGGCAAAAAGAAAGATAAACTAATCAAAAGCGTAGTTTTCGGCTCGCTGCTGGCACTAGTGATTTATCTCTTCTGGCTTTATTGCACGATGGGGAATATCTCGCGAGAAAGTTTTAAAGCGATTATCTCCTCGGGCGGCAACGTTGATTCACTGGTAAAAACGTTCCTCGGCACCAAACAGCATGGCATTATCGAATTTTGCCTGCTGGTGTTCTCCAACTTAGCTGTCGCCAGTTCGTTCTTTGGCGTCACGCTTGGGCTGTTCGATTACCTGGCGGATCTGTTTAAGATTGATAACTCCCACGGCGGACGTTTCAAAACCGTGCTGTTAACCTTCCTGCCACCCGCTTTGTTGTATCTCGTCTTCCCGAATGGCTTTATTTACGGGATTGGCGGTGCAGGACTGTGCGCCACCATCTGGGCGGTCATTATCCCCGCGGTGCTGGCAATCAAAGCTCGCAAGAAGTTTCCCAATCAGATATTCACGGTCTGGGGCGGCAATCTTATTCCGGCGATTGTCATTCTCTTTGGTATCACCGTGATTTTGTGCTGGTTCGGCAACGTCTTTAACGTGTTACCTAAATTTGGCTAAGCCCTTAAAGAAGCCAGCGGTCATTCGCTGGCTTCTTGCCTGAAAGGAAATCTCTTTTGTCCAAATGGCAACTCGCCTGATTCTCCTTCACCACGTATGCTTTGCGTCACCTTCCCGTCAGGACGCTTTATCCCATGTCCCGCTTTTTAATTTGTAGTTTTGCCCTGGTTTTACTCTATCCCGCAGGTATTGATATGTACCTGGTCGGCTTACCGCGCATCGCCGCCGATCTCAATGCCAGCGAAGCGCAGTTGCATATTGCGTTCTCCGTTTACCTTGCGGGGATGGCAGCAGCAATGTTATTTGCCGGTAAAGTGGCCGACCGTTCAGGGAGAAAACCTGTCGCCATCCCCGGCGCGGCGCTATTTATTATCGCCTCTGTGCTCTGTTCACTGGCTGAAACCAGCGCGTTATTTCTTGCAGGACGCTTTCTGCAGGGACTCGGCGCGGGCTGTTGTTACGTGGTGGCATTCGCGATTTTACGCGACACGCTGGACGATCGACGTCGGGCAAAAGTGCTGTCATTACTCAACGGCATTACCTGCATCATTCCGGTGTTAGCGCCAGTGCTTGGCCACCTGATTATGCTTAGGTTCCCGTGGCAGAGCCTGTTCTGGGTAATGGCGCTGATGGGTGTCGCGGTACTCATGTTGTCATTGTTTATTTTAAAAGAAACCCGCCCTGCGGCACCTGCCGCTTCGGGCAAAACACGAGAAAATACCGAGTCGTTGCTTAACCGCTTTTTCCTCAGCCGAGTGCTTATCACCACCCTCAGCGTCTCAGTCATCCTTACCTTCGTGAATACGTCGCCAGTATTGCTGATGGAAATCATGGGCTTTGCGCGCGGAGAATACGCCACCATTATGGCGTTGACCGCTGGCGTCAGCATGACCGTTTCATTTTCTACGCCATTTGCGCTGGGAATTTTTAAGCCACGTACGTTGATGATCACCTCGCAGGTGTTATTTCTGGCGGCGGGAATCATCCTTGCGGTTTCGCCTTCCCATGCAGTTTCGCTGTTTGGCATCACGTTGATTTGCGCTGGTTTTTCGGTGGGATTCGGCGTGGCAATGAGTCAGGCATTAGGGCCGTTTTCATTACGCGCGGGCGTAGCCAGTTCGACATTAGGCATTGCACAGGTTTGCGGTTCATCACTGTGGATTTGGCTAGCGGCGGTAGTCGGCGTAGGCGCATGGAATATGCTGATCGGGATTCTGATTGCCTGTAGCATAGTGAGCCTGTTGCTGATTATGCTCGTCGCACCTGGACGCCCCGTTACCGCTCATGAAGAAATCCATCACCACACTTGATTTGAATTTGCTGCTCTGCCTGCAACTGCTGATGCAGGAGCGCAGCGTGACCAAAGCGGCGAAACGGATGAACGTGACGCCTTCGGCGGTGAGCAAATCTCTGGCAAAGCTTCGGATATGGTTTGATGACCTGCTCTTTGTGAACTCACCGCTGGGCCTGACGCCAACGCCGCTGATGGTCAGCATGGAGCAAAATCTGGCGGAGTGGATGCAAATGAGCAATCTGCTGCTGGATAAACCGCACCACCAAACGCCACGTGGTCTGAAGTTTGAGCTGGCAGCAGAATCGCCGCTGATGATGATTATGTTTAATGCGCTGTCGAAACATATTTACCAGCGTTACCCACAGGCGACGATCAAACTGCGTAACTGGGATTATGACTCGTTGGATGCAATTATTCGTGGAGAAGTGGATATCGGTTTTACCGGACGAGAAAGCCACCCTCGCTCGCGAGAACAGCTTAGTCTTCTGCCGTTGTCTATTGATTATGACGTATTATTTACAGACTTACCGTGCGTCTGGTTGCGCAAAGATCATCCGGCGCTGCGTGAAGAATGGGATCTGGATACTTTTTTACGTTATCCACATATCAGCATTTGCTGGGAACAGAGCGATACCTGGGCGCTGGACAATGTGTTGCAGGAATCAGGACGCGAACGCACGATTGCCATGAGTCTGCCAGAATTCGAGCAGTCACTATTTATGGCGGCGCAGCCCGACAATCTGCTACTGGCGACCGCACCGCGCTACTGTCAGTACTACAACCAACTCCACCAGCTTCCACTGGTTGCACTCCCTCTCCCGTTTGACGAAATCCAGCAAAAAAAGCTGGAAGTGCCGTTTACTCTGCTGTGGCACAAACGGAACAGCCATAACCCGAAGATCGTCTGGTTACGGGAAACCATTAAAAATCTTTACGCCTCGATGGCATAATTAAATCGTATAAAATGCGACCACATTTCGCGATGAAATGTAAAAAACATGTAATAAATTTGTCTGAATCGAACTTTTCGCCGCTTTAGTCTGTCCATAATTTTAGTAAATGATTACTCTGTATTCATAATGGACCATTAAGCATGGAGCGAAAAATGGCGACTCACTTTGCCCGAGGGATTTTAACGGAAGGACACCTGATATCTGTTCGTCTACCCTCCCAGTGTCATCAAGAAGCCCTAAATCTTCCCCCTCATCGTCAAAGTCGTTTCCTGGCGTCCAGAGGTTTACTCGCAGAACTGATGTTCTTGCTGTACGGCATTAGTGAATTGCCGGAAATCGTCACCCAGGCTAAAGGAAAACCGGTTTTCCACGATAAAAATTTACCATCATTTTCAATAGCCTATGCCGGAAACATGGTCGGAGTGGCGTTAACAACTGAAGGTGAATGTGGCCTCGATATGGAACTACAGCGCGCGACTCGCGGGTTTCATAGCCCTCACGCGCCCGATAACCATGCTTTTTCCAGCAATGAATCACTATGGATCAGCAAGCAAAACGATCCTAACGAAGCGCGAGCGCAGCTCATCACGCTGCGCCGAAGCGTGCTAAAACTTACCGGTGATGTTTTGAATGACGACCCGCGAAATCTGCAGTTGATGCCCATTGCGGGACGCCTGAAATGTGCCCATGTAAATCATGTAGAAGCGATATGCGACGCAGAGGAAGTGCTGGTATGGTCCGTGGCGGTCAGCCCAGCGATTGAAAAGCTCAATGTCTGGGAGTTTGATGGCAAGCAAGGCTGGAAAAGCCTGCCGGATATTCACAGCCGCGCCAATAATCCAACCAGCCGGATGATGCGTTTTGCCCAGCTCTCTACCGTGAAGTCATTTTTGCCAAATTGATAGACAACCACAGGAGTCATCATGTCTGAAAAATTGAAGGTGGTTACGTTATTGGGAAGCCTGCGCAAAGGTTCATTTAATGGCATGGTTGCACGTACGCTGCCGAAAATTGCCCCAGCGGGTATGGAAGTTAACGCGTTGCCATCTATTGCTGACATTCCCTTATATGACGCAGACGTACAGCAGGAAGACGGTTTTCCAGCAACGGTTGAAGCTCTGGCGGAACAGATTCGTCAGGCAGATGGTGTGGTGATCGTGACGCCGGAATATAACTACTCGGTGCCGGGTGGACTGAAAAATGCCATCGACTGGCTTTCCCGCCTGCCCGATCAGCCATTGGCCGGTAAACCGGTGTTGATTCAGACCAGCTCAATGGGCGTAATTGGCGGCGCACGCTGTCAGTATCATCTGCGCCAGATTCTGGTCTTCCTGGATGCAATGGTGATGAACAAACCAGAGTTTATGGGCGGTGTGATTCAGAACAAAGTCGATCCGCAGACAGGAGAAGTGATTGATCAGGGAACGCTGGACCACCTGACCGGGCAGTTGACCGCATTTGGCGAGTTTATTCAACGCGTTAAGATCTAAATAAAAAACCCGCCAGCAATCATGCATGGCGGGTTTTTAAGGCGCTATCGATTTTAGTGGGCGTCGATAAAGACAATTTTCAGCACAAACAGCAGCGCCACGATAATCACGCACGGGCTAAGGTCGCGCAGACGGCCTGTACCGATTTTCATCACGCAGTAGGAGATAAAGCCCAGCGCAATACCTTCGGTAATCGAGAAGCTAAACGGCATCATCACGGCAGTAATAAACGCCGGAACGGATTCGGTGAGATCCTGCCATTTCACACGCGCAAGACTTGAGGTCATCAGTACGCCAACGTAAATCAGCGCGCCAGCCGCGGCGTAGCCAGGCACCATCCCCGCCAGCGGCGACAGGAAGATAACCAGCAGGAACAGCAAACCAACAACCACTGCCGTCAGACCAGTACGCCCACCAACGGAAACGCCGGAGGAGGACTCAATATACGCCGTAACAGAAGACGTACCGATAAACGAACCGGTCACGGAAGAGATACTGTCGACATACAGCGCCTGCTTCATGCGCGGGAATTTACCTTTCTCATCCGCCAGACCTGCTTTATCAGTCACGCCAATCAGCGTACCGGAGGAGTCAAACAGGTTAACCAGCATGAAAGAGAAAATCACGCCAGCCAGTCCGAGGTTGAATGAACCAGCTAAATCCACATGCCCCACCACGGTCATCACGCTCGGCGGCGCGGAGACAATGCCGTTGTAGTGCACATCACCCAGCATCCAGCCTAGTAGCGTTGTCACCACGATAGAAACCAGCACCGCTGCGTGAATGTTACGTGAAGCCAGAATGGCGATGATGAAGAAGCCGAGGATACCCAGCAGCACACTGTGAGAAGTCAGATTACCGATACTCACCAGCGTTTCCGGATTAGCGACAATCACACCTGCGTTTTTCAGCCCCATCATGCCAATGAACAGGCCGATACCGCTGGTGATCCCCACACGCAGACTCACCGGAATGTTGGCAATCATCCAGTAGCGAACACGGAAGATTGTCAGTAACAGCAGACCAATTGCGCCCCAGAAGATTGCACCCATCCCGACCTGCCACGGTAAGCCCATCGCCTGCACAACGACAAAGGCGAAGAATGCGTTCAGGCCCATAGCTGGTGCTAGCGCGACTGGCAGGTTAGCAAACAGCCCCATCAGAATACTGCCGAACGCAGCAATCAGACAGGTGGTGACGAAGACGGCGCTGGTGTCCATGCCAGCAACGCCGAGAATTTGCGGGTTAACAAAAACGATGTAAACCATCGTCAGGAAGGTGGTAAAACCGGCGATCACTTCGGTCCGTGCCGTCGTGCCATGTTCGCGCAGTTTAAACACGCGTTCCAGCATCCCCTGGCCAGAAGCCTGGGTTGTGTGTTGTTGACTCATTATCTATTTCCGAACAAGGAGGGAAAATACGTCGCTATCGTATACCAAAATGAGACAATATGGACGGCTGAAGATAACTTTTTTTCATTGTATTTGCTTATACGGCAACGATTGCGTCATGCGAATATGCCTGACGAAAACGTTAAACTAACGATAAAGGAAAGACATGTCCCAGATAGAAGCGGTATTTTTCGACTGCGACGGTACGCTGGTCGACAGTGAGGTTATTTGCTCTCGAGCCTATGTCACGATGTTCAGGGAATTTGGCATTAACGTTGACCTTGAAGAAATTTTTACCCGCTTTAAAGGCGTAAAACTCTACGAAATCATCGACATCATTAGCAAAGAACAGGGCGTAGAAATAGTCCGTGCCGATGCCGAACACGTTTACCGTGCGGAAGTGGCGCGCCTGTTTGATAGCGAGCTTGAGGTGATTGCAGGAGCGAACGAATTGCTGGCTAGTGTGAAAGTGCCGATGTGCGTCGTCTCTAACGGTCCGGTCAGCAAGATGCAGCATTCGCTTGGTAAGCTCAATATGCTGCACTATTTCCCGGAAAAGCTGTTCAGTGGCTATGACATCCAACGCTGGAAGCCCGACCCGGCGTTAATGTTCCATGCGGCAAAAGCGATGAATGTGAACGTTGAAAACTGCATTCTGGTCGATGACTCCAGCGCCGGTGCGCAGTCAGGAATCGATGCCGGTATGGAGGTGTTTTACTTCTGCGCTGACCCGCACAATAAGCCGATCGTTCATCCGAAAGTCACCACCTTTACCGAGTTGGCGCAGTTACCTGCACTCTGGAAGGCACGAGGCTGGGATATTACGGCATAACGCTTCAAACTCCCTTCACTTACTCCACCCGGCAAGGCGCTCAAAGGTAAGCAAAGGGAGTTTGATATGTCAGTTCAACGTCGGGTAATGCATCACGCGTCTACCAGGATTCGGTATTTAATATCCTGAAACAGACTCTTTACGCTAAGCGGGATGCTTTATCTTTAAGCTACTCAAAAGCAGACAGGATGTTTCTATGACTCAAAATATCAGGCCGTTACCCCTATTCAAATATCATCCAAAACCACTGGAAACAGGCGCATTTAAGCAGGATAAAACCGTAGAGTGCGATTGCTGTGAACAACCGACGTCAGTTTATTACTCTGGTCCTTTTTATTGTGTTGATGAAGTTGAATATCTCTGTCCGTGGTGCATTGCGGACGGTTCTGCGGCAGAAAAGTTTGCAGGTAGTTTTCAGGATGATACAAACATTGAAGGCGTTGAATTTGAGTATGATGAAGAGGACGAATTTGCCGGTGTTAAGAACACATATCCTGACGAAATGCTGAAAGAGTTGGTTGAACGCACGCCAGGTTATCATGGATGGCAGCAGGAATTCTGGCTCGCACATTGTGGCGATTTCTGTGCTTTTATCGGCTATGTGGGCTGGAATGAGATAAAAGATCGCCTCGATGAATTTGCCAATCTTGAAGAAGATTGTGAAAATTTCGGTATTAAAAATTCTGATCTAGCTAAATGTTTGCAAAACGGCGGTGATTGTCAGGGTTATCTGTTCCGCTGTCTCCACTGCGGCAAACTGAGACTGTGGGGCGATTTTTCGTAATGCTACTCTGCCCGGTAAGTTTTACCGGGCAGAGAGCCAGGTGCAGCGCACGCTTAGCGTTACGCTTTCGAATCTTTCTCTGCCAGCAATTTATCCAGCTCATCGCCGCCGACGTGACGGAAATCCTGCCCCTTCACGTAGTAGAAGATGTATTCGCAGATATTCTGGCAGCGGTCACCAATACGTTCGATTGAACGTGCGCAAAACAGCGCAGTAAGTACGCTCGGAATGGTGCGCGAATCTTCCATCATGTAAGTCATCAGCTGGCGCACGATACCTTCGTACTCCTGATCGACTTTTTTATCTTCACGATAAATACGCACCGCTTCGTCAATATCCATGCGCGCAAACGCGTCCAGCACGTCATGCAACATCTGGATAGTGTGACGCCCCAGTGATTCCAGGCTTACCAGCAACGGCTGATGCTGCTGGGAGAATTTCTCCAGTGCAGTGCGACAGATTTTATCCGCCACGTCGCCAATACGCTCCAGCTCGGAAATGGTTTTACTGATAACCATCACCAGACGCAGGTCGCTCGCCGTCGGCTGACGTTTGGCAATAATGCGCACGCAGGCTTCATCGATTGCCACTTCCATCATGTTGACGTTTTTATCGCCTTCGATGACCCGCTTCGCCAGATCGCTGTCCTGGTTGTGCATCGCGGTGATTGCATCAGAAAGCTGCTGCTCCACCATGCCGCCCATGGTCATCACCTGCGTGCGGATGCTTTCCAGTTCGGCGTTGAACTGGCCGGAAATATGTTTATTAAGATTGAGACTGTCCATAACGCACTCCTGAATCAACCGTAACGACCGGTGATGTAGTCTTCTGTTTGTTTCTTCGCTGGCTTGGTGAACAGATCGTCCGTGTTGCTGAACTCAATCAATTCGCCCAGATACATAAACGCAGTGTGGTCGGAACAACGCGCAGCCTGCTGCATGTTGTGGGTGACGATCACCACGGTGTAATCCTGCTTCAGTTCGGTGATCAGCTCTTCAATACGCCCGGTAGAGATGGGGTCGAGCGCCGAACACGGTTCGTCGAGCAGCAGCACTTCCGGGCGAATGGCGATACCACGCGCAATACACAGACGCTGTTGCTGACCGCCAGAGAGAGAGTAACCGCTCTGGTGCAATTTATCTTTGGTTTCGTTCCACAATGCGGCTTTGGTCAATGCCCACTGCACGCGCTCGTCCATGTCAGCACGGGAGAGCTTCTCAAACAGACGCACGCCAAAGGCGATGTTGTCGTAAATGGACATCGGGAACGGCGTCGGTTTCTGGAACACCATGCCCACTTTCGCACGCAGCAGGGCGATATCCTGAGTGTTGGTCAGGATGTTGTCGCCATCGAGCAGAATTTCACCTTCCGCGCGCTGCTCTGGATACAGTTCAAACATTTTGTTGAAGGTACGCAGCAGCGTCGATTTACCGCAGCCGGACGGCCCGATAAACGCCGTAACCTGGTTTTTAGCGATATCCAGGTTGATGTTTTTCAGGGCATGGAATTTGCCGTAGTAGAAGTTCAAATTACGAACCTGAATTTTACTCGGGGCAGTTTCAACCATACTCATTGCAATCTTTTCCTCATCGTGCCTGATGCACTTCGCTAATCAGGCTTACCGTAGGCCGGATAAGGCGTTCACGCCGCATCCGGCAAAGTGTTAACCGTGTTTATTCTTCGCAAATACAACGCGCGCCAGAATGTTCAGCAGCAGTACGCACAGGGTAATGATCAACACCCCGGCCCAGGCCAGTTGCTGCCATTCCGCAAACGGACTCATCGCAAACTTAAAGATCGTTACCGGCAGGTTGGCGATCGGTTGCATCATGTCCGTGCTCCAGAACTGGTTGGAGAGCGCGGTAAACAGCAGCGGCGCGGTTTCACCAGCAATACGGGCAATCGCCAGCAGGATACCGGTCATAATCCCGGACACCGACGCTTTCAGCGTAATCGCGGAGATCATCTTCCACTTCGGCGTACCCAGCGCATAAGCCGCTTCACGCAGGCTGTCCGGCACCAGTTTCAGCATGTTCTCGGTGGTGCGGATAACAATCGGCACCTGTAACAGCGCCAGTGCAATCACACCCGCCCAGCCGGAGAAGTGCTCCATCTGCGCCACCACGATGGTGTAAACAAACAGACCAACCACAATCGACGGCGCGGAGAGCAGAATGTCGTTAATAAAGCGAATCACTTCTGCCAGCCAGGATTTACGACCATATTCCGCCAGATAAATCCCCGCCATAATGCCCAGCGGCGTACCGAATACCGTGGCCCACAAAATTAACAGCCCGCTACCCGCCAGGGCGTTCGCCAGACCACCGCCTTCCGTATTTGGCGGCGGCGTCATTTCAGTGAACAGCGCCAGCGACATACCATCGATACCGCGAGTGATGGTGGACATTAAAATCCAGATCAGCCAGAACAGACCGAAGGCCATCGTCGCCATCGAGAGCGTCAGTGCAATACGGTTTTTGAGGCGGCGACGCGCCTGCATTTTGCGGCGGGATTCTGCCAGCGCCGCAGTGGTTTGCATTTCAACCATAGCCATTAACGTGCCCCCTCATTCTTAGCCAGGCGCATAATCATAAACTTCGATGCGGCGAGGACGATGAAGGTAATCACAAACAGGATCAGGCCCAGTTCCATCAGTGCGGCAACGTGCAGACCGGATTCCGCTTCGGCAAATTCGTTGGCCAGCGCAGAGGTGATACTGTTGCCAGGCATGTACAGAGAGGCGCTGTCGAGCTGGTAGGTGTTACCGATGATAAAGGTTACCGCCATAGTTTCACCGAGCGCGCGCCCCAGACCCAGCATAATGCCGCCGATGACCCCATTTTTGGTGAACGGAAGAACGATACGCCAGATAACTTCCCAGGTGGTGCAGCCGATACCGTAGGCCGACTCTTTCATCATCACCGGGGTTTGTTCAAACACATCGCGCATAACTGCCGCAATGTACGGAATGATCATGATGGCGAGGATCACGCCTGCTGCGAGGATACCGATACCAAAGGCCGGGCCGGAGAACAGCGCGCCGACAATCGGGATATTCGACATGATATTGCCGACCGGCTCCTGGAAGTAAACAGCAAACAGCGGCGCGAAGATAAACAGGCCCCACATGCCGTAAACGATACTTGGAATGGCTGCCAGCAGCTCAATGGCGATACCCAGCGGGCGTTTCAGCCAGCCAGGCGCAAGCTCGGTCAGGAACAGGGCGATACCGAAACTCACCGGAACGGCGATCAGCAGCGCGATAAACGAAGTCACCAACGTACCGTAGATCGGCACCAGCGCCCCGTAGATATCGTTCGGCGCATCCCACTCTTTGGTCCACAGGAAAGCCAGACCAAATTTCTGAATGCTCGGCCAGGAGGAGATGATCAGAGAGACAATAATGCCACCCAACATCAATAGCACAATCAGCGCCGCCAGTTTTACCAGCACGCTGAAAATTATGTCGCCCTTTTTACCCGGTGGGTTAAAAGCAGGCTTGGTTGCAGCCATAAGTTACTCTTCAGTTAAACGCGTTTACAAAGTCATTTTGTAATGCCGGATGCGGCGTTAACGCCTCATCCGGCCTGGAGTTTTATTAGTACAGCGGCTTACCGCTACTGTCTTTAATATTGGTCTTCCACGCAGCGCGAACCTGTTCAACTACGCTATCCGGCAGACTGGCATAATCCAGGTCGTTAGCCTGTTTAGCCCCGGTTTTGTACGCCCAGTCGAAGAACTTCAGCACTTCTGTGCCTTGTTCTGGTTTCTTCTGATCTTTGTGGATCAGAATGAACGTGGTAGAGGTAATAGGCCACGCATCTTCGCCTTTCTGGTTGGTCAGATCCTGAGCGAATGTTTTGCTCCAGTCTGCGCCTTTTGCCGCATTTGCGAAGTTTTCTTCGGTCGGCGCAACAGGTTTACCATCAGCGGAGATCAGTTTGGTGTACGCCAGGTTGTTCTGCTTAGCGTAAGCATATTCAACGTAACCAATCGCACCCGGCAGACGCTGAACGAACGCAGCAATACCGTCATTACCTTTGCCGCCCAGACCGGTTGGCCAGTTTACGGTAGAGCCAGAACCAATTTTGTTCTTCCACTCTTCGTTCACTTTTGCCAGGTAGCTGGTGAAGACGAAGGAAGTCCCGGAGCCATCTGCGCGGCGCACCACGGCGATGTTCTGTGAAGGCAGTTTCAGACCAGGATTCAGTTTGACGATCGCTTCGTCATCCCACTTTTTAATTTTACCCAGGTAGATGTCACCGAGGGTTTTACCATCCAGAACCAGTTCACCAGATTTCAGACCAGGCAGGTTAACCGCCAGCACCACGCCGCCAATTACGGTCGGAAACTGGAACAGACCTTCCTGAGCCAGTTTTTCGTCAGACAGCGGCGCGTCAGAAGCACCGAAATCAACGGTATTGGCGATAATCTGTTTTACGCCACCAGAAGAACCGATACCCTGGTAGTTAACTTTATTACCGGTTTCTTTCTGGTAAGTGTCAGCCCATTTGGCATACACCGGCGCAGGGAAGGTTGCACCTGCGCCTGTCAGGCTTGCTTCTGCAAATACAGAGAAAGCGCTCATCGATAAGGTCGCGGCGACAACAGTTGCGACGGTGGTACGCATAACTTTCATAATGTCTCCTGGGAGGATTCATAAAGCATTGTTTGTTGGCTACGAGAAGCAAAATAGGACAAACAGGTGACAGTTATATGTAAGGTTTATGACAGTTTTATGACAGAGAGAGAAAGTCTTCCGTCTGATTTAAATAAGCGTTGATATTCAGTTAATTACAAATATTAATAACGAAGAGATGACAGAAAAATTTTCATTCTGTGACAGAGAAAAAGTAGCCGAAGATGACGGGTTGTCACATGGAGTTGGCAGGATGTTTGATTAAAAACATAACAGGAAGAAAAATGCCCCGCTTACGCAGGGCATCCATTTATTACTCAACCGTAACCGATTTCGCCAGGTTACGCGGCTGGTCAACGTCGGTGCCTTTGATCAGCGCGACATGGTAAGCCAGTAGCTGCAGCGGAACGGTGTAGAAGATCGGTGCAATCACCTCTTCCACATGCGGCATCTCGATGATGTGCATGTTATCGCTACTTACAAAACCCGCATCCTGATCGGCGAAGACATACAACTGACCGCCACGCGCGCGAACTTCTTCAATGTTGGATTTCAGCTTTTCCAGCAATTCGTTGTTCGGTGCAACGACGATAACCGGCATATCGGCATCAATCAGCGCCAGCGGACCGTGTTTCAGTTCACCAGCAGCGTAGGCTTCAGCGTGAATGTAGGAGATCTCTTTCAGCTTCAATGCGCCTTCCAGCGCGATTGGGTACTGATCGCCACGGCCCAGGAACAGCGCGTGATGTTTGTCAGAGAAATCTTCTGCCAGTGCTTCAATGCGTTTGTCCTGAGACAGCATCTGCTCAATACGGCTCGGCAGCGCCTGCAGACCATGCACGATGTCATGTTCAATGGAGGCATCCAGACCTTTCAGGCGAGACAGCTTCGCCACCAGCATCAACAGCACAGTTAACTGGGTGGTGAATGCTTTAGTGGATGCCACGCCGATTTCCGTACCCGCGTTGGTCATTAGCGCCAGATCGGATTCGCGCACCAGAGAAGAACCCGGAACGTTACAGATTGCCAGTGAACCAAGGTAACCCAGCTCTTTCGACAGACGCAGGCCAGCCAGGGTATCCGCGGTTTCGCCAGACTGTGACAAGGTGATCATCAGGCTGTTACGACGCACGGCAGATTTGCGATAGCGGAATTCAGAGGCGATTTCGACGTCGCACGGAATACCTGCCAGCGATTCAAACCAGTAGCGGGAAACCATACCGGAGTTATAAGAAGTACCACAGGCGAGGATCTGAATATGCTCAACCTTCGACAGCAGTTCGTCGGCGTTCGGTCCCAGCTCGCTTAAATCAACCTGACCGTGGCTGATGCGCCCGGTAAGGGTGTTTTTGATCGCGTTTGGCTGTTCGTAGATCTCTTTCTGCATGTAGTGACGGTAAATACCTTTATCGCCCGCGTCATATTGCAGATTGGATTCAATATCCTGACGTTTTACTTCCGCGCCAGTTTTATCGAAGATGTTTACCGAACGGCGAGTAATTTCCGCAATATCGCCCTCTTCAAGGAAGATAAAGCGACGGGTCACCGGCAGCAGCGCCAGCTGGTCAGAAGCGATAAAGTTTTCGCCCATACCCAGGCCAATCACCAGCGGACTACCAGAACGTGCCGCCAGCAGGGTATCCGGGTGACGGGTATCCATAATTACCGTGCCATAAGCGCCACGCAGCTGCGGAATAGCGCGCAGAACAGCTTCACGCAGAGTGCCGCCCTGTTTCAGTTCCCAGTTCACCAGATGAGCAATAACTTCAGTGTCGGTTTCAGACACGAAGGTATAACCACGCGCTTTTAACTCTTCACGCAGCGGTTCATGATTTTCGATGATGCCGTTATGCACCACCACAATGTGTTCAGAAACATGCGGATGCGCATTCACTTCTGAAGGTTCGCCATGCGTCGCCCAGCGAGTATGAGCAATACCCGTACCGCCATGCAGAGGATGTTCTTCCGCTGCCTGAGCCAGCATCTGGACTTTACCGAGACGACGCAGACGGGTCATATGACCTTCTGCGTCAACAACGGCCAGACCGGCAGAGTCATATCCGCGGTATTCCAGACGACGTAAACCTTCAAGAAGGATTTCTGCTACATCACGTTGCGCGATCGCGCCAACAATTCCACACATAGTTTTTGATTCCGGTTTATATCGTTGTCGGTCAACCTGTATGCCCGTTTTTTCGGGCGCCCCGAGCCTTGTAGAGAGTGGGGTTATTTTTATAGTTACTGCTTGTGGGAGGGAGATTATGTTATCTCCTCATCCCTGGAGGCCGGATTTACCCAGCCAGAATTACTTTTTCTTTACCGGACGACGCCAGCCTTCTTTTTGCGACTGCGGCACGCGGCTGATCGCTAGGGCGTTTTCGCCAACATTACGCGTCACAGTTGTACCGGCAGCAATCGTCGCACCTTTACCCACCGTTACAGGAGCCACCAGCTGGGTGTCGGAACCGACAAAGACATCATCGCCGATAATGGTTTTGAATTTATTCGCTCCATCATAGTTGCAGGTAATGGTTCCCGCACCGATGTTAACGTTATCGCCGATCTCCGCATCGCCCAGGTAAGTCAGATGACCGGCTTTCGAACCTTTACCCAGACGCGCTTTTTTCATCTCAACGAAGTTACCGACGTGTGCGCCTTCCAGCAACTCAGCACCGGGGCGCAGACGGGCAAACGGGCCGATGGTACAGGCTGCTGCCAGATTAGCATCTTCCACTACGGTATACGGGCTAATTTCGCAATCATCGCCAATCACGCTATTTTTAATCACGCATCCGGTGCCGATTTTCACGCGATTACCGAGAGTAACGTTGCCCTCGATGATAACGTTAGTATCAATTTCAACATCGCGCCCGTGAGTTAGCGTACCGCGCAGATCAAAACGGGCTGGATCGCGCAACATAACGCCTGCTAACAACAGTTTTTCAGCCTGTTCGGACTGGTAAACGCGCTCCAGACGAGAGAGTTGCAGGCGGTTATTCACGCCTTCAACTTCGCTTAAACGTTGCGGGTGAACGGCAACGATTTCACGTCCTTCCTGATACGCCAGCGAAATAATATCGGTGATGTAGTATTCGCCCTGAGCGTTATTGTTGGTCAGCTTCGCCAGCCAGCGTTTCATATCTGCGCCGTTGGCGATCAGAATGCCGGTGTTGATTTCCTGAATCTGACGCTGCTCGTCGGTGGCATCTTTGTGCTCAACAATGCCGGTAACTTTGCCGTTTTCACGGGTGATACGTCCATAACCGGTCGGATCATCCAGTTTCACTGTCAGCAGGCCAATGCCGCCCTGCGGTTTAGCATCACGCAGGCGCTGGAGTGTTTCAACAGAGATCAGCGGCACGTCGCCATAGAGCATTAAAATGTCTTCATCATCGGCAAAGAAAGGTGCGGCCTGCTGCATTGCATGACCCGTACCCAGCTGTTCTGCCTGAAGCACCCAGTTAAGGTTGTCATCTTTCAGCGCCTGTTTAAGCAGATCGCCGCCGTGGCCGTAAACCAGGTGAACGTGCGCTGCACCTAATTCATTCGCGGCATCAATGACATGCTGAACCATCGCTTTCCCGGCAAGGGTATGCAGCACTTTCGGAAGATCGGAATACATGCGAGTGCCTTTGCCTGCTGCAAGGATCACTACGCTCATAGCATTATTCAACATACGCGTCCTGACTGTAATTTGAGAACGAATTTAAACCGCTTCACATTGAAAAAACTACATTTTTTTCATCGTGAAATGGACAGGGGATAAATTGCTCAATAACGGATTATCCCCGCTGGCGAAAGAGCCATTTTCGACCATCGTCACGCCTTTTGTCTTCATAAATGTAAGACACCACCTTCATTTAAGCGTCAGGCTGATGTTTTTGCTCTTATTTCGATCAATGAATAAACAGGAAAATCAGCGAAGGATTTCGCGTAATTATAAAAATGAGTTTAATTGCGGGATATAAAAATGCGCAGGATATAGCAGAACCAATCTCGCTGCGGCGCGCGAAAAAAAAGCCAGCCTGTTTCCAGACTGGCTTTTGTGCTTTTCAAGCCGGTGTTACATCGCTTTTTTGGTCAACTCGATAACGCGCAGCTGCGCGATCGCTTTGGCCAGTTCCGCAGACGCCTGAGCGTAATCTACGTCGCCGTGAGAGCTGCTAATGTGCTCTTCAGCCTTACGTTTCGCTTCCATGGCTCGCGCTTCGTCGAGATCCTGGCCGCGAATTGCGGTGTCGGCCAGAACGGTCACGTTGCCAGGCTGCACTTCAAGAATGCCGCCAGACAGATAGATAAACTCTTCGTGACCGTGCTGTTTCACGATGCGAATCATACCAGGCTTAATGGCGGTGAGCAGCGGTGCGTGGCCCGGGTAAATTCCCAGTTCACCTTCGCTACCCGTTACCTGGATTTTCTCGACCAGACCAGAGAACATTTGTTGCTCTGCGCTGACGACGTCCAGGTGGTAAGTCATTGCCATATCACCCTCCGATTAAGGCGTTAAAGTTTTTTGGCTTTTTCCACAGCTTCTTCGATGGAACCGACCATGTAGAACGCCTGCTCCGGCAGGTGATCGTATTCGCCTTCCATGATGCCTTTAAAGCCACGGATGGTGTCTTTCAGGGATACGTATTTACCCGGAGAACCGGTGAATACTTCTGCCACGAAGAACGGCTGGGACAGGAAGCGCTGGATCTTACGAGCGCGCGCTACCACCAGTTTGTCTTCTTCAGACAGTTCATCCATACCCAGGATGGCGATAATGTCTTTCAGTTCCTGATAACGTTGCAGGATGGACTGAACGCCACGCGCAGTGTCGTAGTGTTCCTGGCCAACTACCAGCGGGTCCAGCTGACGGCTGGTGGAGTCCAGCGGGTCAACGGCCGGGTAGATACCCAGAGACGCGATCTGACGGCTCAGTACCACGGTTGCGTCAAGGTGCGCAAAGGTGGTTGCCGGAGACGGGTCAGTCAAGTCATCCGCAGGTACGTATACTGCCTGTACGGAGGTGATAGAACCGGTTTTGGTGGAGGTGATACGTTCTTGCAGAACGCCCATCTCTTCCGCCAGGGTCGGCTGATAACCTACCGCTGAAGGCATACGGCCCAGCAGTGCAGATACTTCCGTACCGGCCAGGGTGTAACGATAGATGTTGTCAACGAACAGCAGAACGTCACGACCTTCGTCACGGAATTTCTCAGCCATGGTCAGACCGGTCAGAGCAACGCGCAGACGGTTTCCCGGCGGCTCGTTCATCTGGCCATACACCAGGGATACTTTGTCGATAACGTTGGAGTCGGTCATTTCGTGGTAGAAGTCGTTACCCTCACGAGTACGTTCACCTACGCCCGCAAACACAGAGTAACCGGAGTGCTCGATCGCGATGTTACGAATAAGCTCCATCATGTTTACGGTTTTACCTACACCCGCACCACCGAACAGACCAACTTTACCGCCCTTAGCGAACGGACACATCAGGTCGATAACTTTGATACCGGTTTCCAGCAGTTCCTGAGAGTTTGACAGCTCTTCGTAGGAAGGTGCTGCGCGGTGAATCGCCCAACGCTCTTCTTCACCGATCTCGCCTTTCATGTCGACCGGTTCGCCCAGTACGTTCATGATACGGCCCAGAGTCGCTTTACCTACCGGGACTTCGATCGGGTGTTCGAGGTCTTTTACATCCAGACCGCGACGCAGACCGTCGGAGGAACCCATTGCGATGGTACGCACGATACCGCCGCCGAGCTGCTGCTGAACTTCCAGCACCAGACGCTCATTACCATTTTGCACCTCAAGAGCATCGTACACGCGCGGTACGGCATCCTGAGGGAATTCGACGTCAACTACGGCGCCGATTACCTGGACAATCTTTCCAGTAGCCATCTTAAATCCTCTACGAAATAACCTGTTTAAACCGCGGCGGCCCCCGAGACGATCTCGGTGAGTTCCTGAGTAATGCTGGCCTGACGAGCTTTGTTGTATACCAACTGCAGCTCTTTAATCAGGCTGCCGCCATTGTCGGTCGCGGCTTTCATCGCCACCATACGGGCGGCCTGCTCGCTGGCCAGGTTTTCAACCACGCCCTGATAAACCTGAGATTCGACATAACGACGCAGCAGGGTATCCAGCAACGCCTTCGGATCGGGTTCGTACAGGTAATCCCAGGATTTATGTTTCAGATCATCATCATCTGATGCCGGTAACGGCAGCAGCTGGCTGATGGTCGGAACCTGAGACATGGTGTTAATAAATTTGTTGCTGACAATGTAAAGCTTGTCCAGACGGCCTTCGTCGTAGGCCTGCAACATCACTTTTACCGGACCGATCAGTTCGGACAGGGAAGGGTTATCCCCCATGCCTGTAACCTGGGCAACAACATTGCCGCCCACGGAGTTGAAGAACGACACACCTTTCGAGCCGATCATTGCGAGGTCGCATTGAACGCCTTTGTCTGTCCAGGTCTTCATTTCCGCCAGCAGTTTTTTGAACAGGTTAATGTTCAAACCACCGCACAAACCACGGTCGGTCGACACCACCAAGTAGCCCACGCGTTTAACGTCGCGTTCTTCCAGGTATGGGTGCTTATATTCCAGATTACCGTGCGCAAGGTGACCAATCACTTTGCGCATGGTTTCTGCATAAGGACGGCTGGCCGCCATGCGATCCTGCGATTTACGCATTTTGGAAGCGGCGACCATCTCCATCGCTTTAGTGATCTTTTGCGTGTTCTGGACGCTTGCGATCTTACTACGTATCTCTTTTGCGCCGGCCATGAGCTTCTCCTCAATGCCTTGCGGCCTGCCCTAAGGCAAGCCGCCAGACGTTACCAGGATTGGGTTGCTTTGAAGGAATCGAGGATGCCTTTCAGCTTGCCTTCGATTTCGTCGTTGTAGCCACCGGTCTGGTTGATCTCTTGCATCAACGGAGCGTGATCACGGTCGACGTAAGCCAGCAGAGCGGCTTCGAAGCTGCCGATTTTCGACAGTTCAACATCCGCCAGGTAACCACGTTCTGCTGCGAACAGAACCAGAGACTGCTGCGCAACGGACATCGGCGCATACTGTTTCTGTTTCAACAGTTCGGTCACTTTCTGACCGTGGTCAAGCTGCTTACGAGTTGCATCGTCAAGGTCGGATGCAAACTGAGAGAACGCTGCCAGTTCACGATACTGCGCCAGAGCGGTACGGATACCACCGGACAGTTTTTTCATGATCTTGGTCTGTGCTGCACCACCAACACGGGATACGGAGATACCCGGGTTAACCGCAGGACGAATACCGGCGTTGAACAGGTTGGTTTCCAGGAAGATCTGACCATCGGTAATGGATATTACGTTGGTCGGAACGAACGCAGAAACGTCACCCGCCTGAGTTTCGATAATCGGCAGTGCGGTCAGAGAACCGGTTTTCCCTTTCACTTCACCTTTGGTGAAGGCTTCAACGTATTCGGCGTTAACACGCGCAGCACGCTCCAGCAGACGAGAGTGGAGGTAGAATACGTCGCCCGGGAATGCTTCACGTCCTGGCGGACGACGGAGCAGCAGGGAGATCTGACGGTAAGCAACAGCCTGTTTAGACAGGTCATCGTAAATGATCAGCGCATCTTCACCGCGGTCACGGAAGTATTCGCCCATTGCGCAACCGGCATATGGCGCCAGGTATTGCAGTGCAGCGGATTCAGACGCGGTTGCTACCACAACAATGGTGTTAGCCAGAGCGCCGTGCTCTTCCAGTTTACGTACCACGTTAGAAATGGTGGACGCTTTCTGGCCGATAGCGACATAGATACATTTGATACCGGAATCGCGCTGGTTGATGATGGCATCGATTGCCAGTGCGGTTTTACCAGTCTGACGGTCACCGATGATCAATTCACGCTGACCACGACCGATTGGGATCATGGAGTCAACGGCTTTATAACCGGTCTGTACCGGCTGATCTACGGACTGACGTTCGATAACGCCCGGAGCGATTGCTTCTACAGCAGAGAAGCCGTCGTGATCCAGCGGACCTTTACCGTCGATTGGTGCACCCAGAGTGTTAACCACACGGCCCAGCAGGCCACGGCCAACCGGAACTTCCAGGATACGGCCAGTACACTTAACTTTCATGCCTTCGGCAAGGTCAGCGTACGGACCCATAACAACCGCACCTACAGAGTCGCGCTCGAGGTTCAGTGCGATAGCGTAACGGTTACCCGGCAGGGAGATCATTTCACCCTGCATACAATCGGCCAGGCCGTGAATGCGGATAACACCGTCACTTACAGAAACAATAGTACCTTCGTTGTGAGCTTCACTCACAACATTGAACTGAGCAATGCGCTGCTTGATCAGTTCGCTGATTTCGGTGGAATTCAGTTGCATGCTCCAGTCCCCTTAAGACTGCAAGACGTCTGCAAGGCGCTCAAGACGACCGCGTACGCTGCCATCAATGACCATATCACCCGCTCGGATGATAACGCCTGCCATTACAGACTTATCGATTTTGCAATTCAGCTTAACTTTGCGTGACAGACGTTTTTCCATCGCAGCAGAAATTTTCGCGAGCTGTTGTTCACTCAATGCAGCAGCGGAAATGACGTCTACCTCAGCGGTAGCCTCACTCACGGCACGCAGGTGAATAAACTGCTCCAGAACATCCGGGAGCGCGTTAAGACGACCATTTTCAGCCATAACCCGAATCAGGTTCTGACCGTTTTCGTCCAGTTGCTCACCACAAACTGCGATAAACGACTCGGCGAGCGTTTCTGGCGCCAGTGCACCAGAGAGAAGCTCTGCCATCTGTTCGTTTTTGGTTACCTCGGCGGCAAACGCCAGCATGTCCTGCCAGCGTTCTACACTTTGGTGTTCGACGGCAAAGTCAAAAGCTGCTTTGGCGTAGGGGCGAGCTACCGTAATAAATTCAGACATCAGCCCCTCCCTCCTTACAGTTCAGCGACAAGTTTATCCACGATGTCGCTGTTAGCAGCTTCATCCACGGAACGTTCGATGATCTTCTCGGCGCCAGCAACAGCCAGGATAGCAACTTGCTTACGCAGCTCTTCACGGGCACGTTTACGCTCGGCTTCAATTTCCGCCTGCGCCTGGGCCACGATTTTAGTACGTTCCTGTTCTGCCTCAGCTTTCGCTTCGTCCAGAATCTGCGAGCGGCGTTTGTTCGCCTGCTCGATGATTACCTGGGCTTCCGCTTTCGCTTTTTTCAGCTGGTCGGTCGCGCTGGCCTTTGCAAGGTCAAGGTCCTTATGTGCTCGTTCTGCGGAAGCAAGACCGTCAGCAATTTCTTTTTGACGTTTTTCGATGGCTGCCATTAATGGCGGCCATACGTACTTCATGCAGAACAGAACGAACAGGACAAACGCGATGGCCTGGCCGAGGATTGTTGCGTTAAGATTCACAGCACAATGCCTCTATTTAGTTAACGTTCTGATATTGCTCTTTAAATAAAAGCAACGCTTACTACGCGACAGCGAACATCACGTACAGACCCAGACCTACAGCGATCATCGGGATAGCATCCACCAGACCCATAACGATAAAGAACTGAGTACGCAGCAGAGGAATCAGATCAGGTTGACGCGCTGCGCCTTCCAGGAATTTACCCCCGAGGATGCCGATACCGATCGCAGCACCGATTGCCGCCAGACCCATCATCACAGCGGCAGCCATGTACAGCAGATCCATATTCAGGTTTTCCATGACAGTCTCCAGTTTGTTTCAGTTAAAACGTAGTAGTGTTGGTAAATTAATGCTCTTCAGACGCCATCGACAGATAGACGATCGTCAGAACCATGAAGATGAAGGCTTGCAGCGTAATGATCAGGATGTGGAAAATGGCCCACGGCACATTCAGGATCCACTGTGACCACCACGGCAACAGACCAGCAATCAGAATGAAAATCAGCTCACCGGCATACATGTTACCGAACAGTCGCAAACCGAGTGAAACTGGTTTGGACAGCAGGCTTACCCCTTCAAGGATTAAGTTGACAGGAATGAACGCCCAGTGATTGAACGGCTGCAGCGTCAACTCTTTCGTGAAGCCGCCGATGCCTTTCATTTTGATGCTGTAGAACAGAATCAGGATAAATACGCCCAGTGCCATAGACAGTGTTACGTTCACGTCCGCAGACGGAACCACACGCAGTGCAGGCAGACCCAGTACATGTTCAGCAATGTACGGCAGCAGGTCGATAGGCAGTAAATCCATCAGGTTCATCAGGAACACCCAGACGAAGATCGTCAGGGCCAGCGGAGCAATCAGCTTGCTTTTGCCATGGTACATGTCTTTCACGCTACCATTAACAAAGCCGATCACCAGCTCAATCGCGGTCTGAAACTTACCTGGCACGCCGCTGGTTGCCTTTTTGGCTACGCTACGGAATAAAACCAGGAACAACAGACCCAGCACCACCGAGAAGAACATGGAGTCAATATTAATTGTCCAGAAGGTGGCTGGGGGGTTATGCGGATCCACCAGCGAGAATGTACGCAGGTCCAGCTGAAGGTTATTCAGGTGGTGTCCTATGTAATCCTGCGGCGTCATATTTTCTGAAGCCATGATGCCTTTTACCCTTTGTTGTTAATTACAGCCGGTGCCAGTATCTGAACCACCAGCACCAAAACCCACGTAACGATCAGCGGCAAGAATACCGCCTTTAAAACAGCCAACGCCACCACCAGTAACACCAACATAGCCAGAACTTTGAAAGCTTCGCCAAATGCGAACGTCCAGGCCACCCGGCCTTTCGCTGGTGTATGCGCCTGGTGACGCCAGGCAAATATCATAAAAAAAACGTTAGGCAGAAAGACTGCCAGGCCTCCACTTAACGCAGAGACGCCCCAGAAGGGGTCTTTGAGGCTGAACAGCAATCCACTTGCTATCACCACCAGTAACTGAACGAGCAGAAGCTTCCGAGCAACGTTTCGACTCAAGAGCGACACAGACATCACGTTTTTCACTCCTGCTCCCTTCGAGGTATGCCGCGTGTCGTATAAAACTTTCTTTAAGGCTTAGAGTCAAGCATCAAAAAGCGGTCAAATTATACGGTGCGCCCCCGTGATTTCAAACAATAAGTAGCCAAAAGGTGAATAAATGTTTAAATATTTTTCCAGTGCATACAATTGCGACTTTTCTGCTAACCGTGGTGGATCATGAAAAACTGTAAATAACGCGTAAACACTAGTGGTAAAGCGTGCTTCAGATCACATATCGAGCATGTTCACCCGTAGCATATTTATTTACTTGGCAAATGATGCCTTTGCAAGCTTCTGATATTTCAGTCTAAAAACAGATACTCTTTTCACAAATAGCATTTACACAACAAAAACCACCCATTGACATTCTTAATAAAGCTTTAACAGACAATTATGGTTCTTAGCGCCAATTTTTAGCAGCCTGATATTTTCACTAATGACTTATTTTCTGCTTACCAAAAAAAGCCACGTTACTTTGTTGATGCAAAATAGTGAACGTGGCGTTAAATGTAACCAGTTATATCAGTAGAAAACCTGGTTGTTGTTAACAGTCTAACCGGTCAATTTTTTATTATTTTTTTGATAAAAATTAAATTTTATTTGCTTTAATAACCACCAGATGACGTTCGCCATCCAGGGCTGGAACCTGAAGTTTAATCACTGATTCAACCCGATATTCTTCGGGCAACAAAGCGATTTCATCTTCCGGCATTTGCCCTTTCAGCGCGTAGAAACGGCCTTGCTCACCAGGAAGATGATGGCACCAGCTCACCATATCGTTCAGAGAGGCAAAAGCGCGGCTAATTACGCCATCAAATGGCGGCTCTGATGGAAACTCTTCTACCCTGCTCTGTACTGGCTCAATATTCTCCAGTTTAAGCTCATGTTGCACCTGACGGAGGAAACGCACGCGTTTACCAAGGCTATCCAGCAATGTGAAATGGGCTTCAGGACGCACGATGGAAAGCGGTATGCCAGGCAACCCCGGTCCGGTTCCCACATCGATAAAACGCTCACCTTGCAGATATGGAGCAACGACAATGCTGTCGAGAATATGGCGTACCAGCATCTCGTTAGGATCGCGGACCGAGGTCAGGTTGTACGCTTTATTCCATTTATGCAGCATATTTACGTAGGCAATAAGCTGATTTTTCTGGTGATCGGTAAGCGAAATTCCTGCGTCTTTCAGCAGTGAAGAGAGTTTGTTGAGCACGGTGATTACCTGTTCTTGATGCGTTGCCAGGTAAGCGGGTGCTTACCTGGCATTTTTAATGCGTTATGCGCTACGACGCAGCATACCCTGTTTTTTCAGCCACACCAGAAGAATGGAGATGGCCGCAGGCGTAACGCCAGAAATACGCGAAGCCTGACCGATAGAGGCCGGTTTGTGATCGTTAAGTTTGGCGATCACTTCGTTAGACAGACCGGATACCTGGCGGTAATCCAGCGTCGCAGGCAGCAGCGTGTTCTCGTTACGCTGTTGCTTTTCGATCTCATCTTGCTGGCGCGCAATATAACCTTCGTATTTAACCTGAATCTCAACCTGTTCCGCCGCCTGTTCGTCTGTCAACGCAGGGGAAAACGGCGTCAGCGTGGTTAATTTTTCATAAGTCATTTCCGGACGACGCAGCAGATCTTCACCGCTGGCTTCACGGGAAAGCGGCGCAGTCAGGTGAGCATTCACTTCGGCTGCAGCTTCCGCTGACGGCGTTACCCAGGTTGACTTCAGGCGCTGACGCTCACGCTCGATGTTCTCAAGCTTCTCGTTAAAGCGCGCCCAGCGTTCGTCATCTACCAGACCCAGTTCACGACCGATTTCAGTCAAACGCAGATCCGCGTTATCTTCGCGCAGCATCAGACGATATTCTGCGCGGGAGGTAAACATACGGTACGGTTCTTTGGTACCCAGCGTGCAGAGGTCGTCCACCAGCACACCAAGATAAGCCTGGGAACGCGCAGGCGCCCAACCTTCTTTGTCTGCGGACAGACGGGCAGCGTTAAGACCGGCCAGCAAACCTTGCGCAGCGGCTTCTTCATAACCGGTAGTGCCGTTAATCTGACCAGCAAAGAACAGGCCCTGGATAAACTTACTCTCCAGCGTTGGTTTCAGGTCACGCGGATCGAAGAAGTCATATTCGATGGCATAACCAGGACGCACGATCTTCGCATTTTCCATCCCCTGCATGGAGCGGACGATTTGCATCTGCACATCGAACGGCAGGCTGGTGGAGATACCGTTCGGATAAATTTCGTTAGACGTCAGCCCTTCCGGTTCAAGGAAGATCTGATGCTGATTTCTGTCGGCAAAGCGCATGACTTTGTCTTCGATCGACGGGCAGTAGCGTGGGCCAACACCTTCGATCACCCCCGCGTACATTGGGCTGCGATCGAGGTTACTGCGGATCACATCATGGGTTTTCTCGTTGGTATGGGTGATATAACACGGAACCTGCTGGGGATGCTGGGCCGCATTGCCCATGAACGAGAATACCGGCATTGGGTTATCGCCATGCTGTTGCGCCAGCACGCTGAAGTCGATAGTGCGCGCATCGATACGCGGCGGCGTCCCGGTTTTCAGACGACCAACGCGCAGCGGCAGTTCACGCAAACGGCGAGAAAGCGGAATGGATGGCGGATCACCAGCACGGCCACCGCTGTAATTATCCAGACCGATATGAATTTTACCGTCGAGGAACGTCCCAACGGTGAGCACGACGGCTTTGGCACGGAACTTCAGTCCCATTTGGGTAACTGCACCGACCACGCGATCGTTTTCGACAATAAGATCTTCAACCGCCTGCTGGAAGATCATCAGGTTCGGTTGGTTCTCCAGCGCCGTTCGTACCGCCTGACGGTAGAGCACACGATCCGCCTGAGCTCGGGTAGCGCGAACCGCCGGCCCTTTGCTGGCGTTTAGTATCCTAAACTGGATACCCGCCTGATCGATCGCTTTCGCCATCAGACCGCCGAGTGCATCCACTTCTTTTACCAGATGTCCCTTCCCAATACCGCCGATCGCCGGGTTGCAGCTCATCTGCCCCAGAGTGTCGATATTGTGTGTCAAAAGCAGAGTCTGTTGACCCATACGCGCCGCGGCCATCGCAGCCTCGGTGCCTGCATGACCCCCGCCAATGATGATGACGTCAAAAGGATCCGGATAAAACATGGTGATTGCCTCGCATAACGCGGTATGAAAATGGATTGAAGCCCGGGCCGTGGATTCTACTCAACTTTGTCGGCTTGAGAAAGACCCGGGATCCTGGGTATTAAAAAGAAGATCTATTTATTTAGAGATCTGTTCTATTGTGATCTCTTATTAGGATCGCACTGCCCTGTGGATAACAAGGATCCGGCTTTTAAGATCAACAACCTGGAAAGGATCATTAACTGTGAATGATCGGTGATCCTGGACAGTATAAGCTGGGATCAGAATGAGGGGTTATGCACAACTCAAAAACTGAACAACAGTTGTTCTTTGGATAACTACCGGTTGATCCAAGCTTCCTGACAGAGTTATCCACAGTAGATCGCACGATCTGTATACTTATTTGAGTAAATTAATCCACGATCCCAGCCATTCTTCTGCCGGATCTTCCGGAATGTCGTGATCAAGGATGTTGATCTTCAGTGTTTCACCAATCTGTTTTGCACCGGAATTTTTGAGTTCTGCCTCGAGTTTATCGATGGCCCCACAAAAAGTGTCGTATTCACGACTGCCAATACCGATTGCGCCAAAGCGCACCGCAGAAAGATCGGGCTTTTGTTCCTGCAATGCTTCATAGAAAGGAGAAAGGTTGTCCGGAATGTCTCCGGCACCGTGGGTTGAGCTGATAACCAGCCAGATCCCAGAGGCAGATAAATCTTCTAACAGCGGACCGTGCAGCGTTTCGGTGGTAAAACCCGCCTCTTCCAGCTTTTCAGCCAGGTGTTCTGCTACATATTCGGCACCGCCCAGGGTGCTGCCGCTGATAAGAGTGATATCTGCCATAAACCGCCACCTTTATTAAGAGTGGCGTATTGTACGCTGTGAACGCGCTGGGATCTACCTGTGGAAAAGTATGGGATTAAAAAAGCTGATCATGGCTTGATGGTGCGCATGATCGGGTTCTGCAGGACGATCAGTGTCTCAGTGGACTGAATTTCATCAATTGTTTGGATCTTGTTGATAAGTACATGCTGGAGGGCGTCGATCGAGCGGCACATTACTTTTATAAAGATGCTGTAGTGGCCGGTGGTGTAATAGGCTTCGGTGACTTCGTCGAGACTTTCCAGCTTTGCCAGCGCGGAAGGATAGTCTTTTGCGCTCTTCAGGATAATGCCGATAAAACAGCCTACGTCATAACCGAGCTGTTTTGGGCTGACGTCGATACGGGCGCCGGTAATGATCCCCGCCTGCTTCATTTTCTCTACACGAACGTGAATCGTCCCCGGGCTAACGCCAAATTGTTTCGCCAGTTCGGCGTAAGCGGTGCGTGCATTGCCCATTAATGCTTCCAGGATGCCGCGGTCCAGATTGTCGATCAGATAATTTTCCATAGGATTTTCTTATGTCTATTGATGATTTGTTCTATTTTAGCCTTCTTTTTTAACGAATCAAAAGTGTGTGAGGCTTTTTATTGAATGATTATTGCATGTGTGTCGGTTTTTGTTGCTTAATCATAAGCAACAGGACGCAGGAGTATAAAAAATGAAAACCGCTTACATTGCCAAACAACGTCAAATTAGCTTCGTGAAATCTCACTTTTCTCGTCAACTGGAAGAACGCTTAGGGCTGATTGAAGTCCAGGCGCCGATTCTTAGCCGTGTGGGGGATGGTACGCAGGATAACTTGTCGGGCTGTGAAAAAGCGGTACAGGTAAAAGTGAAAGCTCTGCCTGATGCCCAGTTCGAAGTGGTTCATTCACTGGCGAAGTGGAAACGTCAGACATTAGGGCAACACGACTTCAGCGTGGGCGAAGGGCTGTACACGCACATGAAAGCCCTTCGCCCCGATGAAGACCGTCTTTCCCCGCTGCACTCGGTCTATGTTGACCAGTGGGACTGGGAACGCGTAATGTGCGACGGTGAGCGTCAATTCTCCACTCTGAAAAGCACAGTAGAGGCGATCTGGGCGGGAATTAAAGCAACCGAAGCTGCTGTTAGCGAAGAGTTTGGTCTGGCACCGTTCCTGCCGGATCAGATCCACTTCGTACACAGCCAGGAATTACTGTCTCGTTATCCGGATCTCGATGCCAAAGGGCGTGAGCGGGCGATTGCGAAAGATCTTGGCGCGGTATTCCTCGTAGGGATTGGTGGCAAGTTGAGTGATGGTCATCGCCACGACGTGCGCGCACCGGATTATGATGACTGGAGCACCCCGTCAGAGCTGGGCCATGCGGGTCTGAACGGCGATATTCTGGTATGGAACCCAGTACTGGAAGATGCGTTTGAGCTTTCTTCCATGGGAATCCGCGTGGATGCCGACACGCTGAAGCATCAACTGGCGCTGACCGGTGATGAAGATCGTCTGCAGCTGGAATGGCATCAGGCGCTGCTGCGTGGTGAAATGCCGCAGACCATCGGTGGCGGTATTGGCCAGTCTCGTTTGACTATGCTGCTGCTGCAACTGCCGCATATCGGCCAGGTTCAGTGTGGTGTATGGCCGGCAGCCGTTCGCGAGAGCGTCCCTTCTCTGCTGTAATCGTTTATCGCCGCCAGCGTCTGAGCAGGCGGCTTCGCATCCCGGTATCAAAGCGCCAGATATGATCGAAAATGCGCATGATGCCGGGTTTGCCGTGTGCTGACATCGCCACGGCGTGAAAGCGATGCTGATGTACCCGCTGCAACTCTTTCACTTTACTCGTCACATCGTCAGGCAACCGCTGGGCGATAAAATCAGAAATCACCACCGCATCAGCGTCAAACCATTCCCGACTTTGTAAGCGTTCCATAATGGCGCGAAAACAACTGGCCAGATCGGTGCCGCCACGAAACTGCTGACTTAAAAAGCGGATCGCTTGTTCAAGACCTTGTGGGCCTGAAAGCTCGTAACGGACGATCTCGGTGGAAAATAACATAATATAGCAGCGTCGATTTTCAGCGAGGGCTATGCGCATCAAGGCCAGGCAGAACGCTTTCGCACACTGCTCATTAAAACCGCCCATTGAGCCGGAAGTATCTACGCAGACAATAAACGGTCCACGCGGTTGTTCGTCGTAATCTTTATGTACCACCGGGCGTTCGATCACTTTTTCACGCCATGATTCACCGTGCAGACGATAGGTGAGCAACTGTTTTTCCACCAGCCGACGATAAAATTCATATTCCAGTTCAGTGATGCCCAGTGTCGCCAGTTCCGGCGGCAGAAGGCGTAAAATATCATCGCTTTGTTGCAGGCCATCAACTTGCTCAGGAACGGTTGCCGGTTCGCGCACCATAGTGCGGAAGGTTTCCATCTGCGCATCGTTGCGGGGTATTGATTTGGCCTCGCGCGAACGTCCCAGCTGTTCCGCCAGACGTTTCAGTTCCGGCTGTTCGTTAAGAAATTCCCCGTATTTCACAATCAACTGATAGTCGCCGCGTTTAAGCTGACCGGCGCTCATATCCCACAGACGACCGGCTGCGGTGTTGTTATCTGCCAGAACTGGTTCGAGCTGTCCGCTTAATGTCATGCGTTCCTGAACTTCGCTCAACAGTTGTTCGCGTTCTTCTTCTAATAACTGCTGATTCAGGGTCGTCGCTTGCACAATCAGGCTTAAGCGCCAACGCTGGAGAAAAAGCGTATGCAATGACGGAGTGATAGTGCTGTTAGCATCAACCAGCTGTCGGGCTTGTTCGGCCCACGGGGAATTCAGACGATGCAGTAAGTCCAGAATCTGCGGTAGCTGCACAATAAACTGCGGCGTGGAGAGAAGCTGGCTTTGCTGATAGCACATGACCTCTTCAGTGAGTTCCGGCGGGACACGCGTATCTTTCAGACGGCTATGCAGCACCTCACGCCAGCGGGGAATATCATCGGTGATTGCCGCCTTGAGGCGCGGGAATTTTTCAAAGAATACCACCAGCTGCGGTGAGGCCAGCAGCGCGATGATCATCTCTTCGATCAATCCCTCTTCGCTGACGGCCAGCATCACATTGAGCGTATCCAGTGTTAGCATTGTTGCGCCTGGCGAATCTGGGCACCGACATCCTGTAGGCTGGCTTCAATGCGACCTAACCAGTCGCCAGGGATAAACAGACATTTTTGCTGTTCGCTGAATAAAATGTGTTGCTTACGCCAGTCGCTTTCAAGCTCTTCCAGTTGTTGTTTTATTTCATCTGGTAGACCTTCAGCCGATGAACCGGGGAGCGTCAGCATACTGCCTTGTAAACTTACATCGCGTACAACCAGATGTTGGGCGCTATCAACTTCCAGATTCAGTTTCTGGGCAAAGCCGATACCGTTCAGTTTGCCACGAATTTCACCACCTTTGCTCAGCCACTGTTCCAGCGCGCTACGCTCAAAGGAGATATGAACTACTTCCATATCATGCAGTTTTAACGGTTTTTGCAGCAGCAGAGTCAGATTGGAAGCAGTAACGTTGACAGGAAGCTGATACTGCTGACGACGGCTGAAAATGCCGCCCAGACGAATTACCGTTAAGGCTGTTTTATCGCTTTGTTGCTGCTGGAGTTGCAGACGACGTTGCACAATCGCGCCCAGGCGGGTCAACATCCCCTGCTGTTGCCAGGCATGACCGGTCATCAATAAATCAATTTGTTGTTGAATCAAATTCAGGCTTTGCGCGTCATACCACAGGCAATCTTTCAGCAAGATAAGATCAACCGGGGCAACAGCACTGCGACCACTAAAAAAAGCGCTGGCCTGCAATAAGCGGATCGCTTTTTTCCAGCGACGATCGGAGACGTAAGGCGCATCCGGTAATTTATCCAGTTGCTGGCGCAGCATAAAAATCAGCTCAAATACATGATCGGGCAGCGTAATTTCACTAATCTCTTTTTGCCAGCGTTCATATTCTTCATCAGTGACCTGCAAGGCGGCAGGAACCGGATTGTTATTTTCATCTTGTTGGCTGGTCAGCATGGAGCGGAAATTCGCTTTATCCTGCACTTTATCTAACCACAGACGAATCAGCATGCGGTCATATAACGCTTCCAGACTGCTGTCTGCTTCCGGCAGCTCGTTGGAGGCCGCCACGAGCAAGCGCATCGGGATTTTTTCGACATGAGCACCGTTACGGAATTGACGTTCGTTAATGGCGGTTAGCAGGGTATTAAGAATTGCCGGGCCAGCTTTCCAGATTTCATCCAGAAAGACGATTTCTGCTTCCGGCAGGTAACCGCTGGTTAAGCGTTCATAGCGTCCCTCATCTTTTAACGCCTGAATGGAAAGGGGGCCAAAAACTTCTTCCGGGGTGGAGAAGCGGGTCATCAGATATTCAAAATCGCGCGCATTCTGGAAGGCGAATTTTAAGCGACGGGCGATCAGACTTTTAGCAATACCTGGGGGGCCAAGCAGGAACACGCTTTCACCACTTAATGCCGCTAACAAACACAGGCGGATGGCGTGGCTACGTTCATAAAGCCCCTTTTCCAGCGCGCTGCTCAGGCGGGAAATTCTTTCCGCTAATAAATGAGGGTGAGCCATAATGAAGTGGCGTCCTTTCGTCAAAAGTTCTGCGTAAATTGCGAGTATAGACGTTTCTTGCTGGTGGCAAAAATAGTCTCAAAGAAGGGATATTTTTCTTTGAGCCAGGTTAATGTGGCCGCATTTAGGAGTACGATTTTGCCGTTAATCGTGCATACTGAGCGCTTTTTTGTGGGCCAAGGGACTACGCACACATTTCATATTTCAACGAAAGACTAGTCTATGAGCACTGATAATAAGCAATCGTTGCCCGCGATAACCCTCGCGGCGATTGGAGTTGTCTACGGCGATATTGGTACCAGCCCGTTATATACACTTCGTGAATGTTTGTCCGGCCAGTTTGGTTTTGGCGTTGAACGCGATGCCGTGTTTGGCTTTTTATCGCTGATCTTCTGGCTGCTAATCTTTGTGGTTTCCATCAAATACCTTACCTTCGTGATGCGCGCGGATAACGCCGGTGAAGGGGGGATCCTGACGTTGATGTCGCTTGCCGGGCGTAATACGTCGGCGCGAACCACATCAATGCTGGTGATTATGGGGCTAATCGGTGGCAGCTTTTTCTATGGCGAAGTCGTCATAACACCCGCCATTTCGGTGATGTCTGCCATTGAAGGTCTGGAAATCGTCGCCCCGCAACTGGATACCTGGATAGTTCCCCTCTCAATCATCGTTCTTACTTTACTGTTTATGATTCAAAAACATGGCACGGCTATGGTCGGTAAGCTGTTTGCGCCGATCATGCTGACCTGGTTTTTGATTCTGGCAGGGCTGGGGTTACGTAGCATTATTGCTAACCCGGAAGTGCTGCATGCGCTGAATCCGATGTGGGCAGTGCATTTCTTCCTTGAATACAAAACGGTTTCTTTTATTGCATTAGGGGCAGTTGTGCTGTCGATTACGGGGGTCGAGGCACTGTATGCCGATATGGGGCATTTTGGTAAGTTCCCGATTCGCCTGGCGTGGTTCACTGTCGTCTTGCCTTCCTTAACCCTTAACTACTTCGGCCAGGGAGCGCTGTTGTTAAAGAACCCGGAAGCGATTAAGAACCCGTTCTTCCTGTTAGCACCGGATTGGGCGCTAATCCCGCTGCTGATCATCGCTGCACTGGCAACGGTGATTGCCTCGCAGGCAGTTATCTCTGGCGTTTTCTCATTGACGCGTCAGGCGGTACGTCTGGGATATCTTTCGCCGATGCGTATCATTCACACCTCCGAAAGGGAGTCAGGGCAAATCTATATTCCGTTTGTGAACTGGATGCTCTATGTCGCGGTCGTGATTGTGATTGTCAGCTTTGAGCACTCCAGTAACCTGGCAGCGGCGTATGGGATTGCGGTGACCGGAACTATGGTACTGACGTCTATTCTTTCGACTACCGTGGCGCGTCAGAACTGGCACTGGAATAAGTATTTTGTTGCGCTGATCCTGATAGCCTTCCTTTGTGTCGATATTCCATTGTTCACCGCTAACCTCGATAAACTGCTCTCCGGCGGCTGGTTGCCATTGAGCCTCGGTACGGTGATGTTTATCGTGATGACCACCTGGAAGAGCGAGCGTTTCCGCCTGCTGCGACGGATGCATGAACATGGTAACTCTCTGGAAGCGATGATTGCTTCGCTGGAAAAATCACCGCCCGTTCGCGTTCCCGGAACCGCGGTGTACATGTCGCGTGCAATCAACGTCATTCCCTTTGCGCTGATGCATAACCTGAAACATAACAAGGTATTGCATGAGCGGGTGATTCTGTTAACTCTGCGTACCGAAGACGCGCCATATGTCCATAACGTCCGTCGGGTACAGATTGAACAACTGTCGCCCACTTTCTGGCGCGTGGTGGCAAGTTACGGCTGGCGGGAAACGCCAAACGTGGAAGAAGTCTTCCACCGCTGTGGCCTGGAAGGGTTAAGTTGCCGGATGATGGAAACCTCCTTCTTTATGTCCCATGAGTCGTTGATCCTCGGCAAACGCCCGTGGTACTTACGTTTGCGTGGCAAACTGTACTTGCTGTTGCAGCGTAATGCACTGCGTGCACCAGATCAGTTTGAAATCCCACCAAACAGGGTTATTGAACTAGGTACTCAGGTCGAAATCTAACGCCAGACGCCTCCTTTCTCCATAAAGGGGGCGTTTTTGTTTTTCATGCTTAATCACGATGTAAAACGTTTCGATGTTGATCACATTTCAGTAACGTTGCGATGGTTTTCTCTGTTCAGTCAGGATTAAACTGCTGGTCAGCGAAACGTTTCGCTGATGGAGAAAAAAATGAAAAAAGGCACCGTTCTTAATTCTGATATTTCGTCGGTGATCTCCCGTCTGGGGCATACCGATACGCTGGTGGTGTGTGATGCTGGTTTACCCATCCCAAAAAGTACAACGCGTATCGATGTGGCATTAACCCAGGGCGTACCTTCTTTTATGCAGGTACTGGGAGTTGTTACGAGTGAAATGCAGGTTGAGGCAGCCATTATCGCGGAAGAGATCAAACAACATAATCCGCAACTCCACGAAACGTTGCTCACTCACCTTGAGCAGCTGCAACAACACCAGGGAAACACCATTGAAATTCGTTACACCACGCATGAACAATTCAAACAACTAACCGCAGAAAGTCAGGCGGTAATTCGCAGCGGAGAATGTTCTCCGTATGCGAATATCATTCTCTGTGCTGGCGTGACGTTCTGAGGTCGTCATGGAAGCATTACTACAGCTTAAAGGCATTGATAAAGCCTTTCCGGGCGTAAAAGCCCTCTCGGGCGCCGCGTTAAATGTCTATCCGGGCCGCGTAATGGCGCTGGTAGGCGAAAACGGCGCGGGTAAATCCACCATGATGAAAGTGCTTACCGGTATCTATACTCGCGATGCCGGTACGCTTTTATGGCTGGGGAAAGAAACGACATTTACCGGGCCGAAATCTTCCCAGGAAGCCGGGATTGGGATTATCCACCAGGAGCTGAACCTGATCCCGCAGTTGACCATTGCCGAAAACATTTTCCTCGGTCGTGAGTTTGTTAATCGCTTTGGCAAAATTGACTGGAAAACCATGTATGCCGAAGCGGATAAATTGCTGGCTAAACTTAACCTGCGCTTTAAAAGCGACAAGCTGGTGGGAGATCTTTCCATCGGTGACCAGCAAATGGTTGAAATCGCCAAAGTGCTGAGCTTTGAGTCGAAAGTCATCATTATGGATGAACCGACAGATGCGCTGACTGATACCGAAACCGAATCCCTGTTCCGCGTCATTCGCGAGCTGAAATCGCAAGGGCGCGGCATTGTCTATATCTCCCACCGCATGAAAGAAATCTTCGAGATTTGCGATGACGTTACCATTTTTCGTGACGGGCAATTTATTGCCGAGCGTGAAGTGGCATCACTGACCGAAGATTCGCTGATTGAGATGATGGTGGGCCGCAAGCTGGAAGAGCAGTATCCACACCTGGACAAAGCGCCGGGAGATATCCGCCTGAAAGTCGATAATCTCTGCGGGCCTGGTGTTAACAACGTCTCTTTTACCCTACGCAATGGCGAAATCCTTGGCGTCTCTGGTTTGATGGGCGCGGGGCGTACCGAATTAATGAAAGTGCTCTATGGCGCACTGCCGCGCACCAGCGGTTATGTCACGCTGGATGGGCATGAAGTTATTACTCGTTCACCGCAGGATGGTCTGGCAAACGGCATTGTGTATATCTCTGAAGACCGTAAACGCGACGGTTTAGTACTGGGCATGTCAGTAAAAGAAAATATGTCGCTGACTGCGCTGCGCTACTTCAGCCGTACTGGCGGCAGTTTGAAGCATGCCGATGAACAACAGGCAGTGAGTGATTTTATTCGCCTGTTCAATGTGAAAACGCCATCAATGGAACAGGCAATTGGCCTGCTCTCCGGTGGCAATCAGCAAAAAGTGGCGATTGCCCGCGGTCTGATGACGCGCCCGAAAGTACTTATCCTTGATGAACCTACCCGTGGTGTAGATGTCGGCGCGAAAAAAGAGATCTATCAACTGATCAACCAGTTCAAAGCCGATGGCTTGAGCATCATTCTGGTGTCATCAGAGATGCCAGAAGTATTAGGCATGAGCGATCGCATCATCGTCATGCATGAAGGGCATCTCAGCGGGGAATTTACTCGTGAGCAAGCCACCCAGGAAGTGTTAATGGCTGCCGCTGTGGGCAAGCTTAATCGCGTGAATCAGGAGTAAAAAAATGACAACCCAGACTGTTTCTGGTCGCCGTTATTTCACGAAAGCGTGGCTGATGGAGCAGAAATCGCTTATCGCTCTGCTGGTGCTGATCGCGATTGTCTCGACGTTAAGCCCGAACTTTTTCACCATCAATAACTTATTCAATATTCTCCAGCAAACCTCGGTGAACGCCATTATGGCGGTCGGCATGACGCTGGTGATCCTGACGTCGGGCATCGACCTGTCCGTCGGTTCTCTGTTGGCGCTGACTGGCGCAGTTGCTGCGTCTATCGTCGGCATTGAAGTCAATGCGCTGGTGGCTGTCGCTGCCGCACTGGCATTAGGTGCCGCAATTGGTGCGGTAACAGGGGTGATTGTGGCGAAAGGCCGCGTCCAGGCGTTTATCGCTACCCTCGTGATGATGTTATTGCTGCGCGGCGTGACTATGGTTTATACCAACGGTAGCCCAGTGAATACCGGCTTTACTGAGAACGCCGATCTGTTTGGCTGGTTTGGTATTGGTCGTCCGCTGGGCGTACCGACGCCAGTCTGGATCATGGGGATTGTCTTCCTCGCGGCCTGGTACATGCTGCATCACACGCGTCTGGGGCGTTACATCTACGCGCTGGGCGGCAACGAAGCGGCAACGCGTCTTTCTGGTATCAACGTCAATAAAATCAAAATCATCGTCTATTCTCTTTGTGGTCTGCTGGCATCGCTGGCCGGGATCATTGAAGTGGCGCGCCTCTCCTCCGCACAACCCACGGCGGGGACTGGCTATGAGCTGGATGCTATTGCTGCGGTGGTTCTGGGCGGTACGAGTCTGGCGGGCGGAAAAGGTCGCATTGTTGGGACGTTGATCGGCGCATTAATTCTTGGCTTCCTTAATAATGGATTGAATTTGTTAGGTGTTTCCTCCTATTACCAGATGATCGTCAAAGCTGTGGTGATTTTGCTGGCGGTGCTGGTAGACAACAAAAAGCAGTAATAACGACTACAGGACATCTTGAATATGAACATGAAAAAACTGGCTACCCTGGTTTCTGCTGTTGCGCTAAGCGCCACCGTTAGTGCGAATGCGATGGCAAAAGACACCATTGCGCTGGTGGTTTCCACACTCAATAACCCGTTCTTTGTATCGCTGAAAGATGGCGCGCAGAAAGAGGCGGATAAACTCGGCTATAACCTGGTGGTGCTGGACTCCCAGAACAACCCGGCGAAAGAGCTGGCGAACGTGCAAGACTTAACCGTTCGCGGCACCAAAATTCTGCTGATTAACCCGACCGACTCCGATGCAGTGGGTAACGCCGTGAAGATGGCAAACCAGGCGAACATCCCGGTTATCACCCTTGACCGTCAGGCCACGAAAGGCGAAGTGGTGAGCCACATTGCTTCTGATAACGTACTGGGCGGCAAAATCGCCGGTGATTACATCGCGAAGAAAGCGGGCGAAGGTGCCAAAGTTATCGAGCTGCAAGGCATTGCCGGTACATCCGCAGCCCGTGAGCGTGGCGAAGGCTTCCAGCAGGCTGTTGCTGCTCACAAATTTAACGTCCTTGCCAGCCAGCCGGCAGACTTCGACCGTACCAAAGGTTTGAACGTAATGCAGAACCTGTTGACCGCTCATCCGGATGTGCAGGCAGTGTTCGCGCAGAATGATGAAATGGCGCTGGGCGCACTGCGTGCGCTGCAAACTGCTGGTAAATCGGATGTGATGGTCGTCGGATTTGACGGTACACCTGATGGCGAAAAAGCAGTAAATGATGGCAAACTGGCAGCGACTATCGCTCAGTTACCCGATCAGATTGGCGCGAAAGGTGTCGAAACCGCGGACAAAGTTCTGAAAGGCGAAAAAGTTCAGGCGAAATATCCGGTTGATCTGAAACTGGTTGTTAAGCAGTAGTCTTAGTCAGGTTTTATAACCTGATAGTGGCATCAATACGTCATCGACAGATGAACGTGTAATATAAAGAAAAGCAGGGCACGCGCCACCCTAACCCGGTGGCGCATTTTATGGACATCCCGAATATGCAAAACGCAGGCAGCCTCGTTGTTCTTGGCAGCATTAATGCTGACCATATCCTTAATCTTCAATCTTTTCCTACTCCAGGCGAAACCGTAACCGGTAACCACTATCAAGTCGCATTTGGCGGCAAAGGCGCGAATCAGGCGGTGGCAGCAGGGCGTAGCGGCGCGAATATCTCGTTTATAGCCTGCACGGGCGATGACAGTATTGGCGAGAGCGTACGTCAGCAGCTCGCTACTGATAACATTGATATTTCACCTGTAAGCGTGATCAAAGGTGAATCAACAGGTGTGGCGCTGATTTTTGTTAATAGTGAAGGCGAGAACGTCATCGGTATTCATTCCGGTGCTAACGCTGCCCTTTCCCCTGTGCTGGTAGAAGCACAACGCGAGCGTATTGCGAATGCCTCAGCATTATTAATGCAGCTGGAATCACCACTCGAAAGTGTGATGGCAGCAGCGAAAATTGCCCATCAAAATATGACTATCGTTGCGCTTAACCCGGCCCCGGCTCGCGAACTTCCTGACGAACTGTTGGCGCTGGTGGACATTATTACGCCAAACGAAACGGAAGCAGAAAAGCTCACCGGTATTCGTGTTGAAAATGATGAAGATGCGGCGAAGGCGGCGCAGGTACTGCATGAAAAAGGTATCCGTACTGTACTGATTACTTTAGGAAGTCGTGGTGTATGGGCTAGCGTGAATGGTGAAGGTCAGCGCGTTCCTGGATTCCGGGTGCAGGCTGTCGATACCATTGCTGCCGGAGATACCTTTAACGGCGCGTTAATCACGGCGTTGCTGGAAGAAAAACCATTGCCAGAGGCGATTCGTTTTGCCCATGCCGCCGCTGCGATTGCCGTAACACGTAAAGGCGCACAACCTTCCGTACCGTGGCGTGAAGAGATCGACGCATTTTTAGACAGGCAGAGGTGACGCTTGGCTACAATGAAAGATGTTGCCCGCCTGGCGGGCGTTTCTACCTCAACAGTTTCTCACGTCATCAATAAAGATCGCTTCGTCAGTGAAGCGATTACCGCCAAAGTTGAAGCGGCGATTAAAGAACTCAATTACGCGCCATCAGCTCTGGCGCGTAGCCTCAAACTCAATCAAACACATACCATTGGCATGTTGATCACTGCCAGTACCAATCCTTTCTATTCAGAACTGGTGCGTGGTGTTGAACGCAGCTGCTTCGAGCGCGGTTATAGTCTTGTCCTTTGTAATACCGAAGGCGATGAGCAGCGAATGAATCGTAATCTGGAAACGTTGATGCAAAAGCGTGTTGATGGCTTGCTGTTACTGTGCACCGAAACGCATCAGCCTTCGCGTGAAATCATGCAACGTTATCCGACAGTGCCAACCGTGATGATGGACTGGGCGCCGTTCGATGGCGATAGCGATCTCATTCAGGATAACTCGTTGCTGGGAGGCGATTTAGCGACGCAATATCTGATCGACAAAGGTTATACTCGTATCGCCTGTATTACCGGACCTCTGGATAAAACGCCTGCACGTTTGCGACTGGAAGGTTATCGGGCGGCGATGAAACGTGCTGGCCTCGACATTCCTGATGGCTATGAAGTGACTGGCGATTTTGAATTTAACGGCGGGTTTGACGCTATGCGACAGCTGTTATCACATTCGCTGCGTCCTCAGGCGGTCTTTACCGGAAATGACGCAATGGCAGTGGGTGTTTACCAGGCGTTGTACCAGGCTGGATTGCATGTCCCGCAGGATATCGCGGTGATTGGTTATGACGATATTGAACTGGCACGTTATATGACGCCACCGCTCACTACTATCCATCAACCGAAAGATGAATTGGGAGAGCTGGCGATTGATGTACTCATCCACCGAATGGCGCAGCCAACCTTACAGCAACAACGATTACAACTTACTCCGATTCTGATGGCGCGCGGCTCGGCTTAGATTTTTGCTGGCGTTTAATCAAATTATTACCATCAGTTGCCTTCAGGAGCATGAACATCGCTGCTGAAGCAACCGTAATCATCCCCATCGTAATAAACGTATAGTGGAATTGTTCAACAATCGTCGTACCTTCCATCCCTTCGTAAACGCGAAGAACGGCTGCGCTAACGGCTACACCTAAACTGATCGACAACTGTTGCGTGACAGCCAGAACGCTATTACCACTGCTGGCGTTGTCATCGGTCAGATCGGCAAGTGTTATGGTATTCATCGCGGTAAATTGCGTCGACATCGCCATCCCTAAAATAAACAACGGCAAAATTAGCATCCAGATCGCCATTGCCGGAGATTGCAATGAGAACTGGGCGATCATCAAACCAATAATCACCGTAATTCCCACTAACGTATGGCGATAGCCCAGACGCCGTAAAACCTGCGTAACCATCGATTTCGCAATAATGGAGCCTAACGCTATCGGTGCCATCATGCAGCCAGCAATAAACGCCTGATAACCAAATCCTACCTGTAACATCAATGGCATAAGGAACGGTACACAGCCGGTCCCCAGACGGGTTGCAATATTGCCTACGATACCGATCGAGAAAGTGCGGGTTTTAAATAAATTTAATGAAATTAATGGGTTTGGCGTTCGTCGCGCATGGAGGATATAGAGAAGCAGTAACACTATGCTGGCCACAATGACCGTCAAGGCTATCCAGGTTTCAACAATTTTCTCACCAAACAGCTCTATTCCACTTGAGAAGAGCACAAGGCTAAGACCAAACAGTAAGAAACCAGTGATATCAAATTTTCGACGTGCTGTGGTGAAGTTGGGCATATGTTTGCGAGCGTAAAGAAGGCCCGCAATACCAATGGGAATATTGATTAAAAAGATCCAGTGCCATGTTGCCCACGTGACTAACATACCCCCAAGAACGGGCCCTAAAATCGGCCCTACCAGACCCGGCATGGCGACAAAATTCAGTACTGGAAGGAGTTCATTGCGTGGGTATGCGCGCAGTAACGCCAGGCGAGCGACCGGCATCATCATTGCGCCGCCTATCCCCTGAATAACACGGAAGACAACCAGTTGTGGCAGCGAGTTTGAGAGTGCGCAGGCCAGAGAACCCAACGTAAACAAGCTAACGGCAATGGTGAAAACGCGGCGTGTGCCGAAGCGGTCGGCCAGCCATCCGCTGACCGGAATAAGCATCGCCACCGTCAGCGTGTAACTGATGATGGCCGATTGCATAGCGAGGGGGGAGCGATTAAGACTATGAGCGATATCGGGTAGGGCTGTATTCAGGATAGTGGCATCAAGTGCCTGCATGAAGAAAGCCATCGCCGCAATCCATGGCAAACCCGCCATACTGCGCTTCTTTTTCTCGCTCATTCAATGTCCCTTTGTCTGGTTATCACTTATCCGGAGTGTGTAGTAGCGCCTGACAAGCCTTAAATGCCGCGTTGCCATCGCTTTGGATAATCGCATCGACGATCGCCTGGTGCAGATCCAGCTTTATCACGGTGTCACTGGTTATTGACGTGAAGTAAGTGTGATAAACCGAATGGAATAGCGAGGCGAAAGAGGTCAAAAACGGATTGGCGCTCATTTCATAGATGTGCTCATGCCAGGCCATATCGACCTCAACCCAACGTTCTCGGCGAAAGTTATCTTTTAATGCGACCATTTCGGCCATTAGCGTGTTGAGATGCGCCTTCTGTTCTGCTGTTCCTACCGTTGCAGCCAGTAAACAGGCTTGCGGCTCCAGACAGATACGCATAACCAAAAAGTGATCAATGACCTGATGAAAGTTCTCTTCTGTCATCCACCAGGTGAGTAATTCCTGATCAAGAAAGTTCCAGTTGGATTGTGGCATGACCCGAGTACCAATTCGTGGACGCGGTAAAACCATCCCCTTTGCCGTTAACGTCTTGACCGCTTCGCGTACCGCAGTACGACTCACACCAAATTGCTCACCCAGTTCAATTTCACCCGGCAAAATGGTGCCAGGTGCGTATTCACCTTTTAAGATTCGTTGTGCCAGCTTCTCAGCCAGAACATATGAAAGGTTTTTCTGTGCAGCTAACTGTTGTGCGCTTAAAGGCATTACTTATCTTCCTTTTTCTTTTTATTCCTCTTTAGTATGCCACCTGGAAGTGTGATTGCGGTTGCAAAAACGGCAAATTGCTTGTTTTATGGCACGCTTACAGGTGTTTTGCTGAAAAAACGCGCATTCGGAAA
>NZ_CAWOOJ010000031.1:0-1019 GCF_963883145.1 Escherichia sp. E4385
GCATTCGACCAGATCGATAACGCGCCGGAAGAAAAAGCTCGTGGTATCACCATCAACACTTCTCACGTTGAATATGACACCCCGACCCGTCACTACGCACACGTAGACTGCCCGGGGCACGCCGACTATGTTAAAAACATGATCACCGGTGCTGCTCAGATGGACGGCGCGATCCTGGTAGTTGCTGCGACTGACGGCCCGATGCCGCAGACTCGTGAGCACATCCTGCTGGGTCGTCAGGTAGGCGTTCCGTACATCATCGTGTTCCTGAACAAATGTGACATGGTTGATGACGAAGAGCTGCTGGAACTGGTTGAAATGGAAGTTCGTGAACTTCTGTCTCAGTACGACTTCCCGGGCGACGACACTCCGATCGTTCGTGGTTCTGCTCTGAAAGCGCTGGAAGGCGACGCAGAGTGGGAAGCGAAAATCCTGGAACTGGCTGGCTTCCTGGATTCTTACATTCCGGAACCAGAGCGTGCGATTGACAAGCCGTTCCTGCTGCCGATCGAAGACGTATTCTCCATCTCCGGTCGTGGTACCGTTGTTACCGGTCGTGTAGAACGCGGTATCATCAAAGTTGGTGAAGAAGTTGAAATCGTTGGTATCAAAGAGACTCAGAAGTCTACCTGTACTGGCGTTGAAATGTTCCGCAAACTGCTGGACGAAGGCCGTGCTGGTGAGAACGTAGGTGTTCTGCTGCGTGGTATCAAACGTGAAGAAATCGAACGTGGTCAGGTACTGGCTAAGCCGGGCACCATCAAGCCGCACACCAAGTTCGAATCTGAAGTGTACATTCTGTCCAAAGATGAAGGCGGCCGTCATACTCCGTTCTTCAAAGGCTACCGTCCGCAGTTCTACTTCCGTACTACTGACGTGACTGGTACCATCGAACTGCCGGAAGGCGTAGAGATGGTAATGCCGGGCGACAACATCAAAATGGTTGTTACCCTGATCCACCCGATCGCGATGGACGACGGTCTGCGTTTCGCAATCCGTGAAGGCGGCCGTACCGTTGG
>NZ_CAWOOJ010000032.1:0-5363 GCF_963883145.1 Escherichia sp. E4385
GAGCAGGTGATTCGACACAGCATCGCCAATGAATACCAGGGCTTGTTCGCGCCGAAAGGTGTTCGGCCTGAGACGTTGCCTCGGCAGGTTAACACCGTCTCGTTTCCGGACAGTGCGATCCCACCAGGCTTCAGGGGGTAACGAAGCATGAAAAATATTGCGACAGGCGGCGTTCTGGAACGTATCCGCAGACTGGCCCCGCCACATGTAACCGCGCCATTCAGGACGGTGGCGGAGTGGCGCGAGTGGCAACTTGCAGAAGGCCAGAAACGTTGTGAGGAGATCAACCGTCAGAATCGTCAGTTGCGGGTGGAAAAAATCCTGTATCGCTCCGGCATCCAGCCGTTGCACCGCAAATGCTCGTTTGCGAATTACCAGGTGCAGAACGACGGCCAGCGATACGCGTTGAGTCAGGCGAAATCTATCGCTGACGAACTGGTTACCGGATGCACAAATTTCGCGTTCAGCGGAAAACCTGGTACCGGAAAAAACCATCTGGCGGCGGCTATTGGGAATCGCCTGCTGAAAGATGGCCAGACAGTGATTGTGGTTACCGTGGCTGATGTTATGAGTGCTCTACACGCCAGCTATGACGACGGGCAATCAGGCGAAAAATTTTTGCGGGAACTGTGCGAAGTGGATCTGCTGGTTCTTGATGAAATTGGCATTCAGCGCGAGACGAAAAACGAGCAGGTGGTACTGCATCAGATTGTTGATCGCCGGACAGCGTCGATGCGCAGCGTGGGGATGCTGACAAACCTGAACTATGAGGCCATGAAAACATTGCTCGGCGAGCGGATTATGGATCGCATGACCATGAACGGCGGGCGCTGGGTGAATTTTAACTGGGAGAGCTGGCGCCCGAATGTTGGTCAGCCAGGTATTGAGAAGTAATTTTTACCGGGAGGAAATTTTAATGGAGACCGTTTTTGACGCACTGAAAGCGATGGGAAAAGCCACGTCGGTAGAACTGGCTACGCGACTTGATATCAGTCGAGAAGAAGTGCTGAACGAGCTGTGGGAACTGAAAAAGGCTGGCTTCGTTGATAAAAGCGTATACACCTGGCGCGTGGCTGATAACAACGTTCAGCAGGAACAGCCAGCGCCGGCAGAGCTGCCGGAAGAAACCACCATGGCAACAGTAGCGAAAATTTCGGAGAGCGATTTAAAAGCGGCGATTGAGCAACGTGGACCACAAACGGCGGATGAACTGGCTACGCTGTTCGGTACCACATCCCGCAAAGTGGCTTCAACGCTGGCAATGGCAATCAGCAAAGGTCGTCTGATTCGCGTAAACCAGAACGGTAAATTTCGTTACTGCATACCGGGTAATAATTTACCAGCAGAGCCGAAACTTGAATCGGTAGCGGAAACTGATGGTAAAGCCTTTCCTCAGCCAGCAAGTGTTGCGTTACCGGTACAGAAAGATGCAACACAGGAAGATATTAAAACAGAAACTGTGGCGGACATTGTGCAATCGTTGCCATCGTTTACTGAAACGCGCGCGGATGACCTGATTTTACCATCGCTGCATATGGCAAACCGCGAACTGCGTCGGGCGAAAGGCCATGTCCAGAAGTGGGAGCGTATCTGCGCCGCGCTGCGGGAGCTGAACAAGCACCGGGATATTGTCCGACAGATTGTCGATTCCTCCAGTCGTATTGTGTCGGAAAAGTGATTGCCGGGGGCGCTTATGGCAAAAGTATTTACACAAGAAGAGCGGGAAAAAATTAAGGGGCAGGTTGTTGAACTCGTGCGCCAGAGTGGGCGCGAGACGTTACGACAACTGGAAACCAAGACAGGTGCGACAAGATATTTAATGAGCGTTCTCGCAAGAGAGCTGGTCGCCAGTGGTGATGTATACAACTCTGGCTACGGATTATTTCCCTCAGAACAGGCTCGTAAGGACTGGCAAAACGCCCGCAAAAAACTATCGAGGGCAAAGGTGAAGAAACAGGTTGTGGTTGATCCTGACCTTATCTGGTCATTACCCGACGGAGAAATACGCCGCTACGACAGGCGTATGAACATAATCTGTCGCGAGTGTCGGAAGAGCGAGGTTATGCAGCGCGTGCTGGCGTTTTATCAGAGGAATTTTCAGGAGGCGGCGCAGTGAGCAGGATTGACTACCAGGAATTGGCTGCTGCTAACGCTTTCCTGGCGGATGTGCGGGCGGGGGCGTTTAACGACCTTTGCGCGGCGTTTGTCAGGCACGCAAAAATTGCAGGACTGGACGATGGCGATCTCGTTACGGTGAAAGAAGCGACTGATGCGCTGCTGCACTGTGCAGAACAGCTTCGGGAGGGATTCAAGCAATGAGTGAATCAAAATGCCAGGTTAATGGCAATCAGATAGAACCGTGTGTGGCACTGGCAAAATCCCTTGAGCATGATGCTGAATGCTCAGTAAGAAAAGGCTTACTGCTATACAAAATCTGGAATGAGAGTTTAACCCGTGGACCTGATTTGGTGATGTTGCGTTCCGGTGAGTTTTCTAAATCACCAATTCGAGTTTCATTTTGCCCGTTCTGTGGTGAAAGTCTGAAAACGTGGGAGGAAACCAATGAGTGACCAATGGCGACCAGAAATTTGTCCGATAACCGGACGTGCATTTTTTATGTGGATTGAGCATCCAACATTGGGAAATGTGCCGACATATGGTGGCCCATTAGATAGTTACACCATTCCAACAAAGGACGGTGACGGTGAGTTTTCATGTGAGCGTTATGATCATGATTTTGGCGGTTGGGTAGAAAGCGAATGTCTTGGGTTATATCTGATTGATGATAAAGAGCAATGCAGAGTCTATGAACTGGAGGAACGCGTTAAAGAGCTGGAGGCGCGGACAGTAGATCTTCCTCAACGGTTACAGCCGGGTGCTGATGGTTATGATGATTGGTATGTACACAGCGCAGATGATGGTGAATATCTCAAAGCTGATGATGTTATCGCGGCAATCCGCGCCGCTAGTATTTGCATCAAAGGAGAGTGACGTGGAAATAAAACCAGAAGATGAGTTAAGTAATATTGTTTTATTTCCGGTAAAAGAGGATGACCCACGTAATCAGGTTAATTTTCTTTATGAGCCATCGGAAAGACCATATTGCCATCACGCTTCTGTTCGGGTTGATGAAAAAGAGCGTCAGGTCCGATGCAAAATCTGTGGCGCGGTTGTGGAACCATTTGACTGGATGCTCTCTGTGGCGAAAAGAGAAACCAGACTGGCAGATGATGTAAGGCTATTGCGCCAGGAGGAACAGGAAAGGCGGAAAAATATAGAAAAGCTAATTCAGATTGAGCGTAACGCGAAAGCACGGATACGCAGGGCGGCAAAAGCCAGAACTGAATAATAAAATCAGCGATGTAAATAAAATTTAATCCTTAACCGGAGGGATTTCTGCACCCTCAAATCATCCGGAGGCCGCCCGAAAGGGCGGTAATAAAAATAGCTGAACTAATCGGAGAATAAAACGATGAAAAACCGTAAAGCAAAAATTCTGTTAGCTCGCAGAAACGGTGTTGGGGTCTGGCGATGGTTGAGGATTAGTAACAGACGAGTGAGGTTGACGGGGTGTTGCGGGGTGATGGGTCACAGTTGTTGCAAAAAGCCCAACGCGGCACAAAACCGCTGGAGAAATCACAGTTCTAAGCAAATTAAATGGGAGTGATATGACTACACTATTCAGGAAAAATTATCCGCGAAAGAGCAGAGCAACAGAATTCCTGTTTCTCATTCTGTTTATCGTATTGATGACACCGATATCCCCGCTAATTTTTGTCTGGGTAATCGGGAAAATAATTGAGCCCGTTATTGAATTGTATAACGACGTGGTATGGGCGTCGTTTAACGCACTACACAATAAAATTAATCCGTATAAGGAAGGTTGAAATGACTGAATTAACCAAAGAACAATTAGTCGAAGAAGCTAAATTAAAAATAGCGATTGCGAAATGCCACCCAAATTCAGGGATGGCACAGGTAGAGGGTGAGTTATTCAAAATTGCACTGGCATCACTGGAAGCAGAGCCAGTGGCGTGGAAGGCAACCTTCACGCAAATTGATAATGAATATAATACGTTCACTGCTCTGTATTCTGACAAAGCAGAAGCCGAACGGTGGGTGCAACTGCATGAAATAGGTGACTTTCGGGCAGAAATAACACCGCTTTACGCAGCGCCGCCAGCGATGGTAGTGCCTGATGAAATGGATTTGCTTACCTGTCATCTCGACGGTGTAACTGAAACATATGCTGATGGCTGGAACGCCTGCCGCGTCGCCATGCTTCAGGCCGGAAACTTTCGGGAAAATAAGAATTCGTCAACCAACTCTCCGGGAACTCCGGCTGGCTGGGTAAGCTGTAGTGATGCAGTTCCTGCGGAATACTGCGATGTGATTCTTCGCGATGATCTCGGGAATGTATTCCCCGGTTCCTGGGATAAGGTTTTTTGCCCCATTCGTGGCGGGAATAAGATGGCTTTTGTGGACAAAGACGGCATCGAAGTAGGGAGCTCAACTCACTGGATGCCGCTACCGGAACCACCGCAGGAGGTGAATCAATGACCTGGCCTGAGGCATTCACCACGGTAGGAATCGCAATGGCGGTGGCACTGGTTGTGTATTCGATTTGCCGCTGGGGATAAAAACTGTCAAATAGAAAAGCCCCGATAGCCGGGGCTAAATTTATCTACGATTCACATTTTGTGCATTTTGGAATTGGGAAGGCTTTTGCTTTCACTGGGTATACGCGTTTTCCTGATTCATCGTGATAGAAGCGACGGAACAAAATTTCGCAAGGTTCTCCACATTTACTGCATATTTTTTTATTAACAGTCTTTTCCATAAAAGAGTTCCTGTATAAAAACACAAACTGTATTCCTGTTCAGTATTGCGTTTATCTACAGACCTGATACCCTTGCACATGTCTTTTCTGTGTGCTAAAGGGTGTCAGATCATTACGATCAACCTCCTTATCAATCACACTAGTTGCGATGCTGTAACATCACAATCTCTATAGCCCCTTGCATCTTGAGTTTTCAGGACAAGGGGTTTTCTATGCTCATAACCGAGACCATCTGATCCTGGCGTAAACAAGCCCGTGGTGCAACCCCTTGCAAGCATGTAACTCATTGAAAAATGATCATTTTATCTGTTGACACGGAATAACAAACTGTCATTGTGCGGCTATGGCAAGTGGCAAATGCTTATAAATCATATGGATATAAATAGTACAGAAAGAGTTGTTTTCTCTAGGATATGAGTATGCGTCTAATGCTGATTGGTTGAATTTTGTTCTTGTTTTAAAGGGTAAGAGTTTAAAGTGTTGGCAGTGATGTATTGGATAGTTAGAATTGCTGCGGGTGCTT
>NZ_CAWOOJ010000033.1:0-3790 GCF_963883145.1 Escherichia sp. E4385
CTGTGTCGAATCACCTGCTCTGGGGTAAAACCCTGCTGGAGGAATTTTTCCAGCTCCCGTATCGCCCCGTTAGCGCCCTGCTCCGTTCGAATCGGTTTTCGCAATGCCTGCCTGAACTGAACCCACTCATGCCAGAGTGTTTCTGGCAACCAGTCGGGCAACTCGATAGCCTCCGGCTCGAATTTTTTAGACGCTCGTTTTTGGCGAGGGGGATTTAGGGGGAGATCAGTATTTATATCTTCCTCTTCCTCTTCCTCTGGTAACGCTTTTTGATCCGTTTGTGTAACGCTGCCAGCGTTACCTTTTCGTTTCAGTTCGCGTATTTTTGTAACTCTCTCGTTTGTAACCGCCCGTTTTTTAGAGCTTTTCCCGTTATGGCGCTCAAAGTTAGGAAGCGACAACACACCATTAGTTTCGGCCAGCCATCCAACCTGAATTAACGCATCAGCAAAACCAGCCATAAAAGTGATGCGATCAATTGCGCTTTTTGTAACGCCGCGTGCGTTACACTCTGCGTTACCGTCTATCATTTGTTGATCCGCCCATGCCCAGAAGCGAATGACTTTCCCTAATGCGGCATCTGGATCAATATTCAGAATCTCAGCAAGCCTGAATATTTCCGGCTTATCCGGCGTAATAACCTCGAGCTTTATCCAGTTTGAAGCCATATTGTTTTCACCTTGTAACGCTGTGAGCGCTACATTTAACTGATACCGAACAAAACAGTCCGGCACGATTAATTTCAATCAATGCACTACGACAGAATCGCCGGACGACTCGCCGCCGCTGAAATGCGCTTTCCGGTAAACGGCCTGAACTGCATCATCATGCGCATCAATTGCCGTACTCAACGCTTCCTGTGCCGCCAGTAATGCACGGCGTTCCAGGGTATCGAAGATGCAGAGTCGGTGACGCAGCTCCCGCGGAAGGATTGTCAGAATTGCTGGGATCAGCTTCTGAATTTTTTCCCTTTGCGCTTCCGTTTCGCCTTTCAACCAGCGGCGATAGATGTTCTGCTGATTGTTCCAGTCCTTGCCTGGTACCAGGGGCAATTCGCCGCCCCCCTGGCGCAGATATTCTTCAGTAATTGCGTTAGCGACCCACGCCTGCCCTTTTTCGGCTGCCAGGGCTAACAGCACTGATTCAATGTGTTCATGCCTGATTTTCATGAATCAACCCTATTTTTTTAGATTTGATAACATCCTCAGGAATCCCACTAATTGGAGTAGGATGTAAATCAGGACGAAGATCATGAGGAGTAACAACCCACCCTCCCAATTCACAAAGCCGAATAACCCTTTCGCTTGGTACTCTATTTCGAATAATCCAGTTAAAAATGGATTGAGGCGATCTGAAACCAAACATGCGGCTTACAGCAGATGGAGAGCCAATGGCCATAACCGCCTTTTCTGTGATGTTTTTATGTGTCGTACTCATCGTTAACTCCATTTCAAGAACAACACCATAATACTACACAAAGTAGAATTTGCAACTACACAAAATAGAAATGACGAAACAGGACAACTACTTTAATCTTCTACACATGGTAGAAAACACACATAAACATCACGCATTCGCGACAAGACTAAAGTCTGAAATGGATAGAAAAAAAATATCCATCAAAGACTTAAGTTTGTCTTCGGGTGTTACTTACGAAATGGCGCGGCGCTATACCTTAGGTACTGCTAAACCACGTGACGAAAAACTTGAACGAATAGCAGAACTTCTGGGTGTTGAGCCTGCGTGGCTGGAATATGGTTCATCAACAGAGAAGACTCATGCTTCCCCAGCAGGTTTGTTAGGGGTGCAAAAATCTATCGGCAGTAGCGCAGGTGAACTTACTGAGTTAAGCGAAGATGAAAAGCGCCTGATTAATACTTTTCGACAGTTTCCTCCAGTTGAGGCCAAAAACATGCTTTTGGCTTTCGAGATGCGACTCAAGCAGCTTTACGACTTCTACGAGAAGTACGCAAGCACCCCACCTTCAGAATAAATTTACCTCTCGCATAACAACCACCCCGGCACAGCCGGGTTTTTTTGTCTTAAAAAAACAACTAATTGTAGAATTTATCATCATTAATTCTACTTTTAGTGTTGACACATCTACTTTTCATTGTATTATGCAACCATCAAAGCACAACGGTGCGACAGGTTTCAGTTCCGCCACCCGGCGTTAAGGGGAGAGGAGAAAGGTGATGGATAGTAACGATCTGGTAGTCATTAACGGTAAACCGTGCAGCAAAGATGTCGCTGTCATGATTATTGATAAAGTTCTTCCAACTGTACTGGAGGTCATTGCAGAAAAAGTAAAGGCTGGACATTCTGCCGAAGCAGCTGAAGAGGCGGCAAAAACTGTCGTTCGTGCCGCCACGGAAGCAATTATTTTGAAGAGCCTAGCTTCTCCCACACCTTAAGTGAATCGTCGGGTTTTTCAGCATCAAGTTTATTAAGTAATGACAAAAACTCATTCTCAGCACTCTCTACTTCCGAGAGGAAGTCTTCAGGAGTTATTTCGCGAGGATGTGTGGTACTGAAAGCTAAAGCAAGTAGCCAGGCTTTGTCTTTATTATCCATAGGAATACCTTATTACTGGTTGTGTGAGAACTCCAGTATACCACCGAGCCTGAAGTGGTAAAAAGACAGGCATACAACACGAAGGCGCATTTCCGATATCCATAAAGAGTCGGTCTTGTCTGTTAAATTTAATGGTGGGAGTGCGCCTCCGGTTGTAAATAACAACACTGCTGTTTGTAGTCTTGGCGGCATCAGTTTTTTCTTGAAGTTCGACTGATGTCCGCCCTTTTTAAAGTGAATTTTGTGATGCGGTGAATGCGGCTCAGCGCACGCGGAACAGTTAAAAGCGTAAGAGTTATGGGTGAAATACTCCGGCGTTAATTGTTAACTGGTTAACGTCACCTGGAGGCACCAGGCACCGCATCAACAAAGTTCATTTAGTAACCAGGAAGGGAATTATATGCAAGAGATAAGTTTTGAAGTAACAGCAAAAGATGTACAGGTTAAGCACGATTACAATCAAAAATTATGTATTGAAGTCAATGGCGTGAAGTTATCAGACCTGATTGATTCAGTTGAAGATAACGACGCTATTATTGAAATGGTTGGAGCCGAAGAAATAGCAGAATATTTTTCAACAGAGGGGCGTCTTCATGAGCTTCTGGAAAAATTTTCATATCAGGATATCGCTACATTTCTGGAAATTAATGGTTATAAAATTACCGAGGAATAAAGTAGCTCAGGTGGCGTTATGGAACGTAATCATCTAACAGCTATCAGTGCCGCACAGAGTAAATTCGCCATCGCTGTATTTTTACAGGATGAAGAAATGTTTGAGCAGGCCATTATTCAGTTTGCAATTGCGACCGGGAGTAAAATAAATGAACACTTTGTTCGCTCTTGTCATGACCGTTTTTCTGACATCAGGCGAAACTCAGGATGTTGTTACCGGAATTTATAACTCCGAACCTGAATGCAAGGCCGCAGCTATTGAGCAAAAAGTAGCTGGCGAATGTTTCCCTGTTGAGAAATTTATCCGGCCTGTAAATGAAGAAATTCCCGCAGGCCTCACAGGAGAAAATCATGAAAATAAATGTGCTTACCACCTTTGCAATAAAGAAATTGAAGAAAGCAAAAGCATTAAAACACCACTTCATTTCATGCGTGGAGTTATCCCAACGACGGAAATGAAAAAATATTGTAGTGAAATCTGTGCCGAAAAAGACCAGATGGCACACGAACTTTAATTAACTGACTATTCGAAACTGAATTTATG
>NZ_CAWOOJ010000034.1:0-5638 GCF_963883145.1 Escherichia sp. E4385
CGCGCCGGATGGTCTTCATAAAACAGCGGCATCCATGCCGTCACTCCGTTCTCGTCAAGAAGCTGCGCCGATATCGTCTGAATGTCCTGCTGCTGGAAGATACGGAAGTTCTGCCGTAATCCTGCCCGCCACAGCGGCGGGCTGATGCTCAGGGAATAACGCATCTGCCAGTCGTTGTTCTCACCAGGCTGCACCTCCGTCACAATACCGCTGACGTAACGCTGCGGGATATCACCCTGCCAGACCGTCAGCACCGCGTTCTTCTCCAGAAAATCCTCCGCCGTCAGGTCGAACAGCCCGCTGGCGATATCCACATTCAGGATGAACGGTGTGCAGTGATGCTGGTACAGACGGAAGCTCACCACCGCCGTCGCCATCTCCACGATACCGTCCACCGACAGCGTGAAACGTAATCCTTCTGAGGACATATAATCTCCCTGATTAATCAGCGATAATAGCCCGGGTTTAAATACCACAGTACCCGGACATATTAAGTTTTATTTCGCTATTTTTTGTTTTGATTACGATAACGGCATTCACATCACCACCTTCTTCATCCACCACAGCTCCTTTAACTGGACTTTGTGTTGTGATAATCGATACCTCATCATTCTTAAAAATACTGATATTTTTATTTGTCGATATCTGTTTTAATATCGTCATCTTGCCATTCAGTTTCATGATGGCTGAATAGGGACAACTTTCACCGCCCACAGGGCAGATACCACCCTCAACATAATTATAAAGATGTTTCTCATTATTTTCAGCCAGACTCAAAGTACAAACAGGATGAGGCAAGCCTACGACTTCATCAACGCCAAAATTATTCACAACAGGGTCTTCCGATAATATATTTCCTGAATCTGCTGCAAGACAAACAACAAAATTCGACGATATCAGAGCCAAAAATAGTATTATTTTTTTGAGCATTTTTATTGATTCCTTGAACATCAGGGGGTAGGCAGATTATTTTTCCATACATCCAGATATGGGGCAGGATCTGTCACATCAGAACGTCTTTGATAAGGCGCTCTGTTGCGATCTGTCAGGCGACCCGATGAGGTCGCATTCGTATAAATCTCCAGATGCAACATAGATGAACCCGAATGCAGTCTCCCCACCTTAGCAATAACCTGACCTTTTTTGACCGTTTGCCCACCGACGTATGATCCATTAATAATTTCGCCATAGCGAAGGAGAAGGTTGCCATGTCTAATTTCTACAGCAGAAGTACCCTCGTAAAACAGATATGGAGGCTGAACTAATACGCCATCAGCAACAGCATAAATAAGCGTTCCTCGGGGGAATATCAAATCACAACCGGCATGTCTGCGGCCCTCACTGCGCGACGCCCCAAATTGACGACCGCCGTTTGTCCATGATCGCGCAGGAAGTACGGGGAATGGAAAACAGAATCCCTCACCAGTCTCGGCAACAGTACCATTTGAATCAGTAGAAGGACTCCGGGATGGCCCCGAAGAAGGACTCGCGGGAGAGCCAGGTGAACTCCGCGTTAAATGATCAGGAACACCCAGTTTCCGCCAGGTCTGTGGCCCTACGATGCCATCATCATTTAACCCATTATACCGCTGAAATATTTTCACTGCGTCGTATGTATTTTTTCCAAATATACCGTCCTCTACGAGTAGTGGAGTAAATTCATTTCTATTGAGTAATTGTTGCAACTTTTTCACATCACTATTGTTTGAAAACATCCAAAGTGTTGCAGCCATATATTCTCCCTGCCTGACTAAACGAAATAACTATAAAAGAAAAACCATAATGCTCGCACTATAGGGCGGGATCGCAGATATCCTGCTGCTGGAAGATACGGAAGTTCTGCCGTAATCCTGCACGCCACAGCGGCGGGCTGATGCCCAGGGAATAACGCATCTGCCAGTCGTTGTTCTCACCGAGCTGCACCTCCGTCACGATACCGCTGACGTAACGCTGCGGGATATCACCCTGCCAGACCGTCAGCACCGCCTTCTTCTCCAGAAAATCCTCTGCCGTCAGGTCGAACAGCCCGCTGGCGATATCCACATCCAGGATGAGCGGCGTGCAGTGGTGCTGGTACAGACGGAAGCTCACCACCGCCGTCGCCATCTCCACGATACCGTCCACCGACAGCGTGAAACGTAATCCTTCTGAGGACATATGACCTCCCTGATTAATCAGCCTATATTCACGGTGCCGCCACCGATAACCACGCCGCCGCAGTCAATGGCATCGCCGGTTCTGGCTGCGGGCAGGCCGTCAATAAAGACAGAAGAAGAGCCGCCTGCGATTTTACGGGGGTGAGGCGGATGGTCCGGTTTAGAATGTGGCATCAGCGGGTCGCCCTGACGGGCGGCGGGTAATCCGTCAATAAAGACGGTGGAGGAACCCGCAATAATGGCGGTCTCATAATAACCGTCATGCTGGGTGCCTTTATCGCTGAGTCTGGCTGCTGTGGGCATATAAGTTTCCTTATGTGTTGTATAATTTACATATTGAATTATATCGCAAATCCTTTGCGATATTTATTGATAGCCGCGTTTTTAAACTAAACGATGTAAAGTACTTATGTAAAAACGCTTAGACACTTTAATAACGAATGATATTTTTCTTGGATATTTTATATTATTTTAGACAAATACAATTTTTATATATTGCATTGCATTCAAAAAAAACAAAGTCACCGCCAGAATTATCTATTCGAGTGCGTTTCTCTCAATTTCGACAGTCCTCTCATGAATGATTTTTTTTAGAAATACATCCAACTCTTTTGAATGATAAAAATTTACGCAGTCGTATATAACCATATTTGAAGATGCTAAATCACCACTAGTTTGTTTTGGCCTGTAAAAACCCCCTGTTTTGTTATTAATGAAAGATGCTAAAACATTATCCTTATTTCGATAAAAAGCGAGCCCGGCATCAATATCAATAAACCCCATAGTGTTATCTTTCAATGGTAGTTTTGTAAAATCAACCCCCATTTTTTCATAATTACTGGTAATACATTTAGCGAGTGCAAATATTTTATAATCATCCAGAGTACTTTCTGATTCACTGGCTTTAGCCTCTGAATATAACAATGAATTTCCCATAAAAAAAATACAGAATATAAAAAATATAGCTTTCATTATTTCAATTCCCAAAAATAGATTGCAAAAGCACTGGAATCAGCATGGTCATTACCGCCAATGGCTCTGTTACCAGTCCATAGTGTAGCATGTCCCGTAGCGCCACCATGATCCGCAGGTCTTTTATAAACCATTATATAAACACCTTTTTTATCATTTAATACCGAGCTTACATCGTCAAAGCTTAGAGGATATTTAATGACATAATCTGCACTTCCCCATATTTTTATCAGAAAGTCTTTTAATCTTGCAGCTCCAGGCTCTATTGATTTTCCATAATGGATATGAGATTTTTCACTAATAACAATATCTCTTTCCCCCACTCTTTTTAATCCTCCAGAAAGTAATCCAAGAGATACTCTTGTAGCACAACCATTATTGAATTGCGTAGTATCATAATCAGCCCCAAAAATTGATGTAAACAAATCAGTCATAGGTAAGTCACTCTCGATTTCGGTGCCTCCATTGACTTTTGGATATCCTTCATAGACATCAGACCATGCAGGTCTTTTTACATTAACAGTCGATTTTTGTTTTCCCGCACTAGCTGTAACTTTTTTTGCCATAATAAGTCCTTACTGATTCAACGAATAAGTATCACGTAAAACTGTCATGTAAACAATCGCCAGACTTTAAGTGAATACAACATAGTAGTATGTATTCTGTTATCTAAATGATCAGCTAATCATATAATTCTTATTCAACAACATCAGACATATATTACCAAACAACTACTCATCTAAAGTACAGACGTCTGCCCCAGATAAAACCTGCTCAACAACCATCTCACCTGATTCATCTACCGTGCCGCTAACAGCAAGAGATCTTTCCATACCATCAAAGTCATCATATTTTATTTCGACGGACACACTTTCCCCAGGACTATACCCTTTTGTCTGCACATGGAGATTGAGGTCTACATAGTGTCTGGATGTATCCTGAACTTTTGTCCGATTGTTACCATAGGACCAACTAATAGAAACAATTTCCTTTTCATCATCATCTGAATTGTCCGAATCGTTTCCACTATCATCATCTCCGGCCCCCCCCTCTCCATCACCGGAGTCGCCATTGCCCTGCCCGTCATCTTCGCCTTCTTCATCACCCCCGTCATCCGCCAGCGCCGCCAGTACACCCGGCTGCATCGTCCCCACCGGTGTCCCTGCACTGCCCCCGCCGTTCAGGTTTATCTTCGGCCCGGCAATATCCACTCCGCCCGGCTGAATAACGATGAACGAGCCACCCACCTTCAGGCTTATCCGGCTGCAGCTCTCCAGCACGATATCCCCGTCCACCTTTATCCCCAGCGCGCCACTCACCTTCTCTGCCAGGTCGCCCTTCACCTCCAGACTGTGCTTCCCCTCCACCAGGCTGATATGGTTTCCCGTCGTCTTATGCTCCTGCTTCCCTTCCACCGTCACCTTCCGGTCGTTTCTGACATACAGACCGTCATCGTGACTCACGCTCACCGTCCGGTCGTTCGTCACCTTCAGCGTCTGGTCATTACGTACCGTTATGCGCCGGTCGTTCGCCACCGTGATACTCTGGTCGTGGCCCCCTTCTTTTCTGGTCCCGACCTCAACCGTCTGCCCCTTCACCACCGTGATTTTCTGGTCATTGCCGATGGTTTCCGTATGGTCATGCTTCACATCCGTTGTCCGGTCGTTAAGCACCTCCGTGTCCATGTTCTTCTGCGCGTGGATATACACCTGCTCATTACTGGTGGCGTCCTCAAAACGCAGTTCGTTAAAGCCACTTCCTTTATAGGTTTTTGAGCGGATGGTCATCTGCGTCTTCGTTCCCGGCAGGTCGCCCGGTGAACGGTTATCTTCATGGTAGGTCCGTCCCATGATTATCGGCTGGTCCGGGTCACCGTTCAGAAAGTCCACTATCACTTCCTGACCCACTCGCGGTATCGCCAGGTTGCCGAACCCGGGTCCCGCCCACGCCTGCGACACCCGTATCCAGCATGAACTCTCCTCCGTCATCCCGTGATAACGGTCCCAGTGGAACTTCACCCGTACCCGGCCATGTTCGTCGCAGAATATCTCCTCGCCCTTCGGCCCGGTCACGATGGCACTCTGTGGGCCGTCCACCTTCGGCTTCGGCAGCGGCGCATGACGCCACGTCCTGTCCGCCGGTATCACCTCAAACTGGTTACTCAGCGTCGTTCCCTCGCCGTGACTCCCGTGCAGCGCCTGCGGCTGTTCTCCCCGCAGTGTGCTTCCCGTTACCTGCCATTCCCGGTTCAGCGTCCCTGACGGATGGCCCGTCAGCCGGAACCGCGTTCCCGGCCACAGCCGCGCCGTGTTACACACCCCGTTCGCCGTCTCCGACCCGTTCCGCCACCCTTCCGTCTGGTAGCGCGCAAAGTCCCGGCCATGCTGCTCATCCTTGAAACGCCCCGGATAATCAAATATCTCGTACTGCGTTCCCTGTCCGTTCAGGCTCTCCCCGTCATGGCTGTAGTACCCCGGCCACCCCGGCGTTTTGAACGTATAATCCTGCGT
>NZ_CAWOOJ010000035.1:0-4426 GCF_963883145.1 Escherichia sp. E4385
AACCATCTGGCGGCGGCTATCGGGAATCGCCTGCTGAAAGATGGCCAGACAGTGATTGTGGTTACCGTGGCTGATGTCATGAGTGCTCTACACGCCAGCTATGACGACGGGCAATCAGGCGAAAAATTTTTGCGGGAACTGTGCGAAGTGGATCTGCTGGTTCTTGATGAAATTGGCATTCAGCGCGAGACAAAAAACGAGCAGGTGGTGCTGCACCAGATTGTTGATCGCCGGACAGCGTCGATGCGCAGCGTGGGGATGCTGACAAACCTGAACTATGAGGCCATGAAAACATTGCTCGGCGAGAGGATTATGGATCGCATGACCATGAACGGCGGGCGCTGGGTGATTTTTAACTGGGAGAGCTGGCGCCCGAATGTTGGTCAGCCAGGAATTGAAAAGTAATTTTTACCGGGAGGAAATTTTAATGGAAACCGTTTTTGATGCACTGAAAGCAATGGGAAAAGCCACGTCGGTAGAACTGGCAGCGCGACTTGATATCAGTCGTGAAGAAGTGCTGAACGAGCTGTGGGAACTGAAAAAGGCTGGCTTCGTTGATAAAAGCGTATACACCTGGCGTGTGGCTGATAACAACGTTCAGCAGGAACAGCCAGCACTGCCGGAAGAAACCACTACGGCAACAGTGACGAAAATTTCGGAGAGCGATTTAACTTCGACGATTGAACAACGTGGCCCACAAACGGCGGATGAACTGGCTACGCTGTTCGGTACAACATCCCGCAAAGTGGCTTCAACGCTGGCAATGGCAATCAGCAAAGGTCGTCTGATTCGCGTTAATCAGAACGGTAAATTTCGTTACTGCATACCGGGCGAAAAAATTAACGATATGAGCGCGCAAAGTACTGCACTGGTGCAAGTGGGCTCGGACGCTGACAAAAACGAAAAACAGAGCGATCGCAATCGTTTTTCGCCAACAAAAAGACATGAGCAGAGCGAAGAAACTGTAGCAGACATTGTGCAGTCGCTGCCATCGTTTACCGAAACGCGAGCGGATGACCTCGTTCTGCCATCGCTGCATCTGGCAAGCCGCGAACTGCGTCGGGCGAAAGGCCATGTCCAGAAGTGGGAGCGTGTCTGCGCCGCGCTGCGAGAGTTGAACAAGCACCGGGATATTATCGCCCAGCTTTGCCAGGAGGCAACCAGTGAGCAAGATTGACTACCAGGAATTGGCTGCTGCTAACGCTTTCTTGGCGGATGTGCGGGCTGGGGCGTTTAACGACCTTTGCGCGGCGTTTGTCAGGCACGCAAAAATTGCAGGACTGGACGATGGCGGTCTCGTTACGGTGAAAGAAGCGACTGATGCGTTGCTGCACTGTGCAGAACAGCTTCGGGAGGGATTCAAGCAATGAGTGAATCAAAATGCCAGGTTTATGGCAACAAGATAGAACCGTGTACGGCCCTGGCAAAATCCCTTGAGCATGATGCTGAATACACGACGCGAAAAGGTTTGCTGATATACAAAATCTATAACCATGAATTAATTCATTCACAAGACCTGATCATGCTGCGGTCAGGCGAGTTTTCTAAATCGCCGATTCGAATTTCATTTTGCCCGTTCTGTGGTGAAAGTCTGAAAACGTGGGAAGCGGAGGCAACCAGTGAGCAAAATTAACTACCAGGTACTACGTGAGATAGCAAAACAGGCAACACAGGGCGAATGGGTCGCATTTATTTCGACGGGTACTGGTACGTATGCGGTGCATACGCCCGGTGATAAACGATGTGAAGACGTTATCAAATGGACCGGCTTTGACGGACAGAAAAACGCAGAGAACAACGCTCGTTATATCGCAGCTTTCAACCCTGCAGTAGTGCAGGCACTGCTGGATGAGCGGGAAGCCCAAAGCAAACGCATTGCAGAGATGGAGACTAATCTTGCGGCGCTGGCAGCGGAGAATGCGAGACTGAAGGTGATGTGTGAGGACCGCCGCAGGTTCATCATGAAAGGGGTGCAACTGGGGTATATCAAGGTGCCAAAAGCGGAAACAGATCCGGACCTTGAGACAATTCGTATTGCTATATCACCACAAAAGCCCATTCCAGCCACCGATGCTTTTTTGGCTGAAGTAAGGGCGCAGGGGGTAGAGATGATGCGCGAACACCCATCAATCAAACTTTGCTCTTTGACGCACATATGTGATGAGTTAGCCGCCCAGCTTCGCAAAGGAGAGCTGCATATGATGTTTGACGCTGGCATTCACATCAAAGGAGAAGAGCATGGAAATAAAACCAGAAGATGAGTTAAGTAATATTGTTTTATTTCCGGTAAAAGAGGATGACCCACGTAATCAGGTTAATTTTCTTTATGAGCCATCGGAAAGACCATATTGCCATCATGCCTCTGTCCGGGTTGACGAAAAAGAGCGTCAGGTCCGCTGTAAAATCTGCGGTGCAGTTGTGGAGCCATTTGACTGGATGCTCTCTGTGGCGAAAAGAGAAACCAGACTGGCAGATGATGTAAGGCTATTGCTCCAGGAGGAACAGGAAAGGCGAAAAAATATAGAAAAGCTAATTCAGATTGAGCGTAACGCGAAAGCGCGGATACGCAGAGCGACAAAATCCAGAACTGAATAATTAAATTTAGTGCTGTAAATAAAGTTTAATCCTTAACCGGAGGGATTTCTTCACCCTCAAAACATCAGGAGGCCGCCCGAAAGGGCGGTAATGAAAAATGACAGAATTAACCAAAGAGCAATTAATCGAAGAAGCCAAATTAAAAATAGCGATTGCGAAATGCCACCCCAATTCAGGGATGGCACGGGTAGAGGGCGAGTTATTCAAAATTGCACTGGCATCGCTGGAAGCAGAACCGATAGCGTGGGTATGCGGAGAAAACATAATCCTGTTTAATCCTGACACAGTTGAAGCATATGCAAAACGTGCGGAGATATCACCTAAACCACTATTCGCCGCCCCGCCAGTGCTACCTGATAGACCGGTAGTGTCGCTGGAAGCAGAGCCGGTTGTAGACAGCGAGTGGTGGACGCTCTTACGGCAGTTCCTGATTGAACTTCAGGATCGCCGCAAAAACAGCATTTCTGAATCTGGAATCCGTGCTGAAACCCTGAACGATTTAATACGACATATTGACAGAAACCTGGATATTGACGCGATGAAATCGCCGTTTGAACTGTCATCTGAAATTGTGGATTACGTTAATAAGCAACTGCGCAAGGAGAATGCGTAATGCAGGTGGCATTTGTTGGCTTATTACCGCACCCGATCCGCCTTTGGGCGGATATGTCACTCATAAAATCGCATTTTTTTACTACTGATGGCGGCATCCCGGCACCAAAGCGCCGCCATACAGGTATTGCAGCGGCACGACGTGCAGCAAAGAAACGCAGGAGAGCAAAACGATGAAAAACCGTAAAGCAAAGATTCTGTTAGCTCGCAGAAACGGTGTTGGGGTCTGGCGATGGTTGAGGATTAGTAACAGACGAGTGAGGTTGACGGGGTGTTGCGGGGTGATGGGTCACAGCTGTTGCAAAAAGCCCAGCGCGGCACAAAACCGCTGGAGAAATCACAGTTCTAAGCAAATTAAATGGGAGTGATATGACTACACTATTCAGGAAAAATTATCCGCGAAAGAGCAGAGCAACAGAATTCCTGTTTCTCATTCTGTTTATCGTGTTGATGACACCGATATTCCCGCTAATTTTTGTCTGGGTAATCGGGAAAATAATTGAGCCAGTTATTGAATTGTATAACGACGTGGTATGGGCGTCGTTCAACACACTGCACAATAAAATTAATCCGTATAAGGAAAACTGATATGGCAACTATTACCAGAGAAAGCGCAGAGATTAAATCATTCATCACTGGTTTTCTGAGCGATTCGGCGCACGATAACCAATCCTCAAACAGCCTGCTTGCCAATGTGTTTCGTATTGCGCTGGCATCGTTGGAAGCAGAGCCAGTGGCATATCAGTATCGCCAGTGGGATGCAGAATATGATGAATGGGGAGAATGGGAAGATTGCGGAGAATGCGTTTACGAAGGATTTGTTGAGGAAGAGAAATGTCAGGGGGCAGGTGTTCAGACCCGTAAGCTATATGCCGCGCCGCCAATTTCGGTAACTCCGGATGGTTGGATAAGCCGTAGTGAGCGAATGCCGAACGACGCGCAGTGGTGCGTAGTGAACACAGAATACGGGTATTACGTGCAATGCTGGTCTGAAGGTCAAGGGTGGCTTGGTGATGATATCAGTATCCCTGAATGCGATGTAATCAATTGGATGCCTCTACCAGAACCGCCGCAGGAGGTGAATCAATGACCTGGCCTGAAGCATTCACAACGGTAGGAATTGCAATGGTGGTGGCGCTGGTGGTGTATTCGATTTGCCGCTGGGGATAAAAACGATTTGCGGGAAAAGGATAGTTAAGTAGAATTGCTGCGGGTGCTT
>NZ_CAWOOJ010000036.1:0-4314 GCF_963883145.1 Escherichia sp. E4385
TTATCGATCTGGTCGAATGCGCGAGCAGCACCGCCGTAGGTTTTAGCCAGTACGGTAGTGATTGCAGCGGTCAGCGTTGTTTTACCATGGTCAACGTGGCCGATAGTACCGACGTTAACGTGCGGTTTTGTACGTTCAAACTTTTCTTTAGACATCGATTGTCCCTCTAAGACACGGATAAATCGGTGATATCACCACATCAACCAGGCAACATGCCCGACTTGTTGAATGCAATAAACAGAAGGAAAAAACAGGGAGGAGAAAAGAAGTGGTGCTGATAGGCAGATTCGAACTGCCGACCTCACCCTTACCAAGGGTGCGCTCTACCAACTGAGCTATATCAGCACATCTTGGAGCGGGCAGCGGGAATCGAACCCGCATCATCAGCTTGGAAGGCTGAGGTAATAGCCATTATACGATGCCCGCATCCTGGAACTCGGCTACCTGATTTTCATTCTGCACTGAATATCGAGAGAAGCTCTCTTTATTCGAGCCGGTAAGCGAACTTATCGTCTCGGGCTACGCCATCGCGTGGCCGAAATTGGTGGTGGGGGAAGGATTCGAACCTTCGAAGTCTGTGACGGCAGATTTACAGTCTGCTCCCTTTGGCCGCTCGGGAACCCCACCGGACTTGATGGTGCCGACTACCGGAATCGAACTGGTGACCTACTGATTACAAGTCAGTTGCTCTACCTACTGAGCTAAGTCGGCATCAAGTAGCGCGCATTCTATGGAGACATGCGAGTTCATGCAACTAAAAAATTGCATAATTTGTTTTATTGGTCACATTTTGCGCAACACGATGAATAAACAGCCGAATTGCGAGCAGATTAGCATACTTTTTCAGCATCACTCTGCATTAACAATGCGCGCCAGCTAAAACACAATTCTTTTTATCAGATGGAATATCTGTCACATTGCTTTTCAACGATAGCTTCCTGGAAGAGATTTTTTCTTATTATTCCTCCCCATCTGGTGTTACCCTCCTGCCCATTAACCCATTCAACAGAACTGTGACGCGCCATGGCAAATATCGCTTTGCCGATAGAGCTATGACCGCCAGAAACATGCTTATGAGTATAAAAGAGCAAACGTTAATGACGCCTTACCTACAGTTTGACCGCAACCAGTGGGCAGCTCTGCGTGATTCCGTACCTATGACGTTATCGGAAGATGAGATCGCCCGTCTCAAAGGTATAAATGAAGATCTCTCGTTAGAAGAAGTTGCCGAGATTTATTTGCCTTTATCGCGTTTGCTGAACTTCTATATAAGCTCGAACCTGCGCCGTCAGGCTGTTCTGGAACAGTTTCTTGGCACTAACGGACAACGCATTCCTTACATTATCAGTATTGCTGGTAGCGTCGCGGTAGGGAAAAGTACGACTGCTCGTGTGTTACAGGCACTATTAAGCCGTTGGCCGGAACACCGTCGTGTTGAACTGATCACTACAGATGGCTTCCTTCACCCTAATCAGGTTCTGAAAGAACGTGGCCTGATGAAGAAGAAAGGCTTCCCGGAATCGTATGATATGCATCGTCTGGTGAAGTTTGTTTCCGATCTCAAATCCGGCGTGCCAAACGTTACAGCACCTGTTTACTCGCATCTTATTTATGATGTGATCCCGGATGGAGATAAAACTGTTGTTCAGCCTGATATTTTAATTCTTGAAGGGTTAAATGTCTTACAGAGCGGGATGGATTATCCACACGATCCACATCATGTATTTGTTTCTGATTTTGTCGATTTTTCGATATATGTTGATGCTCCGGAAGACTTACTTCAGACATGGTATATCAACCGTTTTCTGAAATTCCGCGAAGGGGCTTTTACAGACCCGGATTCCTATTTTCATAACTACGCGAAATTAACTAAAGAAGAAGCTATTAAGACTGCCATGACGTTGTGGAAAGAGATCAACTGGCTGAACTTAAAGCAAAATATTCTACCTACTCGCGAGCGCGCCAGTTTAATCCTGACGAAAAGTGCTAATCATGCGGTAGAAGAGGTCAGACTACGCAAATAATTTTCAGGGGAGCTAATGCTCCCCTTTCTTATTTTTCTGCACTACGCAGGGATATTTCACCCCCCATCCAGGGTTTTATTATTCCATCCTGCTCAAGCAATAAAGCGCCCTGTTTGTCTATTCCGCGTGAAATGCCAAATATTTCTTTATCACCAATGATAAGTTTCACTGGGCGATTAATAAAATTATCCAACTTTTCCCAGCGCGAAAGATAAGGTGCCAATCCTTCTTGCTCGAAGAGTTCCAGCGCCGCGCGTAATTCACGTATTAGCATGGCCGCCAACATATTACGATCGAGATTGATCCCCGCTTCCTGCAGCGTGATCCACCCCTGATTAACGACACTCTCTTCAACACGACGCATTGCCATGTTAATCCCGGCACCAATGACTATTTGCGCCGCATCGCCGGTTTTGCCTGTCAGCTCCACAAGAATGCCTGCCAGCTTGCGATCCTGCAGATAGAGGTCATTAGGCCATTTAACGCGGACTTTATCAGCTCCCAGCTTGCGTAATACTTCCGCCATCACGATACCGATAACCAGACTTAAACCAATCGCCGCCGCCGGGCCTTGTTCCAGACGCCAGAACATCGACAAATATAAGTTTGCGCCAAAAGGCGAAAACCATTTCCGACCACGACGACCACGGCCAGCCTGCTGGTATTCTGCAACGCAGGCATCGCCCGATTTAAGCTCTCCGATACGGTCAAGGAGATATTGATTCGTGGAGTCAATAACTGGCAGCACGGCTACACTACCGCCATCCAGCTGACTCAATATCTGTTCAGCATTAAGTAACTGGATGGGCTCAGGCAGGCTGTATCCTTTACCCGGAACGGTAAAGACATCAACACCCCAGTCACGCAGTGTCTGAATGTGTTTATTAATAGCCGCCCGGCTCATTCCTAACGTTTCACCCAGCTGCTCGCCAGAGTGAAATTCACCATTCGCTAACAGCACGATTAATTTCAGTGGAACGGTATTATCCTTCATGAAATCGTCTCCACTGCGCTAACTTCACCTGATGCACCAATAAAGCGAACTTCTGGCTCAAGCCAGACATTAAATTTTTCACCCACTTTCTGTCTTACATGATGTGCCAGTTGCACGACATCTTCGCTTTTTGCATTGTCTTCATTAATGAGAACTAACGCCTGTTGACGGTGCACCGCAGCCCCACCCATTTGCATCCCTTTTAGCTGGCACTGATCGATAAGCCAACCTGCTGCCAGTTTTACTGAACCATCCGCCTGGGGGTAATTTGGTGCTGTTGGAAATTGAGCCAGTAATGCTTTAGCCGTTTCGGCAGATACAACAGGGTTTTTGAAGAAACTACCGGCATTGCCATTCACTTTTGGGTCAGGGAGTTTGGTGGTGCGCATATGACACACCGCATCAAATACTTGCTGTGGCGTTACTGTTGTAGGATCCAGACGAGTTAAGTCACCATACGTTAGTACAGGTTGCCACTCTTTTGGCAGACGCAGACCTACGGCTACAATGGCGAAGCGGTCCTGGTATTCATGTTTAAAAATACTGTCGCGATAGCCAAAACGGCACTCTTTAGCTGTTAAACGCTCTTGCTTGCCTGTCGCCAGTTCAACACAGTCAACATAAGCGCAAACTCGCTGTAATTCTACACCATAAGCCCCAATATTCTGGATAGGTGATGAACCAACACAACCAGGAATTAATGCCAGATTTTCCAGACCAGGCATACCTTCCTGCAAAGTGTATTTTACCAGGCGATGCCAGTTTTCTCCGGCTCCTACATGTAAATACCACGCATCAGGTTTATCATGAATTTCGATACCTTTGATCCGGTTGATGATCACCGTACCGCGATAGTCTTCCAGAAAAAGTACATTACTTCCTTCACCCAGAATAAGAACGGGTTGTCCTTCTGCGGTTGCATGCTGCCAGGCATTGAGTAATTGTTGTTCGTCTTCGGCACATACAATGTGCTGAGCATTATGATCAATGCCAAATGTGTTCCAGGGTTTTAAGGAGTGGTTCATAGCTGCTTTCCTGATGCAAAAACGAGGCTAGTTTACCGTATCTACGGGGGGATGGCTTGTAGATATGACGATAGGAAGAGTTTGTAGAAACGCAAAAAGGCCCAGTCTTCCGACTGGGCCTTCTGCTTAATTTGATGCCTGGCAGTTTATGGCGGGCGTCCTGCCCGCCACCCTCCGGGCCGTTGCTTCGCAACGTTCAAATCCGCTCCCGGCGGATTTGTCCTGCTCAGGAGAGCGTTCACCGACAAACAACAGATAAAACAAAAGGCCC
>NZ_CAWOOJ010000037.1:0-2642 GCF_963883145.1 Escherichia sp. E4385
GCCGCCATTGAAGCGGGTTACACCTTCCGTCTTGGTGAAAGCGCAGATGCGCGTACCAGCTACTGGTTGCAGCCAAAAATGCAACTGACGTGGATGGACGTGAAGGCAGACAATCATACGGAAGACAATGGCACGCTGGTTGAGGACAGCACCGAAGGCAACCTGCAAACGCGTCTGGGGGTGAAAGCGTATCTGCAAGGCCATAACCACATCGATGATAATAAAGACCGTTCCTTCCAGCCTTTCGTGGAAGCCAACTGGATTTATAACTCACGCAATTACAGCGTGAAGATGGATGGCATCAGCGATGCAATTACTGGCACGCGTAATATTGGCGAGTTAAAAATGGGGGTAGAAGGTCAGCTTACCCCGCGTCTGCAACTGTGGGGCAATGTCGCCCAGCAGTTGGGCGACAATGGTTACAGTGATACCCAGGGAATGCTGGGCATGAAATATCTCTTTTAATGCCACTTTGCCACCTGTCACGTACAGGTGGCACTCTTTTTCGAACCCTGGTCTTTATGATCGCGCTCGCATTCAGCTATAAATATGATGAAGTTAATTCAGCTTATTTATGAGTGAAATCACTATGGCTCCTTTGCACGCCATATATAGCCCCTCCCGTTGTGCAAGTTATTTTTCATCTGTGTAACGGAAGTTAGTTGCATTCGTATATCCGGCCTCTCTTACGGTACCGTCGTACCCGGCCATGATGTGTGATTAGGCTAATACCCTGAAGCTAATAGCCATCATTCTGGGTTGATTAATAAGTGGTTCAGCGTTCAGGAAAAACCCACAGGAAAAGAGAATATATTTGTATTTTTCTTAATGCGCGCTAGACTCGCCCTGCGGTTTAATAACTCTTGCCACAATTATCGATAGCGCTTATTAAATATTTTTCACAAAAATCTGAAATATCCAATCTACCCACAACTCAATGCAAAACTCACACAAACCCTGCTATTTTTCCGAACAAAAGAAAAGCTAAAACATATAAATATGATTCCTATAGATTTTCTTTATTTCATTTGCGGAAACCTTCAGATAATTCATTATTATTTTATTTAAGGACAATAAGAAAATGCATTGACATCACTTACAAACCACAAACGCATAAAAAAAACAATGAACACCAAGCACTTGAAAAAGATTCTAACTGGCGACATTACAGATATTATCATATAACTTGTATACATATGCCTTACAAGGCTTCAGGAAGAAAATAGTGCAATAAAACACATCTCGCTATTTATATTTAAGGATGAAAGTGAGTGATATGAAGTTAACAAAACATGCTTTATCAGCCCTGGCTATAGCCATTTCAACAATATTATACACACCAGTATCTCTGGCCATTAACCTTCCCGAAAATCATAATACCAGAGTTGTCGTCAATAATAATGAAGAATTAAAACTCATTGCCTCAGAGGGTTACAATCCCAAATGGGGGCAATTTGGTTTTTTGATTGTTGGCGAAAACTCTAATGGCTACACTCTCCTTGATAATATGCCAATTATTACCAGATACTCTACCATAGGTAATAATGCTGAAGGTTCCATCACTTTATTAAACCATACCAACTGGCAGCTTAATATCATGATGGAGCTGGGTGTAAGGGATGGTTCCGGTACCGTATATGTGTTAGAAGGCAGTAAGATAAGTGGCCTGCAGGAACTAAAGATTGGTGATGCCAAAGGGATGATGTTTATTGATGGCGAAAACTCGTCAGTTACATCTAAAAATACTACTGTTGGCAATCTGGGGACAGGTAGCCTACATATTACGAATGGCGGAACACTTACATCCTTAGCTCAACTCAATATAGGATATGCTTATCCAGCCAATGGGATATCAGAAAATTTCACTAGTTATGGAGATGTTCTGGTTGACGGTGAAAATTCAATATTGAATGCCCAATCTATTTCTCTTGGCGGATTTAGCCCTGATGTTCCGGTTACGACTACCGGCATCCTCACTGTTAGCAACAATGCAACCATTAATTCAAATTCGTCTATCCTGGTGACCGTTGCCCCAGGCGCAACAGGCATTATAAATATTGGTGGTGCGCAAGGTGAGGCTGAACAGCCTGCTGGTTCGATTAATACGCCATTTATTCATTTGGGAGCCGTAGATCCTTCCTCCACGTCGATAGTAAACTTTAATCACTCCAGTACCGATTTTCTGCTGGCCTCCGATATTCAGGGGAACGGCCAGATTAATCAAGTTGGCTCAGGAACGACAACATTATCTGGTTCCAATAGCTATGCTGGTGATACCAATATAACCAAAGGCAGCCTACGCGCAGGTAAAGAAAACACCTTCAGCCCCAACTCCGATTATATTGTCGACAGTGAAGGCCATCTCGATTTAAACACTTATTCGCAAACATTAAATACTCTGGCGCTGGCTGGAACAGCAACGTTGTCTTCGTATGAACAGGGTCACGAGTTCACGCCGACCACACTGACCATTAACGGCAACTACACCGCCGATGATGGCCTGTTAGTCATGCATACTGTATTAGGCGATGATAATTCCGTAACGGATAAACTCATCGTAAAAGGTGATACTTCCGGTAGTACCCGCGTCATGGTCAACAATGCGGGCGGTCTGGGCGCGGATACTCTGGAAGGAATAAAAA
>NZ_CAWOOJ010000038.1:0-1857 GCF_963883145.1 Escherichia sp. E4385
GCCGTGAAAGGGCGGTGTCCTGGGCCTCTAGACGAAGGGGACGTATCAGTCTGCTTCGCAAGACGCCTTGCTTTTTACTTTCTATCAGACAATCTGTGTGAGCACTGCAAAGAACGCTTCTTTAAGGTAAGGAGGTGATCCAACCGCAGGTTCCCCTACGGTTACCTTGTTACGACTTCACCCCAGTCATGAATCACAAAGTGGTAAGCGCCCTCCCGAAGGTTAAGCTACCTACTTCTTTTGCAACCCACTCCCATGGTGTGACGGGCGGTGTGTACAAGGCCCGGGAACGTATTCACCGTGGCATTCTGATCCACGATTACTAGCGATTCCGACTTCATGGAGTCGAGTTGCAGACTCCAATCCGGACTACGACGCACTTTATGAGGTCCGCTTGCTCTCGCGAGGTCGCTTCTCTTTGTATGCGCCATTGTAGCACGTGTGTAGCCCTGGTCGTAAGGGCCATGATGACTTGACGTCATCCCCACCTTCCTCCAGTTTATCACTGGCAGTCTCCTTTGAGTTCCCGGCCGGACCGCTGGCAACAAAGGATAAGGGTTGCGCTCGTTGCGGGACTTAACCCAACATTTCACAACACGAGCTGACGACAGCCATGCAGCACCTGTCTCACAGTTCCCGAAGGCACCAATCCATCTCTGGAAAGTTCTGTGGATGTCAAGACCAGGTAAGGTTCTTCGCGTTGCATCGAATTAAACCACATGCTCCACCGCTTGTGCGGGCCCCCGTCAATTCATTTGAGTTTTAACCTTGCGGCCGTACTCCCCAGGCGGTCGACTTAACGCGTTAGCTCCGGAAGCCACGCCTCAAGGGCACAACCTCCAAGTCGACATCGTTTACGGCGTGGACTACCAGGGTATCTAATCCTGTTTGCTCCCCACGCTTTCGCACCTGAGCGTCAGTCTTCGTCCAGGGGGCCGCCTTCGCCACCGGTATTCCTCCAGATCTCTACGCATTTCACCGCTACACCTGGAATTCTACCCCCCTCTACGAGACTCAAGCTTGCCAGTATCAGATGCAGTTCCCAGGTTGAGCCCGGGGATTTCACATCTGACTTAACAAACCGCCTGCGTGCGCTTTACGCCCAGTAATTCCGATTAACGCTTGCACCCTCCGTATTACCGCGGCTGCTGGCACGGAGTTAGCCGGTGCTTCTTCTGCGGGTAACGTCAATGAGCAAAGGTATTAACTTTACTCCCTTCCTCCCCGCTGAAAGTACTTTACAACCCGAAGGCCTTCTTCATACACGCGGCATGGCTGCATCAGGCTTGCGCCCATTGTGCAATATTCCCCACTGCTGCCTCCCGTAGGAGTCTGGACCGTGTCTCAGTTCCAGTGTGGCTGGTCATCCTCTCAGACCAGCTAGGGATCGTCGCCTAGGTGAGCCGTTACCCCACCTACTAGCTAATCCCATCTGGGCACATCCGATGGCAAGAGGCCCGAAGGTCCCCCTCTTTGGTCTTGCGACGTTATGCGGTATTAGCTACCGTTTCCAGTAGTTATCCCCCTCCATCAGGCAGTTTCCCAGACATTACTCACCCGTCCGCCACTCGTCAGCAAAGCAGCAAGCTGCTTCCTGTTACCGTTCGACTTGCATGTGTTAGGCCTGCCGCCAGCGTTCAATCTGAGCCATGATCAAACTCTTCAATTTAAAAGTTTGATGCTCAAAGAATTAAACTTCGTAATGAATTACGTGTTCACTCTTGAGACTTGGTATTCATTTATCGTCTTGCGACGTTAAGAATCCGTATCTTCGAGTGCCCACACAGATTGTCTGATAAATTGTTAAAGAGCAGTGCCGCTTCGCTTTTTCTCAGCGGCGCGGGGTGTGCATAATAC
>NZ_CAWOOJ010000039.1:0-1861 GCF_963883145.1 Escherichia sp. E4385
TTGGTTTGGGAGAAGGCTCGGCGCTGCCTGTTGGTGTACCTGTTCCGTGGCCTTCAGCCACACCGCCGACAGGCTGGCTGAAATGCAACGGCGCTGCCTTTGATAAGGTGAAATATCCAACTCTTGCCAAAGCATACCCGTCAGGAAAACTGCCTGATTTACGCGGTGAGTTTATTCGTGGCTGGGATGATGGACGCGGTGTAGACAGTGGACGATCACTACTCAGTGGTCAGGATGCAACTTTTATTCGTACAGCGTTACAGGATTATTACGGGGTTGATACAGCAACCTCTGTCAAGGTGGGGATAGCATTTGCTTCCGCCGATAAAGTACAAACAAGCGGGATACCTGCTAATTCTAAAGCTGGCGACAGCAGTAACTATGTTCCGGCTTCGTCTGATAACTCCATTACGGGAACGCAGAAAACAGCAGAAGACGGTTTTAATAGTGCATGGATATCAGTACGACCACGTAATACATCATTTAATTATATTGTGAGAGCTGCATAATGGATAACGCGATATTGAATAATGAACTTATTGCCGTACAGGCAGGAAGCATCATTGTTTACAACTATGACAGTGAGACGCGGGAATATATTTCCTCATCAACTGAATATCTTGCTGTGGGAGTCGGTATTCCGGCATATTCTTGTTTAGACGCACCTGGTATACATAAGGCTGGTTATGCAATCTGCCGTTCAGTAGATTTAAACTCATGGGAATATATGCCAGACCATCGCGGTGAAATTATCTATAGCACCGAAACAGGAGAAGCAAAAGAAATCACGGTGCCGGGTGATTACCCTGAAAATACAACCACTATCGCCCCGTTAACGCCATACGATAAATGGGATGGTGAAAAATGGGTGACGGATACTGAGGCACAACACGGTGCCGCAGTAGAAGCGGCAGAAGCACAGCGCCAGTCGCTGATTGATGCAGCTATGGCTTCCATTAGTCTGATTCAACTGAAATTACAGGCCGGACGGAAGCTGACACAGGCAGAAACAACCCGCCTTAATGCTGTGCTGGATTACATTGACGCAGTGACGGCAGCAGATACCAGCACCGCGCCGGATGTCATCTGGCCTGAACTGCCGGAGGCGTAGGCCATTCAATATCTGGAGCACTGGAAATATCGACCAATTCCAGTGCATCCAGATAATCCAGCCACAAATTATATTGAGCCAGTTCTTCGCCTTTCAGACGGCCTATGACAGCCTTGCCAGGCCACTGCTTGTTGTTAATATAATCATTGACATTATCGATGCGTCGTTGTTTTTCGCGGATTGCCGAGGCAATGAGTTGTTCTGGCGTCGGTTCCGGTGCATCTGCCCATGCCGGCATCCCATTATCTCCGGCAACCCGGACTTTTCCGGGATTCACTCTCATAAATTCCAGGAAAACATCTTCTCCAACTTCCACACCACTTTCCGGCCAGGTGTTTGTACGCTCATAGTCCACTTTCAAAATAAATGGATAAAAGGCATTTGTTTTACTGTCGTAAAGATATTTATTCATCTTTCAGAAGCCTATCAAAATACATGAACCACCAGAAATAGAGTCACTGGCGCGAGAAATAATTGTTGATGTTGGCCCTGTCCCAACATTTATTGCAAACGTGGTAATTCTACCGCTGGTTGGCTCATATCCGGCACCAACAGCAAAGCCTAAAATCCCCCCGGGAAAAGGAATAGGTAAGTTGATAACTTGGTCGCCATCATGAGGAGGGATATAAACCCATTGAATAATTTTACTTGGTAGTTTTTGCCAGTAGCGTTCAGACTGAAAACTCTCCATATCAGGTATCTGATTCGCCCCTGTCCCTACATCCCGTTTTGCCGCTTCTCCCAAACCAA
>NZ_CAWOOJ010000040.1:0-6160 GCF_963883145.1 Escherichia sp. E4385
CAGGAGGTGGTCTTTTACTTAGCGCTATGCACTGGCGGTTGAAACAGAGAATCATCCGCTATATGGGTGATTCTGATTATGTGAGACTGTTCAATTCCAGTCTATGTTTACTCTACAATCATGCAAATGACAGTGGACAAAGAAGCGCCATCAGGCGATGGATCCGCCGTAGAATGCTATTCCCTGAGCAGGATAAACCACAGCAACATCCTGATCTTCCGCATGATTTTCAACATAATAAACACACCCATCTTCCTGAGCGTAAATATCCAACGTTACGCAACTCCCTCCACTCATGGAAAAGTCCTGCATTAACGTCTCGTCTGTCATATTGCTTTTCATCATCCAACTCGAAATGATTAATATCACGCCGTGCTGAAAAAACTCCGTTCATACTGTTAATCCACGGTAACGTGTCTTTAGCTGAACGATAAACTTTAGCGCTATATTAAAAACGCTTCACGATAAAAATATAAATATCGGAAGATATTATTGACTTGATCATTATCAATGACCATCTTGAAGATCGCCCCCGGGAACAATGTGTCAGGAAAACAATAACTACTCTTTATATCATTTTAATATCGAAGGTATCCCATTAACTAAAACACCTGTAATTCTATTGATCATTAAATCTTCATTATTAATAAAGCAAAAGGCTTCTTTTATTATTTTTTTGAGGCTTATTTATGGTCAGTGTTATTGCTCTCGTTGTCCATCTTCTCAGATTTATTGTGGTGGGCAGAGTCCAAAGTGATGAAACCAAAGAACTGGTTGATGTCGTAACCGGATAACTCACTGCTATCCATTCATTGCGTGGCCAGGATCACACGGGTACAGGATGAGCCGTAGAGCAAGGTCCGTAGGTTTACGGTGGGTTAGATAGTAAAAAGAAACGCGGCTGTCGGATTGTAGCCGCGGGACAAGGTCCAAAAATTTCCAAGAGTCGTTGAATTTCCCAGCTTTTTTGGAAGCACAGGTATCTTACTAATAACTAAAAAAGGTTTAAACTATAAAATTAACCGTATTTTTAGGTAATGCTTACCGACATATCCATACCGCGTTCAGACGGTTAACAGTGGGGCGGCAATCCTTTAGGATCAGCCTACGCAGCGACAGATATTGATAGCCTGAATCAGTATTGATCTGCTGGTAAGAACAGACTACTGTATATAAAAACAGTACAACTTCAGGCAGATTATTATGTTGTTTATCAAGCCTGCGGATCTCCGCGAAATTGTGACTTTTCCGCTATTTAGCGATCTTGTTCAGTGTGGCTTTCCTTCACCGGCAGCGGATTACGTTGAACAGCGTATCGATCTGAATCAATTGCTTATTCAGCATCCCAGCGCGACTTACTTCGTCAAAGCGAGCGGAGACTCCATGATTGACGGTGGGATTAGTGACGGTGATTTATTGATTGTCGATAGCGCTATTACCGCCAGCCACGGTGATATCGTCATCGCTGCTGTCGATGGCGAGTTTACGGTGAAAAAATTGCAGTTGCGCCCGACGGTACAGCTTATTCCCATGAATAGCGCGTACTCGCCGATTACCCTCGGCAGCGAGGATACGCTGGATGTCTTTGGCGTAGTTGTCCATGTAATAAAGGCGATGCGCTGATGTTTGCCCTTTGCGATGTGAACTCGTTTTATGCCAGTTGTGAAGCGGTGTTTCGCCCTGACTTATGGGGTAAACCGGTGGTTGTGCTATCGAATAACGACGGTTGCGTTATTGCCCGAAACGCTGAGGCAAAGGCGCTGGGCGTTAAAATGGGCGATCCCTGGTTCAAACAAAAAGATCTGTTTCGTCGCTGTGGCGTTGTCTGCTTTAGCAGCAATTATGAGCTTTACGCAGACATGAGCAATCGGGTGATGTCGACGCTGGAAGAGCTATCTCCTCGCGTGGAGATTTACAGTATTGATGAAGCGTTCTGCGATTTGACGGGGGTACGTAACTGCCGCGATCTCACTGACTTTGGCAGAGAAATTCGCGCAACGGTACTGCAACGAACGCATCTCACCGTGGGGGTGGGTATCGCTCAGACCAAAACGCTGGCAAAACTTGCCAATCATGCGGCAAAAAAATGGCAGCGGCAGACCGGTGGGGTGGTGGATTTATCCAATCTGGAACGCCAGCGTAAATTAATGGCCGCTTTACCCGTAGATGAAGTCTGGGGAATTGGACGGCGCATCAGCAAAAAATTGAACGCGATGGGTATCAAAACCGTTCTGGATTTGGCGGATACTGATATCCGGTTTATCCGTAAACATTTTAATGTCGTGCTCGAAAGAACGGTGCGTGAACTGCGCGGCGAACCCTGTTTGCAGCTGGAAGAGTTTGCACCGACGAAGCAGGAAATTATCTGTTCCCGCTCGTTTGGCGAACGTATCACGGATTATGAATCGATGCGGCAGGCCATTTGTAGTTACGCCGCCCGGGCGGCAGAAAAACTCCGCAGTGAGCATCAATATTGTCGGTTTATCTCCACGTTTATTAAAACGTCGCCATTTGCGCTCAATGAATCCTATTACGGCAATAGTGCGTCGGTAAAACTGCTGACGCCTACCCAGGACAGCAGAGACATTATTAACGCGGCTACGCGATCTCTGGACGCCATCTGGCAAGCGGGCCATCGCTACCAAAAAGCGGGCGTGATGCTGGGTGATTTCTTTCGTCAGGGAGTGGCACAACTCAATTTGTTCGATAACAACGCACCGCGTCCCGGTAGTGAACAATTGATGGCGGTAATGGATATGCTGAATGCTAAGGATGGCAGGGGAACACTCTATTTTGCCGGGCAGGGGATCCAGCAACAATGGCAGATGAAGCGAGCCATGCTTTCACCACGTTATACAACACGAAGTTCTGATTTACTGCGGGTCAAATAAACATAGCGGCAGGAAAAAGACGCTCCCGCAGGAGCGCCGAATAGATTAGCGACCAAACAGATCACGTTTTTTCGCTTTAAACGGCTGGGAAATCACCACCAGCACCGCGACAATCAGGTAAGCGATAAAAATACCGAGCAACCACTGTGGCATTTCCAGACCTAAAAAATCCCACTGACGCTCGGCACAATCGCCAGAGGCGACAAACACTTGTGGCACCCATTTATCCAGCGGCAGCCAGTCCGGGAAGCGAACCATAAAATCACAGGTCGCAAACGGTGAAGGATAGAGTTGAAGCATGGTGTGTTCGTAAGTTAACTGCACACCGCGGAACGCACTGTATAACCAGATAATCATCGCCACATAACGCAGCGGAGTTTTCGGAGCAATAGCGCCAATCAGCGCGGCACCCAGAATGCCGAATAACGCACAGCGTTCATAAATACAGAGCACGCAAGGTTTAAGTAACATCACATGCTGGAACCACAGCGCCGTCAGTTCCAGTGCCAGAGCGGTAAACGCCATCAACAGCCACGCACCCCGACCCTGTGAACATTGGTTCAAAAATCGCAACATAATAATATCCCTGCAATATGCATAGAATGCGCAGTTTAAACCAATTCATTCGCTGCGCCACCAGGGGGAATCAAAAATCGATCGTAATCGAACAATTATCGGGCGAAAAGGCAAACCGGGCATCAATATGCCCGGTTAGTTGTTATCAAAGCGCTGCTATCCAGCCCATTTGCATAAACCATTCGGTTACAGGGGCAAGAGTAAACTCGACGCAGAGCAGTCCGACGAGAGTCAGGACGAGGGTATAAGGCAGGGCCATCCACACCATGCGGCCATAAGAGAGGCGAATCAATGGCGCGAGTGCGGAAGTCAGCAGGAACAAGAATGCAGCCTGGCCGTTCGGCGTGGCGACGGAGGGCAGGTTGGTCCCGGTATTAATGGCAACTGCCAGAAGCTCGTATTGCTTCAACGTAATCGCGCCACTCTCCATTGCCGCTTTCGCTTCGTTGATATAAATCGTCCCCACGAAGACGTTATCCGAAATGGATGACAGCAGACCGTTGAAAATATAGAACAGCGAAAGCTGTGCATGTTCCGATGCCTGCAGCACAAACTGGATAATCGGGGAGAACAGCTGCTGGTCGATAATGACTGCGACTACCGAGAAAAAGACGGTCAACAGTGCGGTGAATGGCAGAGATTCGGTGAAGGCTTTGCCGATGGCATGTTCATCGGTGACACCGGTCAATGATGTCGCCAGAATAATGACCGACAAACCAATCAAGCCAACTTCCGCCAGATGCAACGCCAGCGCAGTCACCAGCCAGACGCCGATAATCGCCTGGACAATCAGACGAATTTTATCCTGACGGGTACGCTGGTGGCGGCTTTGATCGTCAAACTGTTGCAGCACTTCGCGGACTTTCTCCGGCAGCGTTTCACCGTAGCCAAACCAACGCAGCTTCTCCACCAACAGGCAGGTTAACAGACCGCAAACCAGAACCGGAACGGTCACTGGTGACATGCGCAGGAAGAAATCGCCAAAATGCCAGCCAGCGGCTTTGGCGATAATCAGGTTTTGCGGCTCACCCACCATGGTCATTACGCCACCTAATGCGGTACCGACGCCAGCGTGCATCATCAGACTACGCAGGAACCCACGGAACTGCTCCAGAACAACTTTGTAATGCTGGTCGATATGACTATCGTCTTGCAGGTCGGTATCTTCGGTACGGGAAGAGGCTACGCGGTGATAAATGCCATAAAAGCCTACTGCAACACTGATCACCACCGCCACGACGGTTAAAGCATCGAGGAACGCGGAGAGAAACGCTGCCGCAATGCAAAAAGAGAGCGATAGCAGCATTTTGGAGCGAATGCTTAACAGCAAGCGAGTAAAAATGAACAGCAACAGCTGTTTCATAAAATAGATGCCCGCCACCATAAACATCAGTAACAGCAAGACTTCAAGGTTTGCCGCCACTTCTTCACGGACATGTTTCGCGCTGGTCATGCCGATGAAGACGGCTTCGATAGCCAATAGACCGCCGGGGAGCAGCGGGTAGCATTTCAGGGCCATTGCCAGTGTGAAAATAAACTCCGCTACCAGCAGCCAGCCAGCAACAAAAGGACTGATGAGAAAAATGAGCGGGTTAATAATTAAAAAAATGATGAGGGCAAGTTTGTACCAGTCAGGTGACTGGCCTAAAAAATTGCGCCATAACGCGCGGCCCCAGGAGATTTCCATGATGGTTTCCCTTACCTTAGTAATAATCAATGATGTTTTTATGTTTAAGCGCAAAGCTTAACGGTCGTGCAGGAGTGAGGCAAGTATTGATGATCAAGGAGAAAGAGATGCAGAAAATGAAGCCTTGATCCCTTTTTTCTTCTTTTTGTCTGCTATCAGCGTGATTAGCCCTCTGGTATGATGAGTGCAACTTTGTTTTGCTGTGTTATGGAAATCTCACTATGGTCATTAAGGCGCAAAGCCCGGCGGGTTTCGCGGAAGAGTACATCATTGAAAGTATCTGGAATAACCGCTTCCCGCCCGGGACTATTTTGCCCGCAGAACGTGAACTTTCAGAATTAATTGGCGTAACGCGTACTACGTTACGTGAAGTGTTGCAGCGCCTGGCGCGAGATGGCTGGCTGACTATTCAACACGGCAAACCGACGAAGGTGAATAATTTCTGGGAAACCTCCGGGTTGAATATTCTTGAGACGCTGGCGCGACTGGATCACGAAAGTGTGCCGCAGCTTATTGATAATTTGCTGTCAGTGCGTACCAATATTTCGACAATTTTTATTCGCACCGCATTTCGTCAGCATCCTGATAAAGCGCAAGAAGTGCTGGCAACCGCCAATGAAGTGGCCGATCACGCCGACGCCTTTGCTGACCTGGATTACAACATTTTCCGCGGTCTGGCGTTTGCTTCCGGTAACCCAATTTACGGTCTGATCCTCAACGGGATGAAAGGGCTGTATACGCGAATTGGTCGTCACTATTTCGCTAATCCGGAGGCGCGCAGTCTGGCACTGGGCTTCTATCACAAGTTATCGGCATTGTGCACTGAAGGCGCGCATGATCAGGTTTACGAAACAGTGCGCCGCTATGGGCATGAGAGTGGCGAGATATGGCACCGGATGCAGAAAAATCTGCCAGGTGATTTAGCCATTCAGGGGCGATAATCCCTTCCGTTTAAAAAGCAAACCCCTCAAACGAGGGGTTTTTTGTTGTTATCCCTAAACCACCT
>NZ_CAWOOJ010000041.1:0-2931 GCF_963883145.1 Escherichia sp. E4385
GGGGATATCGTGCTGGAGAGCTGCAGCCGGATAAGCCTGAAGGTGGGTGGCTCGTTTGTGGTGATACATGCCGGCGGGGTGGATGTTAGTGGGCTGAAGATAAACCTGAATGGCGGGGGAAGACCGGGGATGCCAGTGGAAACACTGCCATTGACGACGCCGGAGGATAATAATATATCGTTGTATGGAAATGTTAGTGGGAATGATAGTGGAGGAAACGGAGGAAACGGAGGAAACGGAGGAAACGGAGGAAACGGAGAAGGCTCTGGGAGCGACAATGATTCGGGTAATCCGGATGGCACTGGAAAAGAAGATAATGAGCCGGATGTGATTACCACTGAAACTGACGCCGAGCTACCAGTTGATCGTGCCAGAAGAAAAATTGGTGTGGGTGAGGTGGTAAACTTGACATGTAATAATGAGGTCTCTGTCTGGGTTCTGTCACCGGAGGATAGTGGGAAATTGTCAGGTTCAACTTCTCATACAGTTACATTCACTGCCTTTGACAAAGCAGTTATCGCTACGGTAACTGCTACCACGGCTAATGGAAAGAGTGATGTTCAGTTCACGATTGTACAACCATCAAATTTTGTGATGCATCGGGTGCCTAGATCACCACTGCTTCATCATCATGGTGTTCCTGATTGTGGATGGTTTGGGAGACCATTTATTGGGCCGGTTGATGTTAACTTCTATGCCATTTATTTAAGGGAAATAGATACTCAAGCTATCGGTTCGGGAGTTTTATCTTTAGGTGATAAGGCAGAAAGTTGGCATGGCAATTATGAAAACGGCAAATCCGAATGGCATAAGATGACTGCTCAAGATTATTCATCTGACTGGGGAAGCCCTGGGGAATTGATGGATAAAATTTATCTTAATCCGCATAATTCCGCAGGAACGAAACCGCCATTTAAGGTTGGGGTTCTTAGTATGCCAATAATATGGGAGTGGACTATTGATAAAACAAAAACTTATAGATTCCCGATAATGGAGCAAAAGCATGAGATTTTCGAGGACGGCAGAAGCACCGCGACTAAAGCCGGACATAGTGAGACTACGATGTATACTGATCCTGATAGCGGCCTTAAGTATATATAATTTAACTAGTTTTGCAATGAATAGTGAGGGGGAGATAATGAATGATATTCGATTTAAATTAAATGAGGTTAGGGGGAAAATATCTTTTTTTAAAAAAGAACCTATTCTTGATAGAGAATATGGTAACTTGCGAAACGCTCTAATGATACTTAACGATATCCATATTTCTGGGAAAAATTTATCATCAGAAGAGTTTGAACAATATCGACTGGAGATTTTGAGATATCATGTCGATATTGTTTGGTTATTTAATAAGTATTATATTGAAAACTACAAACCTAAAAAGCCTTATTATATGCAGGTGTTCCCTCCTGACGGATCAGTGGACGGAATTGTATTCGGTACTATAGATCCTGCCAGAATTAAAGATAAAACGATCCGGGAAAAATATAAATTAGACTTGGCGGAAAATAAGAGGGATGGTGAGGAGCTTTCATTTCAGGACGAATTGCTTGCGGTAAAAAATATTCTTGAGGCACCAAGTAAAAATAGTGGTAGTATCGCAACTCTTGAGTTTTTCATTAAAGCTTATTACAAGAACAACTCGTTTGATAAAACTGAAGTTGAAAAGGTTATTAACGAATCAGAACTGAAGAATGATCTTAAATCCAGAATCCTTGATGATACTGTCAGATAACACAGAGGTTTTATATTAAATCATCTGGATTCATTTAACTCATAAATATTATGAATAATATATAAATGGTGTATTTAATGTTTCCTCCTGGAGAATCCCTATGTCCACAGCAGCCAGACTCAGTGATAAAGGTACCCAGCATGACGGTTATTATGAAACAACCATTATTGCCGGTTCCCCGACCGTTTTTATTGACGGATTACCCGCCGCCCGTCAGGGCGATCCGCTGACACCACATTCTAAACCTGACCATCCCCCCCACCCCCGTAAAATCGCCGGCGGCTCTTCCACTGTCTTTATTGACGGCAAGCCTGCCGCCAGAAGCGGTGATGCCATTGACTGTGGCGGTGTGGTTATTGGTGGCGGCACGGTAAATATAGGCTGATTAATTATCAGCTGATTAATTATCAGGGAGGTCATATGTCCTCAGAAGGATTACGTTTCACGCTGGCAGTGGACGGTATCGTGGAGATGGCGACGGCGGTGGTGAGCTTCCGTCTGTACCAGCACCACTGCACACCGTTCATCCTGGATGTGGATATCGCCAGCGGACTGTCTGACCTGACGGCGGAGGATTTTCTGGAGAAGAGCGCAGTGCTGACAGTCTGGCAGGGTGATATCCCGCAGCGTTACGTCAGCGGTATCGTGACGGAGGTGCAGCTCGGTGAGAACAACGACTGGCAGATGCGTTATTCCCTGAGCATCAGCCCACCGCTGTGGCGTGCGGGGTTACGGCAGAACTTCCGTATCTTCCAGCAGCAGGACATTCAGACGATATCAGTACAGCTTCTTGAAGAGAACGGGGTGACAGCATGGATGCGGCTGTTTTATGAAGACCATCCGGCGCGGGAGTTCTGCGTGCAGTACGGGGAGAGCGACCTGGCGTTCCTGACCCGGCTGTGGGCGGAGGAGGGTATCTTCTTTTATGAGCGGTGTGGTCAGGAAGGGCCGGAACAGAAGCTGGCGGTGTGTGATGACGTGGCGGGGCTGACGGGAATGGGTGCGCTGGCGTTTAACCCGGACACGACGACCGGGGGAACGACGGAGTACATCAGTGAGTTTCGTTACCGGGCGCAGATAAGCGTGGCGTCGGTGGAGACGCAGGATTATACGTTCAAAACGCCGGGGTGGCCGGGGTACTACAGCCATGACGGGGAGAGCCTGAACGGACAGGGAACGCAGTACGAGATATT
>NZ_CAWOOJ010000042.1:0-3520 GCF_963883145.1 Escherichia sp. E4385
ATTTATTGCGGGGTCGTGAGGCACTGGCAGGGTGTCTGGGCGCAGTCATGACAGTTTTTTTATCCATAACGCGCAAAGAGGGAGATACAGACATTGCATCGTGCAAACAGAAAATGGGTATACCAGAAGCAATACCTTATCAGGAAAGGTATCGCCGCGGTCATAAAGACCTTTCTGGTATACCATGCCATTCACCATCTGGTATACCGCCTTCAGGCCTCACCACGACTGGCTTTTACGGCATAAAAACACCTTCTGGTATACCATTTCATACATGAGGGGGTATACCCCCGGAAGCCTTGCCAGCAAAGGCTTCCGGCTGAGCAGTGTATACTGCGTGGGGTGTGACACGATTTTCTGGCCTTTCTCAGCCATAAGAAGTCAAACGTGCAGGAAAATTAGCAGGACGAAAAGGCACAAAAATCCATATCCGACAGAAACTGAGTGGCAGGCCGAACGCTATGGCCGGAATGCGTGGTAATGACTCAGCGGGATTTCCAGAACTGCCACCAGGACTTTGCAGGGACATGCTGAGGATCGGCAGTGCCCTGTTTATGCTCCAGCAGCTGCATGGCCTGACGAAGTGAGTTGATATGTTCATCCCGGGCATTCACTGCATCTTTCAGCCCGGCGTTTTCTGCCTGCAAAAGTGCCACCTGATGCTGTAAATCCTGTAAAAAATCGCTGTTAACACATGTAGAGTGATCGTCAAATTTTACAACGACATTGTCACGTTCACTGTCAAAAGCAAGAGAACCGAAAACACGAATAAGCTCTGTAGTATCAATAACTTTTACAGTTTTTCCATGCTTTACAACTGAGGTGTAACTTAACTCACCAGATTTGAGTAACTTGTAAATAGTTGGACGACTGACACTGGCAAGGCGCGCCGCTTCGCTAATAGATACCCGGGCCATTATAAATCCCCCTGATGACCATCCAGACGAATAGTCAGAGTGCGACAAAGTTGTTCCGCATCCTCATGGAGCTTTTCGCAAAGATCCGCCTCAACATCGAGATCGAGTTCATTAAGCTTTTCCAACAAAAGCAGGGTCTGCCCTTGGATAAACGTCGCCATATTAAGCGCAGCTTTCTGTTGTTTCGTCATCACAGCGTCAGTGCTCCATGTGAAATCAGGTTCTCTTCCGCTTCCTCGATCGTTCGCTCGCTACGCTCGGTCACTTATCTGCGGCGAGCGGACGGAGCTGACTAAGTGACAAGTAAGACAGAAGATAACCATACGGGGAGCGCAACCAAAGACAGAGCATAAGGCCACGCCCCGCAGGGGCGTTTTTCCATAGGCTCCGCCCCCCTGACGAGCATCACAAAAATTAATGCTCAAATCAGTGGTGGCGAAACCCGACAGGACTATAAAGATACCAGACGTTTCCCCCTGGTGGCTCCCTCGTGCGCTCTCCTGTTCCCGCCTTTCGGTTTACCGGTGTCATTCCGCTGTTATGGCCGCGTTTATCTCATTCCACGCCTGACACTCAGTTCCGGGTAGGCAGTTCGCTCCAAGCTGGACTGTATGCACGACCCCCCCGTTCAGTCCGACTACCACGCCAATTTCGGCAACTATCTTCTTGATTCCAATCCGAAAAGGCACGACAACACGCCATTGGCGGTAGCCACTGGTAACTAGATTCACGGAGTGAGATTGCAGAACTTACTACACAAGAGTTCTTGAAGTAGCAGCCTGACTACGGCTAAACTGAAAAGACAAGTTTTGGTATCTGCGCTCCGTGTAAGCCAGTTACCTGGTTCAACGAGTTCCCCAACTCATTGAACCTTTGAAAAAAACCGCCTCCCCAGGCGGTTTTTTTTCATCCCCAGACTAAGCCTGACTTAATCCCGCGTCAAGAAAACGATTCAGAGATTACAGAAAACGATAAATGCATCGCACCAATCGTTCAAAAAGCAAGCGATCAGTTCGCTGACATACAAAAATTTATATAATCAAGCTTCCGGAATTATCTCATTAGCCCGTATAATGAATAATTGGAAATCTGCCTGTTTTTAATACAGTGACAACTACAACCTACAGAGGTATGCGTATGAACGCTATTAATCGACGACACAAGTAAGGAGGTGCTAATGAAAGAAATCGTATATGTTGGCGGTGCCGAAAAAGACCTAAAAAAATCATTCACAAAAGCCATGTTTGATGAGGTCTTGGTAGAGATAGTCCGCTTACAGTGCGGAATTCAACCTATCAGAAAAACAAAGCCAATGAACGGCCTCGGAAAAGGGGTCATGGAATGGACAAAAAATGGAAAGCCAGCATACAGACTGGTTTATGTAGTAGGGAAAGAGCAAATTTTCATACTACACGCTTTTTCAAAAACATCTGATGGGACCCCAAAATCCGAAGAGGAAACAATCAAAGAACGATATAAACAAATATCAAAAATCGTGTAAAAACAAAAGGCAAACAGTAATCGCAGTGGGTCACACCACTGCTTTTTTTACTTTAACATCAATAGGGCTTTCTTTATCATGCGGCCGAAAAGACACATCCATAACAAACCCTATTCTGCAAAGCATTTCTAAAAGGGTATCTATTGCAAACTTAGATATCTGGCCATTCATTAAGTTGCTAACTCTTGGCTGACTCACACCAAGCTTCTCTGCTGCAACTCTTTGAGACCACCCTTTCTCGCGAATTAACTCTGTAAGGATAATGATCAACTTTGATTTCAAGGAAATCATATTCAGCTCTACAGAGTCCTTAAAAAAGGGGGCAAACGGCTCACTCTTGGTGTGCAGCATAGCTCTCTCCTGTAAGTTCTGTGAGTTGATGAAGCGTGCAAACCACCCTGCTACAAAAACAAACATAGCATGGGTTTACAGGGTGCGGCATTATACTCGCATCTGTCACTTTTGCAATATCGATACAAATATTTGTATCACCCGCACATCAATATATAAGGCTGATTGAGCGATCTTGCAATACTTTATGTGATTTTTTTTGAGCACCGCGAAAGATTTACCATAATCCCTTAATTGTACGCACCGCAGAAACGCGCTGAGTGCGATTTCAGCGCGAAGACGATGAAAACCACTGTTTACTCGGCAAAAACACGGCAGAATCGATCCGAGCGCGTTTACGACCTATGAATGATTATGCAGCGCAGTGCATGACCTCCGACCTGGCACAAAAAAGCAGGTTAAACCGCGATTTTTCCCGGTTTTCCTGCCCGGATTTCCGGGTGGAAGCCTACCATTTCGTTTTCATGCCATACCAGGTCAGTACCCCGTCTCTGATTTGCAAAACACCCCGGGATAACTTCCCAGCTACAGTGGAACGGCGCATTTCAGCTATTCTCTGCTGATGTTGCTCGGCCGTCACAGGGGTAATACCCAGATCCGAAAACTCTCTCTTAAACTCCGCCCCCAGAAACTTCAAGTCATCGATAAGGGTCGCAAGCCATTTTTTCACCGTTCTGCCTCCACACCATTTAAGCCATTCAGATAACAGTCTGGCACAGGCTGGCGAAAGAAAGCGGTGAACGGACACGCA